>JBHJOF010000089.1:0-13426 GCA_050330055.1 Kiloniellales bacterium
CACGCCGCCGGCCCGCTCACCTGGGATTCCAAGCTGACCGGGCTCCCATGCTTCGAGACGCCGCTTGCGGGCCAAGGCCCGCTCCTGCGGGCACGCGGCTCCTCAGCATGAGGTGGTAGGCTGTTAATATAGAGCGCCATTCCTCATCCTGAGGAGCGTTCGAAGAACGCGTCTCGAAGGATGGGCCATGAGTCTCTGGATTCGAGACGGCGTATTAGACCAGGGGTCTCGCTACCAATTCGGCCCTCATGCCGGCCTTGGCGATTGAGAAGCCCTGGGCGAGGAACGGGCTGCCGAAATCGAGAAGGGCCGCTCGACGAGCGGCCCTTATCTCTACTGCGGCTCAGCCGCGCTAGTCGGCGGCCTGCAGGTTGACGGCCTTCGGTCCGCGCGGGTCCTGCTGGACCTCGAAGCTAACCTTCTGGCCTTCGCTCAGGTAGCCGATGCCGGACTGTTCCACGGCCGAGATATGCACGAAGACGTCCTTCGATCCATCGCTCGGCGAGATGAACCCAAAACCCTTCGTGGTGTTGAAGAACTTCACGGTGCCTATTGTCATCTATTCGGAGTCCCATGCCAAATTACCCGCGGGAGCACGGCGCTCCAACGAGGTGGCAGCTGACCATTTCAGGAAGAGTCTCGTCCAGACGCAGTGCGGCCAAGCGAGGTCCGCCGTTTCAATAACAGCCATCACCTCAAGAGCATACACCGGCTTCCCTGGCTTGCACAAGCGCCCCTAGGTGTACCCAAAGAGGCCCTCAATTCCACCGGTTCCGCCCTTGGCGGCGCAAGGAAGAGTTTGCAATGCCAGGCCGCCGCGGCCAGAGTGTCGGTACGGCCTTCGGTATGCCGAAGACGCGATCTACGGCCGCGACGCTCGGCGTCGCGCTGCCGGGTGCTGCCCTGATCGATGGTCGCCGCCGCAACTCACCCTCGCCGAAAGGAGAGACATGCCACGCAAACCCAACTACCGGTTCGAGCGCATGGAGCGGCAGAGAGACAAGGCCGCGAAGAAAGCCGCGCGCGAGGAAGCCAAGCGCGAGAAGGCCGAGCAGCGCAAGGCCGAGCAGACCGAGCCGCAGACCGCCGAGCGCGCGCCCGACTGACCATCGCCGGCCCCGCCCCGCCCCGTCAGCCCGCCCGGCGCCAGGTGGTGCCGCCTGCGGAATCCTCCAGCACGATGCCCTTGGCCGCCAGCTCGTCGCGGATGCGGTCGGCCTCGGCGAAGTTTTTGGCCTTGCGGGCGTCGTTGCGAGCAGTGATGAGGGATTCGATCTCGGCTGCGTCCTGATCACCACCACCGCCCTGGAACCAGTCTTCCGCGTTCTTGTCGAGCAGACCCAGCAGCGCGCAGCCGGCCCGTAACTGGCCTCCGAGGTCCGCCTTCGCCAGATCGTCCTTTGCCTTGTTCAGCTCGCCGGCCAGCTCGTGCAGCTGGGCCAGTGCCAGCGGCGTGTTTAGGTCGTCTTTCAGCGCCGCCACCACGCCCGCCGGCAGCTCGCCCTTGGCCGGCTTCACGTCACTCGCATGGCGCAGCGCGCCGTACAGGCGGTCGAGCTGCGCCTTGGCGTCGGCCAGCTTGTCGCGGGTGAAGTCGAGTGGCTGGCGGTAGTGCGCCGAGAGCAGCGTCAGGCGGATCGCCTCGCCCTTCTTGTGCGCCTCGCCCGGCCAGTCGTCCTCCTCGAGCAGCTGCCGCACGGTGAAGAAGTTGCCGAGCGACTTGGACATCTTCTCGCCGCCGACGATGACGTAGCCGTTGTGCATCCAGGTGCGGGCGAACTTGCCGTCGGTGCCGCAGGTCGACTGCGCCAACTCGTTCTCGTGGTGCGGAAAGATCAGGTCCTGGCCGCCGCCGTGGATGTCGAAGGTCTCGCCCAGGTGTGCCGCGCTCATGGCCGAGCACTCGATGTGCCAGCCGGGACGGCCGCGGCCCCAGGGACTGTCCCAGCCCGGCTGCTCCGCTGTCGAGGGCTTCCACAGCACGAAGTCCGCCGGGTCCTTCTTGTAGGGCGCGACATCGACGCGGGCGCCGGCGATCATCTCGTCGCGATTGCGCCGCGACAGCACGCCGTAGTCCTCGTCCGAGGGCACCGAGAAAAGCACGTGGCCGCCAACTCCCTCGGGGGCGGAATAGGCGTGGCCGCGTTCGATCAGCCGCTCGATCAGCGCGATCATCTGCGGGATGTGCTGGGTGGCGCGCGGCTCGACCGTGGGCTCCAGCGCGCCGAGCGCCGCCATGTCGTCGTGGAAGGCCTTGGTGGTGCGCGCCGTGATCGCGTCGATCGGCTCGCCCGACTCCCGGGCCGCGTTGATGATCTTGTCGTCCACGTCGGTGATATTGCGCGCGTAGGTCACGTGCCCGGCGCCATAGAGTTGGCGCAGCAGGCGGAACAGCACGTCGAACACCACCACCGGCCGGGCGTTGCCGATGTGGGCGAAGTCGTAGACCGTCGGGCCGCAGACGTAGAGGCGCACGTTCTGCGGATCGATCGGCTCGAAGACCTGCTTCTTGCGGGTCAGCGTGTTGGTGAGCTGCAGGGGCATGGGGTGGACCTCACTCTCGGCAGCCTGCGGGACGCCCATAAGGGCAAGCGAAAGGACGGCGCGCCGCGCCGCCTATAGCCTGCCGATACATCGCCGGGCGAGAGTGAGCATGGCCCGCACGCTAGCCAAGCCCGGCAGCGGGGTAAAGGGCGCTGTTCGGAGGAAGATTTGACACGGATGGACACGGATGGACACGAATACACAAGAATACAGGCATAGGTCCGAATGAGTCGGATCAGTGCAGTCGCGCTCGTACCGAATTGCTAACTGGTTCTTTTTATTCGTGTTTATCCGTGTTCATCCGTGTCACAACTCAGTTTGTCATGCCCGGACCTGCTCCCATAGGCGCTAAGTTAGGAGCGTCTTCGTCGCACCTTCTCGATTGTCACCCCCGCGAAAGCGGGGGTCCACAGGGCAAGCAACGGGGCTCGTAACCATGGATTCCCGCTTTCGCGGGAATGACATTGAAGCGATCTGGTCCGCTCGGCGACTTAACTTAGCGCCTATGGGACTTGATCCGGGCATCCAGGAAATGGCGCCGACAAACTCTGGATCGCCGGGTCAAGCCCGGTGATGACAAAACATATAGACGACAGCCCCCTCCTTTCACTGAGCCCCCGGCAGGACCCGGGCGAGGTCGACGACGGCGGCGCCGATCGGGCCGGCCAGGAGCGGCGCCAGGACGGCGACGATCTGGGGGAGCTGCTTGGAGACGTTCAGCGACAGGCCGTGGTCCTCCAGGAACTGGCGCGGCGTCAGGCCGCCCGTCGAGTCCTTCATGGTGGCGGCAATGATCGCGCCGGCACGCCGGTTGAGCGCCACCATGGCCGGCGCGTAGAAGGCGGCGATCAGCACCGAGAAGGCGCCGCCCCAGTAGAGGCTCATCGCCATGGCGTGGTCGTGAATCTGGCTCGCCAGGGCGTCGCCGTCGACCAGGGTGCCCGGCCAGCGCAGCCAGACCCCCAGGTGCAGCACGCCGGTCACCATGTAGATCGAGCCGATCACGACCAGCGCCTTCAGCGACTTGACCTGGCTGGCGAGGAAACTCAGGTCGGCCCTCACCCCATTGCGCGGCGGCGCCAGGGTGCTGCAGGCCGCCATCAGGCCGCTGACCGGCGCTACGATCGACAGTACGTTGAGTAGCACGACCTCGATCCTGGCGGCGACGAGGAAGCTGGCCGGCACGCCCGGCATGGCCATCAGGCTGTCGTAGGTGAAGCTGAACAGGCCACTGATCGGCGATTTGAGTGCCGCGGCCAGGGCAAAGCCGGCGACGCCGCCCACGATCAGCACCACGCCGATCGGCACGAAATAGCGCAGGCCGCGGAGCGATATCGAGCGGCAGAGGATGGTGACCGCGAGCCCGGTGAGGCCGAGCCCCGCAGTCAGATGCAGGAAGACCGCGAGGGTCCAGAGCACCCGGCCGTCGGCCAGTGCAAGGCGGCCCGCCAGATCAGGCGCCTCCATGGTTTTGAGATGACTGGCCACCTCCTCACCCAGGGCCACCAGGTCATAGGCGCTGATCTCGAACAGCAGCTGCGCCAGCACCGCAACGGTGAGCGGCGGCACGGCGAGCAGCAGCGCCACGCCCTCGCCCTCGCGCAGATACTGAAAGCGCCCCTGTTTGCCGCCCTGCTCGCTCATCCCCCGCGGCTCCAATTCGGCCAGAGCGAAGCATAGCGGCTAAGGCCTCGCCTGGCCTGTGAAAATCGGCACGAGCTGCAGTTCATTGCTGACCACGCATAGTCCTGCAACGGCGGCGTTTCACCCCCTCCCCGGCCCTCCCCCGTCAAGGGGGAGGGAGAAGTGGAGCCGCGCCGCTGCGTTCCTCCCCCCTTGACGGGGGGAGGTCAGGAGGGGGGTGGTTTGTCGGCAGAAGACGCGCCCGCCCTCACCCCTGCTTCTGGATCTTGGCCCAGGAGTCCTTGAGCGAGACGGTACGATTGAAGACCAGCTTGTCGGGGCGGCTGTCGGGGTCGAGGCAGAAGTAGCCCAGGCGCTCGAACTGCAGCGCCTCGCCCGGCGCCATCCCGGCCAGGCTCGGCTCCAGCAGGCAGCCCTGCAGCAGCTGCAGCGAGTCGGGATTGAGGTCGTCGAAGGCGTCGCCGCTTGCCGCGCCCGGCACCTCGGCCGTGAAGAGATGGTCGTAGAGCCGGATCTCGGCCGGGCGCGCATCGGCCGCCGAAACCCAGTGCAGCGTGCCCTTGACCTTGCGGCCGTAGGGCGCGTCGCCGCCGCGCGTCGCCGGGTCGTAGCTGCAGCGCAGCTCGAGCGGTTCGCCGTTCGCGTCCTTCACCACCTCGTTGCAGGTGATGAAATAGGCGTAGCGCAGGCGCACCTCGCGGCCCGGCGCCAGGCGGAAGAACTTCTTCGGCGGGTCCTCCATGAAGTCGTCGCGCTCGATCCAGAGCTCACGGCCGAAGGGCACCTGGCGCGTGCCGGCGGCCGGATCCTCGGGGTTATTGACCGCGTCGAGCAGCTCGCTTTCCCCCTCGGGATAATTCTCGATCACCACCTTGAGGGGGCGCAGCACGGCCATGCGGCGCTGCGCGCTCTTGTTCAGGAGCTCGCGCACGCAGTGCTCGAGCAGGCCGATCTCGACCAGGTTGTCGGCCTTGGCGACGCCGATGCGGCCGATGAAGTCGCGGATCGCCGCGGGCGGAATGCCGCGCCGGCGCAGGCCGGTCAACGTCGGCATGCGCGGATCGTCCCAGCCCTTGACGCGCTTCTCCTGCACCAGCTGGATCAGGCGCCGCTTGGACAGCACCGTGTGCGACAGGTTGAGCCGCGCGAACTCGTACTGCCGCGGCCGCGAGGGCACCGGCAGGTTGTCGATCAGCCAGTCGTAGAGCGGCCGGTGGTCTTCGAACTCCAGCGTGCAGATCGAGTGGGTCACGCCCTCGATCGCGTCCGACTGGCCGTGCGCGTAGTCGTAGGTCGGATAGAGGCACCAGGCGTCGCCGGTGCGCGGATGGTGCGCGTGCAGGATGCGGTAGAGCACCGGGTCGCGCAGGTTGATGTTGCCCGAGGCCATGTCGATCCTGGCCCTGAGCACCCGCGCGCCGTTCGGGAACTCGCCGGCCCGCATGCGGCGAAAGAGATCGAGGTTCTCCTCGGCGCTGCGGTCGCGGTAGGGGCTGGCGCGACCCGGCTCGGTCAGCGTGCCACGATACGCGCGGATCTCGTCGGCCGTCAGGTCGTCGACGTAGGCCTTGCCGTCGCGGATCAGCTGCTCGGCCCAGTCGTAGAGCTGCTCGAAATTGTCGGAGGCGAAGTAGAGGTGCTGGCCCCAGTCGAAGCCGAGCCAGCGCACGTCGTGCTGGATCGCCTCGATGTACTCCATCTCCTCCTTGGTCGGGTTGGTGTCGTCGAAGCGCAGGTTGCAATGGCCGCCGAACTCGGCCGCCACGCCGAAGTTGAGGCACATGGACTTGGCATGGCCGATGTGCAGGTAGCCGTTCGGCTCGGGCGGGAAGCGGGTGATGACCTCCTTGACCCGCCCGGCCTTGAGGTCGGCGCGCATGATGTCGCGGATGAAGTCCCGCCTGCCTTCTTCCACCGCAGCCGCCGCTGCCTCGCTCATGCCCAATCTCTCCGCCAGCAAGAGTGGCCCCTCTCTGCCAGAAACCGCCGCTCAGGCCAAGTCGGGCATGTTGTGCCGCTCGTGCCGCTGCGCGGCCCACCCTCCTCCCAGCCTCCCCCCGTCAAGGGGGGAGGAGAATTGGGAGCTGCCCGCCGGTCGTCGCCTCCTCCGTCGAGGGGGGGGAATGACTTGGCGGCGGCGCTGACTTCCCCTCCCCCCTTGACGGGGGGAGGTTGGGAGGGGGGTGACTAGCGCTCCGCCATGGCCACGAAAGCCGCCTACACCGGCCCCCTGAAGGCGTTGGTGATGGGGTAGCGGCGGCCGCGGCCGAAGGCGCGCGACGTGATCTTGACCCCCGGGGCCGCCTGGCGGCGCTTGTACTCGGCCGTGTCGAGCATGCGCCAGACGCGCAGCACCGTGGCACGGTCGTGGCCGCGGGCGACGATGTCCTCGACGCCCAGCTCGGCCTCGACCAGGCCGGTCAGGATGTCGTCCAGCACGTCGTAGGGCGGCAGGCTGTCCTGGTCTGTCTGGTTCGGCTTCAGCTCGGCCGAGGGCGCCTTGGTGATGATGCGCTCGGGGATGACGCGGCCGGCCGGGCCCAGGCCGCCGCGCGGCGTCGCCTGGTTGCGCCAGCGCGACAGCTGGTAGACCGTGGTCTTGTAGACGTCCTTCAGCACGTTGTAGCCGCCGCACATGTCGCCATAGAGCGTGGCGTAGCCGACCGACATCTCCGACTTGTTGCCGGTCGACAGCAGCATGTGGCCGAGCTTGTTGGACAGCGCCATCAGCGTGATGCCGCGCGAGCGGGCCTGGATGTTCTCTTCCGTGGTGTCAGGCGCGCGGCCGTTGAAGATCGGCTGCAGCATGGCCTGGAAGGCCTGCATGGCCGGCTCGATGCCGACCTGGTCGAGCGAAGTGCCGAGCAATGCCGCCGCCTCGGCCGCGTCGTCCAGGCTGTCCTGGCTGGTGTAGGGCGAAGGCATCATGACGCAATGCACGCGATCCGGCCCCAGGCTGTCGACCGCGATCGCGGCCGAGAGCGCCGAATCGATGCCGCCCGAGAGGCCGAGAATCACCCCGGGGAAGCCGTTCTTGTTGACGTAGTCGCGCAGGCCCAGCATGAGCGCGCGATAGACCGGCTCCATGCCGCCGTCGGGTGCCGTGATGGGCCCTGTCTCGCAGTGCCAGCGCTCGTCAGCACCGCGCGTCCAGACGGTCGAGACGATGGCGGGCTCGAAGGCCGGCAGCTGCACCCTGATCTCGCATGCGCTGTCGAGCACGAAGGAGCTGCCGTCGAACACCAGCTCGTCCTGGCCGCCGACCTGGTTGAGATAGATCATCGGCAGAGCGGTCTCGGTGACTCGCGCCACGGCATGCATCATGCGTTCGTCCGGCTTGTCCATCTCGTAGGGCGAGCCGTTCGGCACGATCAGGATCTCGGCGCCGGATTCCTCCAGACACTCGCAGACCTCCTCGGTCCAGATGTCCTCGCAGATCGGCACGCCGAGCCGCACGCCGCGGAAGTTGATCGGGCCGGGCAAGGGCCCCTGCTTGAAGACGCGCTTCTCGTCGAACACGCCGTAGTTCGGCAGGTCGTATTTGTAGCGCAGCGCCTTGATCTCGCCCTCGTCGAGCAGCGCCACGGCATTGTAGACGTGCCGGCGCATCGGCATGTCGCCGCCCGCCTCGCGCCAGGGCAGGCCGATCACGATGCCGGGCCCGCCGTCGACCGTGTCCTTGGCGAGCTGCTCGGCGGCGGCCTGGGCCTCGGCGACGAACAGCGGCTTCAGCACCAGGTCCTCGGGCGGATAGCCGACCAGGAAGAGCTCGCTCAGCACCAGCAGGTCGGCGCCCGCTGCCGCGGCCTCGGCCCGCGCCTGGCGCGCCAGCGCGACGTTGCCGGCGATGTCGCCGACGGTCGGGTTGAGCTGGGCCAGGGCGATGACGAGGCGGCCAGGGTTGTTGGGGGCAGTCATGGCATCTGCTTACCCCGGGCCGGCGGCCGCGGCAAGGTCGGCCCGGATCGCCTGCAGCAGCGGCGCGTTCTGGCGGGCGATGGTGGCCTTCAGGCTGTCGAGGCTCATCTGGTCCTGTTTCACGAAGATGGTGAACATCATGTTGGTGTTGTTGAAGACCATCTCGCCGACCGCGTCCGCGTCGACCGCCGGCCTGACCAGGCCGGCTGCCTGCAAGCGGGCGATCAGGCCGCAGACCTGCTTGGCCAGGCGCACGTCGAGCTGGTTGTAGGCACGACCGAAGCGCGTCTCCGGCTGCTGCGTGGTGATCGCCATGGCATTGCGCCACATCTCCTTGCTGAGATAGACCAGCGAGTGGTCCAGATAGATCGAGATCAGCTCGTTGACCGCCCGCGCCACATCGCCGGGCGGATCGGCGACCAGCACGGCGCCGGCGTTCAGCACCTCGTTGACCTCCATGGCGACGATGGCCACCAGCAGGTCGCCCTTGTTCTCGTAGTAGTTATAGACCGTGCCGGGCGAGACCTCGGCCAGCGCCGCGATGGTCTCGATGCGGGCGCGCTCGTAGCCGACCTGGCGGAACTGCTCCGCCGCCGCGCGCAGGATGCGCTGCTCGCGATCCGCCTTCTGCCTGGCCCGCAAACCGGTCATGGGCCGCTTCCATCCAGCAAGCGAACAAACGGGCCTGTCACGCCGTCCGCTTCGCGGACGCCCCCCACCCGGCGCCCCCATCCTGAGCCGTGGGCCTCTCCTTCGACAGGCTCAGGATGAGGCCCGCGGCCGAAGGACGCGCCGACCTCCCCCTCGAGGGGGGAGGTGAAGTCTAGGCGCAGATCGAGGCTCTCATTCCCTCCCCCCTCGAGGGGGAGGGTTAGGGAGGGGGGCCGGCGCGCAGCGCCCAAAGGGCTCATGCAGCGACC
This sequence comes from Kiloniellales bacterium, assembly GCA_050330055.1. Classification (GTDB taxonomy): domain Bacteria; phylum Pseudomonadota; class Alphaproteobacteria; order Kiloniellales; family JAKSDN01; genus JBHJOF01. The sequence continues at coordinate 9,027 of JBHJOF010000089.1, forward strand.
TCTTCTGCCTCGCAAAATCAGGTAAACTCTACTGAGCCCAGCGGTCATGGCGCATAGTGGCACAGAAAATGAATTGACTCAATTTTAGAGTTCATTCAGATTTTGCCTAACACAAAACACGTCAGTACAGGGGGACGCTTCCATGCCATCAGCCAAGATACTCCGCCTGGCCGTCCTGGCCGGAGCCATGACCGCCTTTGCAGGCAGCGCTCAGGCCGCCGAGGAGCTCAACGCCCTGGTCTGGTGCGATCACACCGACCCGGCCCTGATCGAGCCTTTCGAGCAGGCCAACAACGTCAAGGTCAACCTGAAGGACTACGAGGGCACCGGCACGGCGCTCTCGATCCTCGAGCAGTCGCAGCCCGGCGACTGGGACGTCTTCGTGGTCGACGGCATAGACGTGCCGCGCGTGGTCGAGGCCGGCCTGCTGGCGCCGCTGCCGGAGGACGCCTTGCCGACCGCCGACCTCTTCCCCGAGCTGGTCATGGCCGAGAACCACAGCAAGGACGGCAAGACCTACGCCATCTCGGAGAAGTTCGGCTACAACACCATCTCCTTCAACAAGGAGACGGTCGACCCCGCCGACATGAACGACATGACGGTGATCTGGAGCGACAAGTACAAGGGCAAGATCGCGGTCTACGATTACTATCTTCCCGTCATGGGCATGGTGGCGATCGGCCTGGGCAAGAAGACCGCCGAGCTCGGCGAGTCCGACTTGCCGGAGATCAGGGAGAAGCTCTTCGCCATGAAGAAGGCCTCCAAGATGGTGGGCGAAGTGGTCGCCAGCCAGACCGCGATCGCCACCGGCGAGGTCGACGTGCTGGTCGGCGGCGGCGAATGGGTGACGGCCGGCCTGACGGTCGAGAAGCCGAACCTGGACTGGGTGATTCCCGAGCAGGGCGGCGTGCGCTGGTCGCAGTCGATCGGCGTCTTCGCCGACTCCAAGAAGCAGGAGTTGGCGCTCAAGTTCGTGCAGTACATCCTGAGCCCCGAGGGACAGGCGCGCCTGGCGACCTCGTCCTGCTACTGGGCCATGCCGGCGAACCGCAAGGCAGAGGCGCATCTGAGCGAGCAGCAGAAGACGGCGCTGCGCTGGGACGACCAGGCCGACTACCTGGCCCGCGCGCAGCTCTATCCGGCGCCCGACGCCGATCTGGACGCCAAGATGCAGGACGTCTGGACCGAGTTCCTGCAGCACTAGGCCCAGAGTCGCAGAAGCTGGCACCTCAGCGCTCCTCATGCTTCGACAAGCTCAGCATGAGGTGTGGAGTGCGTCTGAACCACCTCATCCTGAGCTTGTCGAAGCATGAGGCTCGCGGCGCAAGCCAGCATTGGCTGGCACTGGTCCGGCACACGGTCCCGGGATAGGCTAAGGCCGTAATGACCGCCACAGCAGCCCTCGAGCAGCGCGAGCGCCGCAAGGGCTGGGCCTTCGTGCTGCCGACGCTGCTCTGGACGCTCGCCTTCTTTGTCGTGCCCTTCGCCGTCATGGCGGTGATGAGCCTGTGGCAGCGCGTGGGCAACCAGTTGGTGCAGAGCTGGAGCCTGGCGAACTACCAGGCCTTCTTCGAGCGCTCGCACTTCCTGCAGGGCCTGCTGAACTCACTGGAGATCACCCTTGTAGTGACGGTAATCTCCGTGTTGCTCGCCTATCCGCTTGCCTGGATCATCGCCGAGAAGGTGCCGCAACGCTGGCAGCGCCTGGCGCTGATCCTGGCGATCCTGCCATTCTGGACCTCCTACGTAGTGCGCTCCTATGCCTGGCTGCTGCTGCTGGCGCGCAACGGCGTGATCAACGAGGCGCTGCTCGGCATCGGTCTGATCGGCGAGCCGCTCCAGCTTTCGGCGACCCGCACCGCCACGGTGCTCGGCTTCGTGCACTTCTTCGTCATGCTGCTGACGCTCACCATCTACGCAAACCTGGTGCAGCTCTCGCCGAACTACCGCCGCGCCGCCGCCGACCTCGGCGCGCGGCCGTGGCAGGTGCTGCTGTACGTCATCCTGCCGCTCACCGTGCCGGGAGTCATGGTCGGCGCCTTCCTCACCTTCGTGCTCTGCATCGGCGACTACATCACGCCGCAGATTCTGGGCGGCAACCAGGAGCTGGTGCTGCCGCAGATCATCATGCTGCAGATCGGCCGCCGCGCCGACTTCCCCATGGCTTCGGCGCTCTCGATCATCCTGATGCTGGTGGTGAGCCTGGTCTACCTGGGCTGCGCGCGCTGGCTGAAGCTGGAGCGGGCATGATCCGGCGCGCGCTTGGCACCCTGGCGGCCGGCGCTTATCTGGCGGCACTCTACGGCTTCATCTTCCTGCCGGTGGCGGTGCTGGTGCTGTTCTCGTTCCAGGACGGCCGCTTCCCCATCCCGCCCTTCGTCGGCCCGTCGCTGCGCTGGTACGAAGCGGTCTTCGCCGACGGCAGGCTGGTCAACGCTCTCGGCAACTCGCTGCTGGTGGCGCTGCTGTCCTCGGCCGTGGCCTGCCTGCTGGGCTTCCTCGCGGCCTACGGCCTGGCGCGCCACCGCCTGCCGGCGGCCGGCTTCCAGCGCGCGCTGATCACCGCGCCCCTCACCGTGAGCTACCTCATCATCGGCCTCGGCCTGCTGATCAGCTTCAACGCGCTGGGCGTGCCGCGCTCGCTCTTCACCGTCGGCATCGGCCACGTGGTGATCAACGCGCCGCTTTGCTTCGCCATCATCTACAGCCAGATGGGCGAGCACCAGGTCAACATCGAGCGGGCGGCGCGCGATCTCGGCGCCAAGGACTGGCAGGTCATGGCGCTGATCACCGCGCCGATGCTGGCGCCGGCCATCATCGCCGGCTACTTCCTGTCGGTGACCTTCTCGTGGGACGAGTTCATCATCGCCTTCCTGCTGTCGCGCTTCGAGGTCACCCTGCCGGTCGAGATCTGGAGCCTGCTGCGCTCCGGCCTCAACCCCAAGACCAACGCGGTCGGCAGCGTGGTCTTCCTGATCTCGATCGTTGTCGTGCTGCTGCTCGAGCTCACCGTCTTCGCCCGGAGGCCCGCGCGGTGACGGCCAGGGTCGAGATCCGCGGCGTCACCCAGCGCTTCGGCAGCGTGACCGCGCTCAAGGGAATCGACGTGGCGGTCGAGGCCGGCCGCTTCGCCGTGCTGCTCGGCCCCTCGGGCTGCGGCAAGACCACGCTGCTCTCGATCCTTGGCGGCTTCCTGACGCCCAGCGAGGGGCGCGTGCTGATCGGCGGGCGCGACGTGACCTTCCTGCCGCCGGCGCGCCGCCCGACCACCACCATGTTCCAGGACTACGCCCTTTTCCCGCACATGAGCCTCGGGGCCAACGTCGGCTTCGGCCTGCGCATGCGCGGCATGGCGCGGGCGCCGCGCGACGTCCGAGCGCGCGAGCTCCTGGCGCTGGTCGGGCTCGAGGGCGCCTTCCACCGGAAGCCGCACGAGCTCTCCGGCGGCCAACGCCAGCGCGTGGCACTCGCCCGCGCGCTGGCCGTCGAGCCGGACGTGCTGCTGCTCGACGAGCCGCTGGGCGCGCTCGACCTCAAGCTGCGGCGCCAGATGCAGGACGAGCTGAAGGCGATCCAGCGCCGCGTCGGCACCACATTCATCCACGTCACCCACGACCAGGAAGAGGCCATGGCGATCGCCGACGAGATCATCGTCATGAATCACGGCGTGATCGAGGACTACGGCCCGCCGGAGCGCGTCTACTTGCGCCCCCGTTCCGCCTTCGCCGCCGGCTTCATGGGCGAGATCAACATGCTGGACGGCAGCGTCGAGGCCGTCGGCGATGAGGCGGTGACCGTCGCCACGCCGCTCGGCCGCCTCGCCCTGCCGGCCGCGAGCTTCGGCGGGCTGGCGCCGACGCTTGGGCTGGCCGTCAAGCTCGGCGTCCGGCCCGAGCACATCCGGCCCGACCTCGACCCGGCCGGCGCGCTCGACCTCGGCCAGGCCGAGATCGCCGACGAAGCCTTCTTCGGCACGCACCACCGCTGTCATCTGCGTTTGCAGTCCGAGCCCGACTGCGTCTTCACCGCGCATCTGCCGCAGACGGCGGGCATCGCGGTGGGCGATCTGGTCGCGCTGCGCGTTGCGCCGGGGTCGGTCATCGTGTTGGCAGGGTCGAAACGCTAGTTTCGATTACGGTAAGCGGGTGTGCCTGGCCTCACCCTTCGACAGGCTCAGGGTGAGGTGAGTGCGCGCCTTGAGGCGCGCCCTCATGCTGAGCTTGTCGAAGCATGAGGCCACTTTCCCTACGCCCCCTCGCCCACGGAGTCCGCGTCCTTGCCCAGGTAGCGCTGCGGGCTGGTGCCCAGCGCCTTGCGGAACATGGCGATGAAGGCCGAGGGGCTGTCGTAGCCGACGGCATAGGCGACCGCCGTCCCCGGCTCGTCGGCGGCCAGGCGGG
>JBHJOF010000090.1:0-9130 GCA_050330055.1 Kiloniellales bacterium
CGGCCGTGCCGGCCGAAGCGGCCGGCCGCTCGCTGCGGGCGCGCCTGAAGATCGCAGCCGAGCAAGTCCCGACATCCGAGGCGTCGGACCGCACGGCGACCGAGGCGGCGTTGCATCTCTTGAGCGCGCTGGCTGCGCGCTGCGGCGACGATGCCGCGCGCTTCGCCGAGGCGCTGCCGCTGGCCAGCGAGGCCGACGGCTGGGACCCGCGGGCCGAGCGCATCTCGCTGCTCACCCTGCACGCCGCCAAGGGCCTGGAGTTCCCGCTGGTATTTATCGTCGGCCTGGAGGACGGCATCCTGCCGCTCTACTGGGGCCGGCGCGATCCGGCAGAGGAGGCCGAGGAGCGCCGCCTGTTCTACGTCGGCATGACCCGCGCCATGGATCGCCTGTTTCTCTGCCGCGCCGAGAAGCGCCTGTGGCGCGGCGCCTTGCGCGAGCTGCCGCCCTCCCGCTTCCTCGCCGCCATCGAGGAGGCGCTGATCGAAGAGAGCCGCAGCGAGGCGCGCAGGAAAGCCGAGCCGCAAAGGCAGATGGAGCTGTTCTGAAATCTGAAAACAACCCGCTTGCCCGAGCCTGGCAAGCGGGCGTAACAGGCGGATGGCAGGACAGCGGGCGGGGATACGAAGAGTCGGCGCGGCCGAGCGCCGCAGGCGGCTCCGCCGTCAACTGGTGACGCTAGACATCGAGGTACGGAGACACGCTGGAATGGTACAGGTTGCGGGACTTAGCAAGGCCTTGAGCAAGCTGCGCACTTGGGCCGAGCGCGAAGAGTGGGAGGAACCCTTCAAAGAGGTCTTCGGCGACCACTTGGCGCCAGCCTGCGAAGCGCTGGACATCGAGCCCGATGAGCTGCTGGCACCGCTCGGCGAGTACGACCTACAGATGGTGTTCAATGTGACCTTCGAGGATTTCCTCACCTGCGACTTGGGCGAGGACGGCCGCAACCTGATCGACCATTACCTGGCGCGCCGCGGATGGAACGAGCCGGCCGGTGTCAAGCGCTGGCTCAAGGCGCTGCGCCACTCGCGGGCCAGCCTCTGGGAGGTGGTCGACCTCGATCCCGGCCGGACCATCACGCTCAGAGACCTGCTGGCCGGCGGCGAGCCGGTGGTGGTGGACGAGCGCATGGGCTCCAGGTCGGCCGCGCTGTGGGACCGGGTCATGGCGCGCGTGCTTCCGTTCGGCGACCGCCATTGCTTGTCTTCCGCCATATTGCCGTTCAAGCCGGACGCGGCCGAGGCCGTGCTGGAGCGTTTCGACGAATTGCTGAAGTCTCTCCGCCGCGAAGCCCGCAAGGCCGGCCGCAAGTCGGGGGAAGAGATACCCGACGACGAAACTCTGCGCGACTTCCTGCTGCACCAGATGGCCCCAGTACTCACCCAGGAGTGGCTAATTCATGCCTATGAAGCGGCGACCGCGCCGCCGCCGACCCTGCTCAACACCGACGGCGAAGCCGTCGTCTGGGCCTCGCTGCGCTACCCGCTGCGGGCCGCGGTCGAGCAGCTCGTCGAGCGGCTCGATCGTTCCCTGGTCCTGACGCGCCACGGCGACGAGCTCTCCTGGGATTGGGTGCGCAGCGACCCGGCGCCGCAAGTCACGGCCGCGCCGCAGCCCGCCGACCCCGAAAGCGAAATCCGCATCCTGACGCGCAATCAGCTCGGCCAGACCGTGCTCGCCACCCTGCGCATCGAGCAGGACGCGCTGCTGCTTGAAGCCAACTCGCGCGAGCGGGCCGAGAGCAGCCGAGGCCTGCTGGCGGAGATGCTGGGCGACATGATCGGCGAAGCCGAGGCGTTCGAGCGCCCGATCGAGGCCACGGAGGACTCGGCGGAACCGGAGGAGGAGGGGGCCGCGGTGCTGGACCTGACCCCAGGGGAGCAGGCCGAGCTAGTGAAGACCTTTCTGGACGACCACTATGGCCGCGTCCTCGACCAGCCGGTGCCCCTGCTGGGCGGCAAGTCGCCGCGCCAGGCAGCGCGCAACAAGAAGAGCCGGAGCGCGGTGGTCAACTGGCTGAAGCAGCTGGAGAACCACGAGCAACGCCGGGCCAAAGCGGCAGGCCAGCCCACCTACGACGCGCGTTGGCTCTGGGCCGAGCTGGGCCTCGCAGAGCTGCGCAGGTGAAGATGCAGGCTTCACGCATGGCACCGCTTCGCATCGCCTGATCTGCATCAAGGCCGCGGGCGCATCGTAGGCCCCATAGTGCGGCGCATGCGCATGCACCTGCTCTTTGCCGCACTATCGCTCGCGACCCTGATCGCCCCGGCCGAAGCCGCCGACCCGATGCGCGGGGCCGAGCTGTTCAATCAGCAGTGCTCCTACTGCCACAGCCTCTCGGCGCGGATGGCGCCGCGGGTGGCGACGCCGCCCAAGGGCATCGAGCTGAAGCTCAATGGCCCGCGCGAGCCGGAGCCGGACTGGCCGCTCGAGGTCGGCCAGGGCAAGCGAGGACCGCACCTGGAAAAGCTGTTCCAACGCGCGCCCGGAGCGGTGCAAGGCTTCCCCTACCGCATCACGCTCCAGACCGAGCACAAGACCTGGACCGAGGCCGACCTGGACTACTGGATCTTCAACCACGCCCGCCTGGTCGAGGCCGACCGCGCCGACCTCATCGCCTATCTGAAGCGGGCCACCGGCGGCTGACGTCCCGCCTCGGCCTTATACCATATCCCGGTAGTCATGACCGGGCTCCCATGCTTCGAGACGCCGCTTGCGGGCGGAGGCCCGCTCCTGCGGACTCGCGGCTCCTCGGCATGAGGTAGTAGGCAGTTGATATAGAACGTCATTCCTTATCCTGAGGAGCGTTCGAAGAACGCGTCTCGAAGGATGGGCCATCAGTCTCTGGATTCGAGACGGCGTATTAGCGGCCGCCTGTGCGATTTATCACCTACGGCGTAGACCCCAGAGCCGATAGTTTCTACTATCCGGTTAGCGCGCCCACGGTGGCAGGGGGTGCCGGCGCGGGCGGGGGAGAGACAAGCATGGACGCGAGGCTGTCTCTGGTCAGCCATCAGCTGGACGCGGCCGATCTCCAGGAGCTGACGCACGAGCTCTGTATACTGCTGAACCAGGAAACCGAGATCGCCGCCGCCTTCCCGGAAGGGCCGCTGGAACCGGGCGCCCGCGGCGACGGCATCACGCTCGCCACCCTGGTCCTGACCTTCCTCAGCAGCGGCACCGCTGTCGCTCTGCTCCAGGTGGCGAAGGCCTATTTCGAGCGCGACCGCACCCTGGTCCTCAAGCTGAAGCGCGCCGACGGCCAGGAGTTCGTCATCGAGCAGAGCAACATCCGCACCGGCGAGGTCGACAACACGCTGCGCCTCGCCCGCGAGTTCCTCGGGGACTGACCATGGCGGCGCGGCGCTTCGCGGTTCTGATCGGCAACAGCGAGTTCCCGGCCGACGCCAAGCTGACTGACCTGAACGGTCCGGAGAACGACGTCGAGGCGCTGTCCGAGGTACTGGCCTCGCCCGAGTTCGGCGACTTCGCCGAGGTCGAGGTGCTGAAGAACAAGCCGCACTACGAGGCGCTGCGCCAGATCAACCGGGCGCTCAAGAAGGCCGAGCGCGACGACCTGGTGCTGATCTACTACTCCGGCCACGGCAAGCTGGACGGCGCCGGCCGGCTGCATCTGGCGGCCTGCGACACCGAGACCGACGAGCTCGAGGCGACCTCGATCCCCGTGCAAAGCATCCGCAATTTCATCGACGTCTCGCGGTCGACCAAGACGGCCCTCATCCTCGACTGCTGCTACAGCGGCGCGGTCGGCAAGGCCTTCTTCCGCGGCGGCGTCGACGACCAGCTGAACCAAGCCGCAGGCGGCCGCGGCACCTACATCGTCACCGCCTCGACCGCGATCCAGCTCGCCAAGGAAAAGGAGGAGGACCGGCACGGCATCTTCACCAAGCACCTGATCGAGGGCATCCGCGGCGGCGCCGCCGACAGGGACGGCGACGGCTATGTCACCATGAACGAGATCTACAGCTACGTGCACGATCACGTGCTGGCCGAGAGCCACCAGGAGCCGATGAAGTGGGACCTCAACGTGCGCGGCGAGCTGATCGTTTCCAAGAGCGGCACAGGTCCCTGGGAGGAACAGCGCGCCCAGATCCGCGCCCGCATGCTGCAGCTCGCCCACGAGGGCTCGCTGCCCGACAGCATCCTGACGCCGGCGCTGCGCATACTCGCAATGAAGCGACCAGAGATGGACGCCCAGGCGCAGGCCTACGGCGCGCTGCTGGAAGGCGTGCTGCGCGACGATTTCCGGCTCGGCGGCTTTATCGACGACTGGTTCCGGCTGGCCGCCGCGCCACCGCCGGAGCCGGAGCCGGTGCACGAGCCGCCACGCCAGGAGCGGGTCAAGCCGGAGCCGCCGCGCGAGCCGCCCTTCTGGGCCAAGGCCGTGCCGCGTGCCCAGCGCAAGGCACGGCCCCCCGAGCAGCCGCCACGCGAGGAGCCATCGCGCGAAGCGCCGCCACAGGAACGGCCCCAGTACGACGATGCCGCATCGACAGCGCAGGCCGCAGCGAGCACCGACAGCGGCCCGGCTGCGGAACAAAAGGGTGGCATCGCGCAGAATCAGACTGCGCAGGCGCTGCTGTACTGGTTCCTCATTGTCGTTGCCATGGCCGTCGTCGCAGGCGTCGCCTCGGAGTCGTATGATGGCGAGTCCATCTTTGCGACGGCTGCGCTGGTCGCGCTGGTCGGCAGCGCCGTCAGAGGCTATCGGCGCCGGCAGCGGCTGAACTTGCCGGCCGTCGTCATCTACTGGTTCGGCTGCACCATGCTGGCGGCGATCGCCGCGACCTTTGCGGCGCAAGAAGCAGAGGCCTTCCCGATCACCTTGATCGCGGTCGGCGCGGTGAGCGGCGCCCATCTGATCAAGTGGTGGCGCGGACGCAGCGGCACCGCCAAGCCGAAGCGCTCTTTCCTCGGCAGCCTGCTGGGCGGCCGCTGAGCGGCGCCCGGGGCCTCCCAGGCTCAGTCGCTCGGCCCCGTTCCGATTTTGCGGCCCTGTCCATAGCCCCCCTGTCCATAGTTTGCATGCTGACGAATGGACCTTAGACTTGCCGGAGAAGCCGAATGTTCGGCTGAGAAACCTGGAGGAAAGCATGCGCGCCGCCGCTTTGATCATCGCCGTCGCCCTGTCGCTCGCCCCGCCATTGCTGGTTCCGGCCGTGCCGGCGGGGGCGCAGTCGTCGCTGCTCGACAGCGCCAAGGATGCCCTGAAGGGTCTGGGCGGCAGCGGGGGAGGCTTGTCCGGTAGCGGCGGCGCGCTCTCGGCGGGCGAGATCGCCAGCGGCCTCTCCGAGGCGCTGCGCGTCGCCACCGGCCGAACGGTCGAGCAGGTCGGCACCGCCGACGGCTACAACGCCGATCCGGCGATCCACATCCCGCTGCCCGGCGCCCTCAAGGACGTGCAGAAGGGACTGCAGATGGTCGGCCTGTCGAGCCTGGCCGATGACCTGGAGCTGCGCCTCAACCGCGCCGCCGAGACGGCCGCGCCCGAGGCCAAGGAGGTCTTCTGGGATTCGATCAAGCAGATGAGTTGGGACGACGCCCAGCAGATTCTGGACGGCCCCGACGACGCCGCGACGCAATACTTCCGCCGCACCATGTCGTCGCCGCTGAAGGATCGCATGAAGCCGATCGTCGACGACGCCCTGGCCGGGGCCGGCGCGATCAAGTCGTACGACGAGATGATGGGCGCCTACGCCAAGCTGCCGATGATGCCGGACGTCAAGGCCGACATCACGGATTACACGCTCGACAAGGCGCTCGACGGACTGTTCCACTATCTCGCGGTGGAGGAGGCCAAGATCCGCCAGAACCCGGCCGCGCGCAGCACCGAGCTGCTGCAGAAGGTGTTCGGGGCTTAGGTACGCGCGGGCGGCCGGATACGCCTCCGCGTCTCCAGTTCGGCACCCTGCTCGGCCGGGACGGCGTCGCCGGCCTGGGACAGCGGCCGCGCCGGCATGCAGGCCGGCATCCGGCAGTGCCGCTCGATCGTCGGCGTCGAGCGCCTGAACAACGCCGACATCGCCGGCTGCCGACGGCGCCCTGCCCGGCGGCGGAAAAGGCCCAAAGAAAAGGAACCCGCCGCGTACCTGCGACGGGTCGGGGAGGTTGCACCAGGGTATGTCACGGTCTTGGCGCCTCAATCGCTTCGGTGAAGCGCCAAGCGCCTGCTTCGCTCACTCGGGCTGCGGAATGGCGCTCGGCGTCATCGAGTCATCCATGACGCCCTCTTGTTCCTTGAGGCGCATGGCCTCTTCGGCTTCGGCGGCTTCCGCCTCGGCGCGCTGCTGCTTCGTCGTCTTGAAGGCGGGCGCAGAGTCGAGGTCGGCCTTGCTCGTGTTCAGCAGCAGGCCCTCCGTGCCATCCGGTGTCAGGGTGAAGGTCAGCTTGTCCATCTGCACGGCGACCGCCTTCTCGCCGATGCCGAGGAACCCACCGACGCCAAGCACGACGCCCTCGACGGTGCCGTTCTGATCGATGATCAGATCCTTGATCTTGCCGATGGTCTCGCCGTCCGGCGAATAGACGGCCTGGCCCAGGAAATCATTCGCCAGCTTCGAGCTCGCCTCCTGCAGCACGATCTGGCCCTCGATGGGCTTGGCCGGCGTTTCGATCGCCACCGCCTCGCCTTCCGGCGTGGTCGCGGCCGTTTCGCTGGTCATAGGCTCACTTGTCATGGGCTCAGGCGCACTCTGCTCCACCGCAGGGGCCTGGGGCTGTTGCGTCGTCTGCGCGAGCAGCGCAGAAGGGTACGCCGCCAAAAGCAGCGCAAGCGCAATCATGCTGGTTGTCTTCAACATCGCTCCCACCCTTTCTGCCATGTTGTGGTATTGCTTCACCTCATATAGGTCTCATAAGGGCCGGGGCGAGTAGTCGGGAAGCAGACGCAAGCATCCGAGCATCGAATACACAAAATTCGCCCAAGTTTACCACAGCGTGCAGCGCAGCATTACTTGATGCGGCGCGGCAGGCGGCGGTGGGGATTTGGTGCGCAGCTGCCCGCACGCGTACGCGACGCCTCGACTTGGGCCCGAACGTCCCGGACCGGCGAATGCCACTCGACCTTCATGACCATCGAGCAATCTGCCGTGCTGATGGTGCCCGCAGACTGCTTGAGACAGCTTCAGCGTAACCCGCCACGCATATGATGGGCTTATGACGCGTTGTTGACCGCACACCACCTACACGCGTAGATTTGCCGAACCTAGACTGGAAACTTGAGTCGAAGGAAGCCGTTCTGGTGGACCCGATTTCAATTGGAATTGTATCCGGGTTGATTGCGAATGCTGCAACGCCTTTGCTCGCCAACGCGTGTCGGCGGGCATTGTTGGCAAACGCGGCTCCCTCGTTTCTGAAGGAGCTTACGGGCCTAGAAAAATCGAGCACTGATGGGATTCAAAGAAAAATATCTAACTATCTCGAAAAATTCGCTGAAACTCAACCAATACCTTCGTTAGAAGGTAGAGGCAAACTACTTAACTTTATGCGATCCGATGAGTGTATATCTTTATTACGGGGTATTTATTCATACCACATAGCACAACAGAACGCAGACAATAATAAAACAATCGTGGATATAAGAGAACGGTTTGTGAGCCGCTGCTTGGACAATCTACCCGAGAATGAACTCCACTATAACCAAATATTGATTGAGGATATATTTCGCGCCCTTGTAGGCGGATTGGAGTTATTTTTAGATGATTTAGTAGAAACTGGAACTTTATCTGCTCATGAGCTGAAATCTATTTCCCGCCATAAGGTGGTTCTTAACGAGATAGAAAACATAAAGTTAGCATTGGAGAAGCCTAAGATCATAGATCTTGGCTCCCATGAAGTACAAGAGTTCTTAAAGAAATATAAAATAGTAGGCTGTAAACATTTCTCTAAAATTACACCACCGCAGCTAGATGCTGCGGAAAAAGTTCATATAGATGACATATTTGTATCTCCCACGTTAGTCACATCTGTACTTTCTGAGGGCGATAAATTCGCCAATGTGGAGTGCGACTACTATAAGATGCTTCTCACCACGTTCAGATCTATTGTACTCGGTGATCCTGGAGGAGGAAAGTCCACCCTTGTTACAAAGATCGCTTATGATCTGGCACAAGAGCGTGCATTCGAATTCAATATTTCTGTTGAACTAGTGAATCAATTAAGTGGTGATGTAACTATGAGGCCGACCGAGGAAAAAGTCGGCGCTTATCATTTGTTATCAGAGATAGATGATTGGCTGATCGGGGTATGCATTCCAACAGCGAAAAAGCGCTTCCCTGACGACCTCCATGTCTTGCATCTGCTTTCTTATGAGAGTATCGATATACTTGAGGCTATGCTCCAGAAGTTCGGCATTTCATGTATATTTCAGGAATACGACTATGTTGGTTTGGGACGAATCACGCGGCTATGCCACGGAGAGATAATAGTTGACAGATTAATAACTTGGAGTGGAGATCAAAATTTGGTCGAGAAGTTTTATGATAAGCTAGAAATTTTGGGAACTTACTTATACGATAATAGAGGAGACTTAGAATTACTCGGAACGGTCGCGGGCCGGAGGACGTTTTCACTAAATTATGCTGATGATGAAATAAATTTGACGAAAAAACAACTTTCGCAGTTGTCCCATGAGCAGATTACTGCCTTCCTTTTCCTGCTCCGAAAACTCTTATTGGCACAGCCATCGCACTCGGGAACTGCGAAAACGGCACAGAGCAAAGACTGGGAAGTTATTCGCCAGATTAAGGCCTTAGGCGGAATCCAACGGCTTATTGCTGCACGCGAGGGGGCTAACATAAAGCATGAGCGATTACTTCAAGCTCTGTCCAAGTTCGGATTGCCGGAATGGTCAGTCTATGTAGTTTTCTCTGATTTATTTATGATAGACAAGAAACAGTCCAACCTTTACTCTTCATAGATGATTCTGGACATAACTTCAAGATGCTGATTTCTCTCTCTTTCGAACAGCACTGCGAACGCAAGTCCATCCCACTAGTGCACTGACATAATCAGAGGATTCACAAGCGGGCCGGGTCGTGCGAGTCTGTGGGCATGGCTCAGACCGTCTGCATCTTACTTTCCACCGAAGATCGCGAGCGTTTGGCCGCCG
>JBHJOF010000091.1:0-2501 GCA_050330055.1 Kiloniellales bacterium
CGGTGGCGGCCGGCCTCTACATCGTCGACCACCTGTTCTTCGCGCTGGCCATCGCCATAAAGACCTATTTCCAGAAGATCGCCGACCCGCGCGACATCGCGCCCACCGCGGCCGTCTCCTTCACTATCAACCACATCGCCGCCGTGGTGCTGCCGGTGCTGCTCGGCTTCCTGTGGCTGGTGAGCCCGGCCGCCGTGTTCCTGACCGGCAGCGCCCTCGCCCTCTGCTCGCTGATCCTCAGCCAGATGATCCCGCCGAACCCCATGCCGGGCAACGAGACGCAGCTGACCCGGCCGGCCCTGCAGCCGGCGGAGTGAATTAGAACGCGTCATGGTCGGCCTTCGCCACGGTTGTCCGGTTTAGAACAAAATGCCTGTTCTGTTGTCCGCTTCACGGACGCCCCCCTCCCTAACCCTCCCCCGCAGGGGGGGAGGGAAAGTAAGGCGCGGCGGCCGATTGTTTGCCTCCCCCCTTGCGGGGGAGGCGGCGCGAAGCGCCGGAGGGGGGCTGGCGCGAAGCGCCGAAAAGGTACTATGCCAATCCGAGTCTCGCTCGTGCTGAGGAGGCTGCTACGGCAATCGCAGCAATGCCTTGCGAGGAAGTTCCATCCACTCAACCGGACAGCAGTGGCCTCCGCCGACCATGACGGGCGGTGTGAACGAGCCTTAGCTGGAAAGCCGCCGGCCATGCCGGACCACGTCCGGACATGGCGGCTAGCGTCTCAGGCGGCGCGGCGGCGCTGTTGGCCGCGGAAGCGGCGGCGCTGGCGGCGTGGGCGGGACGGCTGCTTGCCGTCTTCGGTGGCGAGCCTTGGTGCCTGGCCGGGCTTGCCCTGGCTGGGCTTGCCCTGGCGGGACTGGCCCTCCTTGGACAGAACGTGGCGCGGCTTGCTCGGCGCCGCCTTGTGGCGGCCCGGCTCACCGCCGGCGACCAGCAGCGGGCGCTTGGTCAGCTTCTCGATGTCGCGCAGGTAAGCGCGCTCTTCGGCGTCGCAGAACGAGAGGGCGATGCCCGCCGCCCCGGCGCGCGCCGTGCGGCCGATGCGGTGCACGTAGCTCTCCGGCACGTTGGGAATCTCGAAGTTGACGACGTGGCTCACGTCGTCGACGTCGATGCCGCGCGCGGCGATGTCGGTGGCGACCAGCACCCGGGCCTTGCCGGCGCGGAAGCTCTCCAGCGCGCGCTGGCGCGCGCTCTGGCCCTTGTCGCCGTGGATCGCGTCGGCCGCAATGCCGGCCTTGTCGAGATGGCGGGTCACCCGGTCGGCGCCGTGCTTGGTACGGGTGAAGACGATGACCCGGGCCAGGCTCGGGTCGCGCAGCAGCGTGACCAGCAGATCGCGCTTGTCGGCCTTGTCGACGAAGTAGACCCGCTGGTCGATGCGCTCGACCGTGACCACCTTGGGCGTCACCTCGACGCGCACAGGCTCGCGCAGGATGGCGCTCGCGAGCTGCGCCACGTCGGCCGGCATGGTGGCCGAGAACAGCAGCGTCTGGCGCTGCTTCGGCACGGCGGCGACGATCTTCCGCACGTCGCGGATGAAGCCCATGTCGAGCATGCGGTCGGCCTCGTCCAAGACCAGGAAGGTGACCTGGTCGAGCCGCAGATGGCGCTGCGAGACCAGGTCGAGCAGGCGGCCCGGCGTGGCGACCACGATGTCGAGGCCGCGGGTCAGCGCGCGCACCTGGGGCTGCTGGCCGACGCCGCCGTAGATCACGGTATGGCGCAGGCCGAGATGGCGGCCGTAGACGGTAAGCGCCTCGCCGATCTGGATTGCCAGCTCGCGGGTCGGCGCCAGGATCAGGGCGCGCGGCGCGCGCGGGATGCGGTCCTCGCGCTGGTTGAAGAGCCGCTGCAAGATCGGCAGGGCGAAGGCCGCGGTCTTGCCGGTACCGGTCTGGGCGACGCCCAGCAGGTCGCGGCCGTCGAGCAGCGATGGGATGGCCTGGGCCTGGATCGGCGTCGGCTCTTGGTAGTTCTCCGCGCTGAGGGCACGGCAGAGGGGCTCGGCCAGGCCGAGCGAAGCAAAAGTCTTATCAGTCACTTAGTTGGTATCCTTATGCGCCCCTTGTCCGCTTGGGGAGTGGCGTCCGGCCGTCATGGCATGCGGACGCCCATCCCCGAGCGTAAAAGGGGGGGCGTTTCGCCGGGTTCCACGCGCAGCTGGAATTGACGAGGTTCTGGGATTGTCTCGGGATGATGCGCCCTCGTTTCCCCATCCTGGGGCCCCCGTGGGCGCTTCGCGCGATCGCGAGCAATTATGTTGCTTAGATGCCTATGCGCCGCCCCTTTGTCAAGGATCATGTGCGGGCAAGCTAGAAGGGGTTGACGATCGTTGACTTTAAGCTTTATGGTGAAAAGTGCAGACTAGGAAAAACGCTGAGAGTCTGACTCGAAACTCATGTTGAGCGTGCCAGGCGCCGCGTGAGCAGCATGACAGAGGCAGCATAGAGGAAGGCTTCGGCTGAGGCGACGGTGGCTTCGAAGTCCTTGGCCAGCCT
>JBHJOF010000092.1:0-30457 GCA_050330055.1 Kiloniellales bacterium
GCAACCGCGAGCGCGCCGCCGCCTTCCGCCTGGCGCTCGACGACCCGGACCCGCGCGCGCGGCGCATCGAACGCCTGGCCAACTGGCGCGCCCGCAGGCTCGGCCTGTCCTACGGCGACCAGGGCCTGTTCATCGCGCGCGCCTTCTATGACTCCCTGGGCGGCTTCCGGCCGCTGCCGCTGATGGAGGACGTCGACTTGGTGCGCCGAATCGGACGCGGTCGCATGGCTCAGCTCGACTGCGATTTGCTGACCTCGGCGGCCCGCTACCGCCAAGGCGGTTGGTGGGGCGGCTGGTGGGGCCGGCCGCTGCGCAATCTCTCGCTGCTGTCAGCCTACTTCCTCGGCGTGCCTCCGGCCGTGCTGCAGCGCTATTACGAATGAGCAGCACGAACGCGTGCCATCTCGTGATCTTCACCCGCGCGCCACGCTTCGGCACAGTGAAGAAGCGCCTGGCGCGCGACATCGGCGCGCTCGCCGCCTGGCAGTTCCACCGCGGTACCACGGCCAGGCTGCTGCGCCGCGTCGCACGCGATCCGCGCTGGCGCACCTGGCTCGCGGTGACGCCCGACAACGCCGCCCGTGCGGGCAGCGGCCTCTGGCCCGGCCCCTACCATGTCATGGCGCAAGGCCCCGGCGATCTCGGCCAGCGCATGGGCCGCGTGCTGCAAGCGCTGCCGCGCGGTCCAGTCGTCATCGTCGGCAGCGACATCCCCGGCATCGAAAGGCAGCACGTCGCGCAGGCCTTCCGCGCGCTCGGCCGCCACGACTGGGTGATCGGCCCGGCTGCCGACGGCGGCTACTGGCTGATCGGCGCAAAACGCCGCCCGGGTCTGCGCCTGCCCTTTGCCGGTGTCGCCTGGGGCGGCCCTGAGGTGCGCGCGCAGACCCTCTCCAACCTCAGCGGCCACTCCGTCGCGCACTTGGAAGAGCTGATCGACATCGATCACGGCGCCGACCTGGAGCGCTGGCGCCGCGAGTGCCCGAGCTGACAAAACGGACCTCACAGAAACTGCAAACGTGAACCCCCTCACCCGGTTCGCTGAATGACTTGCACGGCTTGCGCCGCACAAGTCATGGCGAACCGCCCTCTCCCGCTCGGGGGAGAGGGAACAAAATGGCGGCGCCTTGTTTGTTTTCCCTCTCCCTCGGAGGGGAGAGGGAGGGGCCCATCGCGCAAGCGATGGGAGGGTGAGGGTGACCGCGCGTAAGCGCCAAGAATAGGGAAAGAACGTGATACGTTCTACATACCGCGCCCGCGCTAACCCGCCGCCTTCAAATGCTCCTGCAAGCGCGGCATGAGCTCGACCAGGTTGCAGGGGCGGTGGCGGACGTCGAGCTGGAAGCGCAGAATCTCGTTCCAGGCGTCCTTGCAGGCGCCGGGCGAGCCGGGCAGAGCGAAGAGATAGGTGCCGCCGGCGACGCCGCCCAAGGCGCGGCTCTGCATCGCCGAGGTGCCGACGGTCTTGTAGCTGACCCAGCGGAACAGCTCGCCGAAGCCCTCGATCTCCTTTTCCAGCACTGCCTTGAAGGCCTCCGGCGTGACGTCGCGGCCGGTCAGGCCCGTGCCGCCGGTGGTGATGACCACGTCGATGGCCGCATCAGCGATGTAGGTCCTGAGGCGTTCGGCGATGACCGGCGCTTCGTCGCGCAGCACGTCACGCTTGACCACGCGGTGGCCGTCGGCCATGGCCAAATCCTCGAGGAGCTGGCCCGACTTGTCCTCTTTCAGGCTTCGCGTGTCCGAGACCGTCAGGATCGCGATGTTGACCGGGACGAAGGCTCGGCTCTCGTCAATTTTTGGCATGCTTGGCGACATCTCGCGTGAGTGCGTCAAGCGCTATGTATTGCGGCCAGGCACCGGAGGCAAGGGCGTCGAGCTCCGGCGTCGGCTGGCCGAGCCGCGCGCGATAGATCCAGAAGTTGGTCAAGACGCGCTCGATGAAGATGCGGGTTTCGGCCGAGGGCAGGCTCTCGATGAAGAGCAGCGGGTCCTCTTCCTCGCCCATGCGCCGCTTCCACTTGTCGAGGTTGCCGGGCCCGCCGTTGTAGGCGGCGGCGAGGTGGAAGAGGTCGCCGTCAATCCCCTTGTGGCCCAAGAGGTGCGCCAGATAGCGCTGGCCGATGTCGGTGTTGAGCTCGGGGTCGAGCAGCTTGCCTTCCTGGCCGTTGTCGAACTTGCGCTTGGCGATGAAGGCGGCGGTCTGCGGCATGAGCTGCATCAGGCCGAGGGCGCCCTGCTTGCTGGCGGCCTCCGGGTTGAACTGCGACTCGTAGCGCATGAAGGCATAGACCAGCGCGCGGTCGACCTGGAAGCCTTCCTTCGGCGCCCAGGGCGGCAGCGGATAGAGCCCGGCTTCGAGGCCGCCGCGCTCACTGACGCGGCTGTCGCCGATCAGCCGGTTGGCCAGCCGGTAGGACAGGCTGGGGATGCCGGCCTCCTCGGCCAGGGCGAGCAGGGCGGCGGCCAGCTCCGGATCGCGGCTGCGCGCCAGGAGGATCATCTCGTGCTCCGCCAGCGCCTGCTGATCGATCTGCATCAGGGCCAGCATGCGACGGCTCTGCGGTGTCGCGACGAGGCGGCCGATCAAACCCTTGCTGAGGCGCGGCGAACGGAAGTCGAAGGGCAGCTTCATGCCGAGTGAGCGGTGCGCCAACAGGCCATAGAAGGTGCGCGGATACTCGGCGGCGGTCATGAACCAGCGGATGGTGTGGCCGGTGTGGCCGAGCTCGCGGTGCGCGCGGCCGGCCCAATAGGCGCCGGCCGCGGCCATCCAGGACGAGGTGCGCTCGGCCCGCGCCAGCTTCTCGAAGTGCTCGGCGGCCTGGGCCAGCTCGCCGAGGCGCCAGGCGGCCAGGCCGGCGATCCAGTGGGACGAGGGCATCTGCGTGCCGGAGCGTGCCGCGGCCTGCTCGGCCAGCACCAGGGCCTTCGCGTGGTCGCCATAGAGGTAGAGCCCGTTGGCGACGCGGGCGTAACCCCAGTCGAGCTCGGCCGGGTCGAACAGCGCCACGACCTCGTCGCTCTCCAGCAGCTCCAGGGTCGCGGTGAAGCGCTGCGCCGCCACGTTCTGCAGCACCACGGACTTGATCGCACGCACCCGCTCGCCGGTCGCCTGGTCGCGCTCCTGGCTTGGGCGATAGGGCTGGGCCCGGCCGTCGGCGGCGGCCGGCACTCCGGTCGAAGGCAACGCCGGCTCCGGCGGCGCGGCCGCGCCCTGCGGCAGGCGCCTGAGGGCAAGCTTGTAAATGCGCTCGGCATCCGGATGATCGGCATAGTGCGCCAGCCAGTCACTCAGCTCCTCAAAGGTCGAGCGGTGCGCCGTCGGATGGAGATAGCGCTGCGCCAGCACATGGCCCAGCAGCAGCCGGTTGCCGAGCTGGGCGATGCGCTGGTCGGCGGCGGCCATGTCACCGGCCTCCTGCAGCGCGAAGATGTCGCGGTAGAGCGTGGCGTCGCGCGCGGTCAGCACGACCGGCAGGCCTTCCGGACCGAGCGGGCTGCCGTCGAGCAGCGCGGCGGTCGAAGTCCGCGAGGAAGACAGAGAATCGGCGCCGACTGCAGTCAGCGGCGCCAGGATCGAGAAGACGAACAGAAATAAAGTGCGGCTCGCCGATCTAGCCCATCGCACCAAGACGGATTACTCCCCCCATTGAAGGAACGGGCGACCCTAGCCGAAGCGTACCGGCCCGGCAACTCGGCAGCTGTAGTAAAATTAAGGCCCTGTTAACCTTCGTAAATGGGCTGGTCCCGGGTTGGCGACGTAAGCGCAAGATCGTACGTGCGTACTTCGCCTCAGGGTTGGGAGGCCTGACCCGCGAGCGGATCCCGGCCACTCTTGAAGGCCTCCTGGAAGCGCAGCAGGTCCTGCCACGCGAGGCGCTTCTGCGCCGGCTGACGCAGCAGATAGGCCGGATGCAGGATCGGCAGCGCCGGAATCGGGCGCGGCAGCCCGGCGTGCTGGTAGTAGCGCCAGTTGCCGCGCAACCTTAGGATGCCCTCGCTGCGGCCGAGCAGGGTCTTGGCCGAGATGCCGCCGGCCAGCAGCAGGTAGCGCGGGTCGACCAGCTCGATGTGGCGCTCGACGAAGGGCATGCAGGCGGCGATTTCGGCCGGCGTCGGCGTGCGGTTGCCGGGCGGCCGCCAGAACAGGACGTTGCTGATGTAGACCGTGGTGCGGTCGAGTCCGATGGCGGCCAGCATGCGATCGAGGAAGCGACCGGCCGGGCCGACGAAGGGCAGGCCCTGGCGGTCCTCCTCGGCGCCCGGCGCCTCGCCGATGATCATGACCTGGGCCTCGGGATTGCCGTCGGCGAAGCAGAGGCTGGTGGCAGTCGCCTTCAGCGGGCAACCCTCGAAGGCGGCCAGCGCCTCGCGCAGCTCGGCGACTGTGCGCGCCGCCGCCGCCAGCTCGCGCGCCGAGGCGATCACCGCCTCGGTGCCGGCCAGCGCGCGGGGCGCCGGACGCCAAGCGCCGGCCGCGGCGGCGGACCGAGCGGTTGGACCAGAGGGTGGTGGTGACGCCGGTTCAGTGGCGCGCCGCGAAGCTGGCGTTGCCGCTGCCGGGCCGGCCGGCGCAACGGGCGGCGCCAGGCGGTCGACCGGCTGCTCGCCGATCGCCTCGTCGGCGCCCGCCTCGAGCTGCCAGCGCAGCGCGGCCAGGGCTGCGTTCCGCGTCTCCTGCATGCGACAAGGCTAGCACCCTGTCCCGCCGCCGCCCAGCCGACCTGTAATCACGACTGTCCGGTTTAGAAGACGCATGCGCTTTCCGTTGTTCGCCTTGTTGACGCCCCCCTCCCTAACCCTCCCCCTCGAGGGGGGAGGGAAATGTAAGCCGCTGCGGCACCTTAGTTTGCCTCCCCCCTCGAGGGGGAGGCCCAGGGGATCAACGCGCGCAGCGCCGGAGGGGGGCTGGCGCGAAGCGCCCAAAGAGCACATCAGCAAAGCCTGTCTCTATTGTGCCGCAAGGGTCACACCGCCCGATGCAACAAGGCATTACAACAGATCGCCGACGGCTCAACCGGACAGCTGTGGCGCGTAACGACGCTCCAGCCCAAAGCGTTGTCTTTGTCGGACAAGTTTGCTGGTCTGTGGCATGAGTAAAGTGCCGCGCCGCCGCGTCCGGCCGGAGGTGAGCGCCAACGAGATAAGCCGGCAGCCCCCATTGGGGGGCCTGTGGGGGAGATCGCATGGAACGCGAGTTCATGGAGTACGACGTGGTGATCGTCGGCGCCGGCCCGGCCGGCCTGGCGGCTGCGATCCGCCTGCGCCAGCTCTCCGCCGAGAGCGGGCACGAGGTCAGCGTCTGCGTGCTGGAGAAGGGCTCCGAGGTGGGCGCCCATATCCTGTCGGGCGCCGTCTTCGAGCCGCGTGCGCTCAACGAGCTGATCCCCGACTGGCAGGACAAGGGCGCGCCCTTGAACGCGCCGGTCAGCGAGGAGCGCTTCCTCTTCCTGACCGAGAAGGGCTCGATCAGCTTTCCGGTCTGGGCGCTGCCGCCGCAGATGCACAATCACGGCAACTATGTGATCTCGCTCGGCAACCTCTGCCGCTGGCTGGGCGAGCAGGCCGAATCGCTGGGCGCCGAGATCTATCCCGGCTTCGCCGCCGCCGAGGTGCTCACCGACGATCAGGGCCGTGTCACCGGCGTCGCCACCGGCGACATGGGCATCGGCCGCGACGGCCAGCAGAAGGACAGCTATCAGCCCGGCATGGAGCTGCGCGCCAGGTACACCCTTTTCGCCGAGGGCTGCCGCGGCTCGCTGACCAAGACGCTGTTCGAGCGCTTCGACCTGCGCCGCGACTGCGACCCGCAACCCTTCGGCATCGGCCTGAAGGAGCTGTGGCAGCTCGATCCGGCGCAGCACAAGCAGGGCCTGGTGATCCACACCGCCGGCTGGCCGATGGACGGCAAAACCTACGGCGGCTCCTTCATCTATCACCTGGAGGACAACCAGGCCTACGTCGGCTACGTGGTCGGGCTCGACTACGAGAACCCGCACCTCTCGCCCTTCGAGGAGCTGCAGCGCTTCAAGACCCACCCGGCGATCCGCCCCATGCTGGAGGGCGGCAAGCGAATCGCCTATGGCGCCCGCGCGCTGAACGAGGGCGGGCTGCAGGCGATTCCCAAGCTGGTGTTTCCCGGCGGCGCACTGATCGGCTGCACCGCCGGCTTCCTCAACGTGCCCAAGATCAAGGGCAGCCACAACGCCATGAAGTCCGGCATGCTGGCCGCCGAGGCCGCACACGCGGCGCTCGCCGGCGGCGATGAAGGCTATGGCGTGTTGAGCGCCTATCCAGAGGCCTTCGAGAAGTCCTGGGTCCACGAGGAGCTGAACAAGGCGCGCAACTTCCGCCCCGCCTTCGCCAAGTGGGGCCTCTTGGGCGGCACGCTCTACGGCGGCCTCGACCTCAAGCTGCTCGGCGGCAAGGCGCCCTGGACCTTCCACCACAAGCACGGCGACCACGAGAGCCTGAAACCGGCCGACCAGATGCCGAAGATCGACTACCCCAAGCCGGACGGCAAGATCACCTTCGACCGCCTGTCCTCGGTCTTCATCTCGAACACCAACCACGAGGAGGACCAGCCGGTCCACCTGCGGCTCAAGAACCCGAGCATCGCGGTCGAGCACAACCTGCGGCTCTACGACGCGCCGGAGCAGCGCTATTGCCCGGCCGGGGTCTACGAGATCCTGCGCGACGACGACGGCTCCAATCCGCGCCTTCAGATCAACGCGCAGAACTGCGTGCACTGCAAGACCTGCGACATCAAGGATCCGCTGCAGAACATCGACTGGGTGACGCCGGAAGGTGGCGGCGGGCCGAATTATCCCAATATGTGAAGCCACCACGACGGGCTTTCGCCGCCCGGAAAGGGGCTCCGCCGGGCCGCAAGCGACCCGCCAAGGCCCGGAAACTGGCCGTTGTGGCTGGCCGGGGGCGTCGCTAGACTGCGCACTTCGGCGAAAGGAAACCGCCTTGCAGCAGCTTTACCCCTGTGCCGCGCCGGACAGCCGCCGGTCGCCGGCCCTCCTGTTTTCCCTTGCCTGTCTGGTCCCCCTGCTCGCCGCCTGCGGTGGCACCGCGCCGGCCGGCCCGGCCGGCAAGGCCGCGTCCGGCCCGCTGCTGGTCGCCGCCGCCGAGGGCGAAGCGCGCCTCGAGGGTATCGCTGTCGGCAGCTCGTCCTACGGGGACTACCTGGCCGGGCTGGTCGCCAGCAATCAGAACGACGTGACCGCCGCCGCCGACTTTCTGCTGCAGGTGCACAAGAGCGACCCTGCCAACTATGAGGTGCTGCGCAACACCTTCTCGCTGGTCGCCGCCGACGGCCGCTACGCCGAGGCCGTGCGCCTGGCGCGCCGCATCGTCGAGATCGATCCGAATCTGACCACGGCCAACGTCGTGCTGGCGATCGACGCTATCGTGCGCGACGACAAGCAGGCCGGCATGGCGATCCTCGCCCAACTGCCCAAGACCGGGCTCAACACCATGGTCGTGCCGCTGCTGGCGAGCTGGATCTCGCTCGAAAAGGACGGCATCGAGGGCGCGCTGGCAGCGCTGGCGCCGCTGCAGGACACCGCCGGGCTGGCGACGCTCTATCACATGCAGGCCGCGCTGCTGAACGACGTGGCCGGCCGCGTCGCCGAGGCGGAAGCGGCCTACAACGCTGCGCTCGAATCGGCGCCGCAGGCGTCGCTGCGTCTGGCCTGGCTCGCCGGCAACTTCTTCGAGCGGAAAGGTCAGCCCGAAGCCGCGAAGAATGCCTATCAAGGCTACCTGGCGGGCAACCCGGACTCGTTCCTATTCGAGAAGGCCTTCGCCCGCATCGAGGCCGGCACGCAGCCGGCACCGACCATTGGCGACTACCGGCACGGCCTGGCCGAGGCGCTGTTCAACCTGGCCAGCCTGCTGAGCCAGGAACGCGCAGAGCTGCTGGCAATGATCCATGTGCAACAGGCGCTGCGCCTGGAGTCGCGCTTCGAGGTGGGCAACCTGCTGCTCGGCGAGATCCTGCAGTCCCAGCGGCGCGGCAAGCAGGCGATCGCCGTCTACCGCAACATCGATCCGGCCTCGCCCTTCGCCTGGTCGGCGCGGCTGCGCATTGCCGACGAGATGGAGCGCCTGGGGCGCAGCGCGGAGGCCATCGCCGAATTGGAGGCGCTGGCCCAGGAACGGACCGACCAGTACGAGCCGCTGTTTCGCATCGGCAACATCCTGCGCGTCGAGGAGCGCTTCAAGGAAGCCGTCGTCGCCTACGACCGCGGCTTCGAGCGCGTCAAGGGCTCCGAAGCGAGCCATTGGACTCTATTCTATTTCCGCGGCATCGCGCTGGAGCGGTCGGGCGAGTGGGAGCGCGCCGAGGCCGACTTCCTCAAGGCGCTCGAGCTGATGCCCGAGCAACCCTACGTCATGAACTACCTGGCCTACTCCTGGGTCGAGCAGAGGCAGAACCTGGAAGAGGCGCAGCGCATGCTGATACGCGCGGTCGAGCTACGACCGACCGACGGCTTCATCGTCGACAGCCTGGGCTGGGTCTACTATCGACTTCAGAAGTACGACGAGGCCGTGGCCCAGCTCGAGAAGGCAGTCGAGCTGCGGCCGCAGGATCCAGTGATCAACGACCATCTGGGTGACGCCTACTGGCGCGTCGGACGCAAGCAGGAAGCGCGCTTCCAGTGGCGCCGCGCGCTGAGTCTCGACCCGGAGCCAGACGAGGTGCCGAAGATCGAGAACAAGCTCAAGCAGGGCCTCGTGGGCGACCCGGAGAACATCTGAGCGCATGCCGGCAGCCCGGCGATCGGCCACAGTGGCCGCGCCCAACACGCAGCACGCGCTGCAGATCTGGGCCTGGGCCAAGATCAACCTCTATCTGCACGTGGTCGGCCGACGCGCCGACGGTTATCACGAGCTCGACAGCCTGATCGTCTTCGCCGGTGTCGGCGACCGCTTGCGCTTCGCCGCGGCCGATGCGCTGTCGCTCACCATCGAGGGACCCTTCGGCAGCGGCCTGGCGGCGGACGAGAGCAACCTGGTGTTGCGCGCGGCCCACGCCCTGCGGGACAGCCAGTCGATCGAGGACGGCGCCCGTCTCGCTCTCGACAAGCGCCTGCCGCTGGCCTCGGGCATCGGCGGCGGCTCTGCCGACGCCGCGGCGACGCTGATCGGCCTTGCGCGCCTGTGGAGGATCGCGCCCGGCGAGGCGGCGCTGTCGCTGCTGGCCGCGCGTCTCGGTGCCGACGTGCCGGTCTGCCTCTTTGGCCGGCCGGCCTTCATCGGCGGCATCGGCGAGGTCATCGAGCGGGCGCCGCCGCTGCCGCCGGCGTGGCTGCTGCTGGTCAATCCCGGGGTCGAGCTCGCCACGCCCGCGGTGTTCAAGCGGCGCCAAGGCGCTTTCTCGCAGACGGCACGCTGGCGCGCGGTCGACCGCGACGCCGCCGCGCTGGCCGAACGGCTGGCAGAGACGCGCAACGACCTGGAGGCGTCGGCGCGGAGCCTGGTCCCGGAGATCGGCGAGGTGCTGTCGGCCATAGGACGGCAGCCGGGCTGCCTGCTGGCCCGCCTGTCGGGCAGCGGTGCCACCTGCTTCGGCCTCTTCGCGGAACAGTCCGCGGCGCAGGCGGCGGCCGCGTCGCTGGCCGCGGCGCAGCCCGAGTGGTGGAGCGCAGCGGCGCCCTTGCTGCACGGCCGGCTCGACCGTCCCTGGTGGGGCGATGGGGCGAGCGACGCCTAGCTGCCGTCCCCCTGAAAGCCGGCGACCTCGCGCAGGGCGGCGAGGAGCTCCTCGGAGGGCTCGCCGTCGACCGGCAAGCCAACCATATCCTGGAACTGGCTGATCGCTTCCCGGGTCCTTTCGTCCACGATGCCATCGACTGAGCCGGGATCGAGCTTGAAACGAGCCAGCAGTTCCTCCATCTCGAATATCTGCGACAGCGACAGCGCCGGCGGTTCGGGCAGCTCGACTTCCTCGGTTTGCGCCTGCTGATCCTCCGCAGGTGTCGCATCGTCAGGCGTTTCCAGGCGACCGGTCACCGTCGCGATCACGTCCTGCAAACTGCCTTGCGCCTGCGCCAGCCTTTGCGTGATTTTCTGCTCGAGGTTCTGCCCCGGCCCCTGCCAGACCCAGTAGCCGACGGCGGCGACCAGCGCGACGACCAGGACCACGAGCCAGGTCAGGCCGGAGCCGGAGCGCTCGGTCGGCTCCGAAGAGGCGGCACTGCGCTCGACGCTGGTCGAGATCGCCTGTGGCGGGATCGGCCGCCCAGAGTCCGCTGGGGAGTTTACTCCCGCGACAGTCTTGTCCTCCGCTTTCTTGCCGGGTGCTTTCTTGTCGGACGTTTTCTGGTTGGATGCCTTCGCGGGCGGCGAGGCCGTCGCAGCGCCGGGCGCTGCGGCAACCGCACCGGACTTCGCCTTGGCCTTGCGCTTGACGCTCTTGCGCTGGGCCGGCTTCTTGCGCTTCTTGACGGAGGCAGCCTCAGCGCCTGCTTGCGCAGGAGGACTCGCGGCGGAGTTCGCAGACGAACTCTGGGCCTCGGGCGGGCTTGATGACCCGGACGGACTCGGCTTGGCGTCCTCGACCGGCTTGGCTGGACCCGGCTTGGCCTCTGACGCCTTGGCATCCCGCCCGGCAGGCCGGGCCGGGCCAGGCGTGGTCCCGCCCTTGCTGTCGTCCGCGTCGCCGCTCATGTCCGGCTTGCCTCCTGCTCCCAGCAAAGAGTCAAGCACAAGCGCCTCCTATACGGCAACGACTGTTGCGCCGCCGTCGCAGAACCGCGGCAGTTCAAGCTGCAAGCCTGCCGCGGCGGTCTTTCGCGCGCCGCGCAGTTGGGCTAGCGTGACGCCGCCGCCGCCCGCACGAGGCGGCACTATTGCAAGGTTGCCATTGCTCGGGCGCCCGCCAGGATGAGTCACAACACCTGGATCCACCGTATTGCGCGTGTCGCCGTGCGGCCTTTGGTCCAGTCCGACATCACGCCCAATCAGGTCACCACCCTGCGCCTCGGCGCCGGGATCGCGGCGGCCGGCGCCTTCGCACTGGGCAACGGAACGGCGCTCGCCTGGGGCGCCGGCATCTTCGTGGTCTCCATGGTGCTCGACCGCGCCGACGGCGAGCTGGCGCGGCTCAGCGGCAAGACGAGTGCCTGGGGCCACAAGTACGATCTGGTGAGCGATGCGGTGTGCAACGCCCTGGCCTTCGTCGGCCTCGGCATCGGCCTGCGCGACAGCTCGCTCGGCCTCTGGGCGCTGCCGATGGGATTGGACGCCGGGCTGGCCATTGCGCTGATTCTCTGGTTGATCATCAAGATGGAGCGCGCCGGCGGCGAGCGCGCCGGCGAGCTGCCCGGCCTGGCCGGCTTCGATGCCGACGACGCGATGCTGCTGGTGCCCTTGGCGATATGGCTCGGGCTTGCCCAGGGCCTGCTGATCGCGGCTGCTGTCGGAGCGCCGCTGTTCGCGTTGCTGATGTACCTGTGGCTCAGGCGGCGCCCGGCAGGCGACAGGAAGGCAAGCGCCTCCAAACGGGCAAAGACGCGCCGCGACTAGAGGCTAGCCGGCGCTGCCGGCGCGCGACAGGCGCGCCCGCATCAGGCTCCAGAAGGTCCAGAGGCAGTAGACGCCGGCGCCCAGGCCGGCGGCGACGAAGAAGGGCTCGATCAGGCCGAGCCAGGTGATCGGCGCCAGGAGATAGATGCCGTCCTCCAGCTCGGAGCCGGCAAAGAATGGATAGCCGACCGCCTCGCCGTCCTGCAGCGCCTGCTGCCGGTCGAGATCGATGTTGAGCAGCATGGCGATGACCGCCGAGGCGGCGCCGAGCCCGCCGATCAGGAGCGCCCAGTGCTCGAGCGGGCCCTTCGACAAGCCGATGCCCAGGCCGAGGAACAGCGCCGCATAGCTGGCGCCGCCGGCCAGGTAGTCGAGGTAATAGCCGAGCCGCGAGCCGCGTCCGGTCAGGCGCGCCAGCTCGCCGTCGAGGTGGTCCATGAAGCGCGCCAGCACGAAAAGCCCGGCGCCCCAGGCCATGCGCCCGGTCTCGCCGCTGGCCAGCAGCCAGGCGGCGACCAGCGCCAGGGCCAGGGTTGTTACGGTGATCTGGTTCGGAGTTAGCGCCGTGCGGGCCAGGGGCCGCAAGATCAAGCGCGCCAGCCGCTGGTCGTAGGGGCTCGGTTTCGGGCTGTCCTGCATGAACCTGCTCGCTTGGCGGCCAAACGCTGGCCTCCGGCCACGGCCGTTGTCAAGACGGCCAAGGGAACGTTATAAGCCGCCGCGCATGCTCAGCAATATGGTGCTAGGACATCTTGAACCGCGGCGATGACCGAGCCGGCGCCCGGCTGCTGATCGGATGGACTGGTCTGGCGCGCCGCTTCGCGCTGGCAGTGGTCCTCTTGGCCCTGGTGGCGAGCGCGGCGGGCGTGCGCTACAGCGTCAGCGAGATCGGCATCAACACCTCGACCGACGACATGCTGTCGGAGGATCTGCCGTTCCGGCAGAACGACCAGGCGCTCGACGACGCCTTCCCGCAATCGATCAACACGCTCTCGGTGGTGGTCGAGGGAGAGACCAGCGATTTGGCCGAGGACGCGGCGGTCAGGCTCGCCGAGCGGCTCGGCCAGATGCCCGAGCGCTTCCACAGCGTGTTCTACCCCGAGAATCATCCCTTTTTCCGGCAGAATGGCCTGCTCTACCTGGACCTGGAGAGTCTGCAGGACCTGGCCGACCGGCTGGCCGAGGCGCAGCCCCTGCTGGCCTCGCTGAACGAAGACCCCTCGCTGCGCGGCCTGGCCGCGGTGCTGAGGCTGGCGCTGGAGGAAGCGGACGGCGAGCTGGACGCCGCCGTCGCGCCGGCGCTGAAGAAGATCGCCGCCACGGTCGAGCGGGTCGCCAACGGCGAGCCCGCCCGGCTGTCCTGGCGCGCCCTGTTGACCGGCGAGGACAAACCCGGCGCCAATGATCGGCGCCACTTCGTGGTGGTCCAGCCGGTCCTGGATTTCGGCTCGCTCGAGCCGGCCGCCCAGGCTGTCGAAGCAATCAAGCGGGCGGCGCGGGAGCTCGCGCTGACCGCGGACAACGGCGTGCGCGTGCGGGTCACCGGCTCGCCGGCCATGCTCGACGACGAGCTGCGCAGCGTGCGCGACGGCATGGGGCTGGTTGGCCTGCTGTCGCTGATCTTCGTCGTTCTCCTGCTGGCCATTGGGCTGCGCTCGCCGCGTCTCGTCGCGGCAACGATCCTGACCCTGATCGCCGGCCTGATCTGGACCGCGAGCTTCGCGACCGCGGCGATCGGCGAATTGAACCTGATCTCGGTCGCCTTCGCGGTGCTGTTCATCGGCCTCAGCGTCGACTTCGGCATCCATTTCTCGCTGCGCTACAAGGAGGCGATCGACGCCGGCAGCCCGCACGCGGCGGCACTGACCGAGGCGGCGAGCGGCGTCGGTGGCGCGCTCACGCTGTCGGCGGTGACCGCGGCGATCGGTTTCCTCTCCTTCCTACCGACCTCCTATCGCGGCGTCTCCGAGCTCGGCCTGATCTCCGGCGTCGGCATGTTCATCGCGCTCTTTGCCAACCTGACGCTGCTGCCGGCGCTGCTTACCCTGATGCCGCTCAAGCCCGGGCGGCCGATTGGCAACGGCCTGGCCGAGCGCCTGCAGACTGCGGTGCAGCGGAACCACAGGGCGATCCTGATCGGTGCCGTCGTACTGGGGTTGGCATCGACGGCGGCTTTGCCCTTTGCCTGGTTCGATGACGATCCCCTGAACCTGCGCGATCCCGATTCGGAGTCGGTGGCCACCCTGCTCGACCTCCTGGACGATCCCAGGGTGCAGCCCTATGACGCCGCCGTGCTGGCCGACAGCCTGACCGACGCGGACGCGACCGCTGCGCGGCTGCGCCAGCTTCCCGAGGTCGAGAGCGCGAGCACGCTGAGCGACCTGGTGCCGGAGCAGCAGGACGAGAAGCTGGCGGTGATCGACGAGATGAACCTCTTCCTGACGCCGCTCTTCATGCCCCAGCAGCCGGCGCCGCCGCCGGAGCCGGCGGAGCAGCGCCAGGCCCTGAGCAGTCTGCAGCAGGCGCTGCAGCAGACTGGCGGCAGCCTGGCCGAGGATGCCGGCCGCCTGGCTGCGGCGCTCAACAGGTTGCCCGAAGACGCTAAGACTCTCGAGCGCCTGCAAGACGCGCTGCTCGGCGATCTGCCACGGCGCCTCGACTTCCTCGCCGAGGCGCTCGGCGCGGAGCCGGTGGCATTGGACGACCTGCCCGACGCGCTGCGCGACCGCCGCCTGGCGGCGGACGGGCGGGCGACCGTCGAGGTGGTGCCGGCGGAGGACCTGCGCGACATCGCCGCGCGGCGCCAGTTCGTCGAGGCCGTACAGGACATTGTGCCGGGCGTGACCGGCGCGCCGGTCATCATCACCGAGGCCGGCCGTGCAGTGATGGACTCGTTCCGCGAGGCGGCGCTGCTGGCCCTCGCGCTGATCGTGCTGCTGCTGCTGATCGTGCTGCGCAGCCTGCGCGACACGGCGATGATCCTGAGCCCGCTGCTGCTCGCCACGCTCTTGACCGTGGCCGGCACCGTGGTGCTGCAGCAGCCCTTCAACTTCGCCAACGTCATCGTGCTGCCGCTGCTGTTCGGGCTCGGCGTCGCCTTCGGCATCCAGATCGTGCTGCGCGGGCGCAGCGCCGGCGCCGGCGAGCTGATGCGCAGCTCAACGCCGCGCGCCGTGGTGTTCAGCGCGCTGACCACCATGGGCTCGTTCGGCGCCCTGGCGCTGTCGAGTCACCGCGGCACCGCCAGCATGGGGCAGCTCTTGACCCTGGCCATCACAATCACGATGCTGTGCACCCTGATCGTGTTGCCGGCGCTGCTGACGGTGGCGACGCGGCGCCAGGCCAGCTCGGGAGCTTCCGAGGGCCCGTAAAGGCGCCCGGGCTGAGGCCAAGGGGCGGCCGCGGGAACCACTGGCTGGCCCCCGACTGATGCCTTGGGGGCGGGCCGTTTTGCCAAGACAAACACGAGGTTTGCCGGCCGTGACCTGGCTGCGCCTTGCGATGCTGCTCCTCGGCCTGGGCCTGTTCGCCTGGGTGCTGCAGGCGAGCGACCTCGCCCAGGTCGGCGGCGCGCTCGCCAAGCTCGGTCTGGCCGGTGCCGCGGCCGTGGCCGCCATCTATCTCCTGGCCTTCGTCGTCGACACGCTGTCCTGGCAGCTGGCGCTGCCCATAACGACCGGGCGCACGACGGGAGCGGCCGCCGGGACCGGCCTGCGCTGGCTCTACCGGCTGTGGAAGGTGCGCATGGTCGGCGAGGCGTTCAACGTGGCGCTGCCGACCACGGTCGGCGGCGAGCCGGTCAAGGCGGTGCTGTTGAAGCGCCACTACGGCGTCCCGTTCAACCAGAGCGGCGCCTCGCTGGTGATCGCCAAGACCGTCAACCTGCTGGCGCTGGTCGGCTTCGCGCTGATCGGCCTGATCGCCATGCTGGCCGTCGACGTCCTGTCGCACGCCCACGACGTGGTCGCGGTCGCCGGCCTGGCGGCGCTCGCCCTCGGCAGCTTCGGCTTCTTCGCCGTGCAGCGCTGGCGCGTGGCGAGCCAGCTGGCGCACCTGCTGGCGCGCTGGCGCCAGGCGCGGCGGCTCGAGGCCGTGCTCGAGCAGATAGACGCCGTCGAGGGGCATTTCCACGAGTTCTACGTGCGTCGCCCGGGCCGCTTCGCGGCCGCCCTGGCGCTGGCCTTCCTCAACTGGTGCCTGGGCGCCGCCGAGCTGTGGCTGATCATGGCGCTGCTCGGCCACCCGCAGAGCTGGGGCGAGGCCTGGATGCTGGCGGCGCTGATCGAGCTGGTGCGCGCCGGCACCTTCTTCATCCCGGCCAGCCTGGGGGCCACCGAGCTCGCCTTCGTGCTGATCGTCGAGGCGCTGAGCGGCCAGGCGGCGCTCGGCCTGGCGGTCAGCCTGGTGCGGCGCGCCCGCGAGATCCTGTGGATCGCCTGGGGCCTGTCACTGGGCTGGTCTTTCTCGGCCCTGCGCGCCGCGACGGACGCGCGCCCGGCCGCCGTCAGCCCGGCCACGGCAGAGGTCCCGGCGGCGAAGCAGGACCGTTGAGCCCCGGCCCGAGCGGCCGGGGAGCCGGCATTGCCGGGCGCCATTGCCGGTTGGCGGTCGGATGGCTATCTTGCGGGCGATCTCCACCGGACAGCAGGGCCTCGCGGCCCGCGCTCTTGGGGCGTAGCCAAGCGGTAAGGCAGCGGGTTTTGGTCCCGCGATCCCAGGTTCGAATCCTGGCGCCCCAGCCACTCGCCGAATTTTCCTTCTTTTCAACATGTTGCCTGATTCAAGAACAATGAGTTGCAATAACTGGTAATTGTGCATCTTTGAAATCTCAGGGATTTCGGTTCGAATATCGGTTGGGGTCTGCGCCAGGCCATATGGGAAACGGAAGCTCAGGCGCTGAAGAACGCGCACCAAGCCGAGGCTTCAAGCTATTGATTCAATATCAGTTTTGAAGATCGTGGTTGCAAGGCCCCAATTTGGGGGCTATCCTACCCAAAATGGGTGACACAACAACAAAGGACCAAAGCCTCTCTAGCGCCCTGTTCTCCGGCGTGCAACGACGCGTCCTGGCACTGATCTTCGGACATCCCGAGCGCAGCTTCTACGCATCGGAGATTGTCCGAAAGGTCGAGTCCGGGACGGGCGCCGTCGAACGAGAACTGTCGCGCCTGCAACGCAGCGGGCTTGTCAACGTCGAACGCATCGGCAACCAGAAGCATTACCGCGCCAACCGCGAGTCGCCAGTCTTCCACGAACTATACAGTCTCGTCTTGAAGACGGTGGGGCTGACTGAGCCGCTCAAGCGCTTCCTCGAGCCCTATGTGGACAAGATCAAAGTCGCCTTCGTATATGGCTCCATTGCCAAGGGTACCGACACTGCGCGAAGCGACGTTGATTTGATGATCATTGGCGAGAACATGTCCTACAAGGACCTCTACGAGGGGCTGCTAAAGGCCGAACAGGTCATCGGGCGCCCGGTGAATCCGAACGTCCTGTCGTTGAAGGATTGGCGCCGCAAGCTTGCGCAAAAGGATTCCTTCGTCGGGAGGATCAGCTCACAGCCGAAGATTTTCATTCTTGGCTCGGAAAGCGACCTGGAGCCATGAGCATCTCGGAACTCGACAACCTCGTTGCGATTGGCAAGCTCAAGGCGGAGCCCGGAACGCGGGCGGAGCTTGACGGCCTTGTCGATTCTGCGAAGAAGCGCCTGGCCGACGCGCGCAACGAGAGTCTGGCGCCCGAGAGCCGATTCGATCTTGCCTACAATGCCGCGCATGGCTTTGCGCTCGCGGCGTTGCGCCAGAAGGGCTATCGTTCGGTAAACCGCTACGTGGTGTTTCAGGCGCTGGAACATACGCTCGGGCTCGCGCCAGCCATTTGGCGCGTGCTGGCGAAGGCCCACACAGACCGCAATTTGGCTGAATATGAAGGACGATCCGAGATCGACGAGCAGCTGCTGGCCGATCTGATCCATTGCACGGCGCTTCTGGAATCCGCGGTCGCAAAGCTTGACCCGCTGCCGAAGTAGTAGTCGCAAGGACCTGGCTACTCTGCACGTTGCGCTGGCTCCTGCGGGACGCGCCGATTGAAACTCTTTAGGATGGCCCGCCTAAGCGACTGAAACGTCATGAGTAGTTCACCGCTTGGCGCGAGGCAGAGAGTTCGACGAGTATCCAAGAACCCCAGCCAGCCTTCGCCATCCGCGCCGCCCTGACAATCAATCGCCCGCGCCGCCACGCGCTGGCTCGGCATCGCGTCCAAGCAGGCTCACCCGCCCCGCCGTCTCGGGGCACCCGAGCGCGTCGACCTTGCGGGCGAAGCCCTCGTCGGCCGTCACGAAACGGCAGCCGTTCTCGATCGCCAACGCGAGATAGGTGCAGTCATAGGCCGGGTGGCGGAGCTCGATCGCCAGCCGGGTCGCCGTCTCCATAAGGGCGCGCGTGGGCAGCAGCTCGACGTCGGATCGCGCGAGCAGGCGCGCGGCGAAAATGGCTTCCTCATCGGTCAGCTCATTCCGCTGACTTTTCTTCCAGAGCAGGTTGGCGCATTCCGACGCCAGAAGATCCGGCGCGATCAGCCTGTTCCCTTTGCGCAACGCGAGCGCGTCCTGCGTCTCCGCTTCCTCGACCACCCATTTGACGGCGATGCTGGCGTCGATGACGAAGGTCGTCATCGCTCGTCACGTCCCTCGCGCAGCAAGGCTTCCGAAGGCGTCTGCCGGCGCCGGCGCGTGAGCGCACGCAGCTCGGCGGCCAGGCTGTCGAAATCGGGCTCGGTCTCGGCGCTCAGGGCAAGGCGCAGGATTTCCCGATGCTCAGCCTCGACGGAACGGCCATGCCGGGCCGCGCGGCGCTTGAGCCTCAGGATCAGCTCATCATCGAGATTGCGGACATGCAGGCTGCCGGACATGGGGACCTCATCAGCCAAAGCTTTGATAGCAATGCTTGCATTGTAATCAATGTAATCAATGCCTGCAACTATCCTTGGGTCGATTCCCGACCTTGCTCAGGCGGCGGGTTGGCCAAGTAAAGCTGTGCATCCCCAGGCCTCACAGTGGCCTTTACTCCCTACGGGCTGTCTGGTCGGCTGGCGCAGCGGTTCAGCCGCCGGCCTTCGCGCGGAGCAGGGAGGCGACGTCCGCGCCCTGCTGCTTCAGCGCCGCGATCAGCACGTCCTGCGCCACCTGGCGGGCCGTGACCGACGCCTCTTCCAGCTGCTGCTTGTCGACGAAGTTGCCGCGCAACAGGTTCGAGCGCGCGTCATAGATACCGGTCAGCGACCGCCAATGGCCGGTCATGCCGAGGTCCTTGAGCAGCGCCCAGACCCGGACATTCGACAAGGGCCCGTACTCCTGCAGCTTGGCCAGGCTCTGCGCCAGCTGGGTGCTTTCCTCGTCGTCGACCGAGGCGCTCGAATTGACGGCCAGGATCAGGTCGTTCAGCAGGGTGCGGGCCCCGTACGACCAACCGAGCTGCGGGGCCATCATCTCGATGGCGAAGAGCGACAGCACGATCCTGGCCCCTGGAACCCCAGCGTAGTCCGCTGCATTGAGGAGCTGGGCCACCTCGATCAGCGGCTTGGGCAGGTCCTGGACCCACCTGAAGGCCTGTCCGACCGGGGCGAGCAGGGCGGCTGGCGGGCTCGCGCCGGCTTCCTGGGGAGAGACTTCGAGATGGCGCACCGTGCCGTCGTCGTGGAAAACGTCGAGACCGTGCAGGTCCTCGCGCAGCGTGATGTTCTTCTCGGCCTTGATCTGGCCCTTTAGCGCCTCGTCCAGCAGGCTGCCGGCCTGACCGTCGCCCAGGTCGATACCGAAGCCCTGCAAGGCCGCGGCAACGGCGACGGCGGCCTTCAGACGCTTGCCATAGGCGGTGGCGCTCTCCTCGTCGGGGAAGCCCCGTACGTTGAGCACGATCCTGGTTGGATTCAGCAGCTCCGGTTCGCGCGGCACCCGCACGTTGACCGTGCTGCCACCAATCGACAGCGCGCGCTCGCCAGCCTCGTCGTTCAGGTGGACGGATGCGTGCAAGCGCAGCCGAACGCCGAATCCACGTTGCTCCATAGACTTATCCGCAATTCCGCAATGCCAATTGGACTAGGACCCGAAAGGACGCCAATCGATCGGGCGGGCAGCGACTGCATCTCCCCGGCTGTCGCTCTGGAGTATAGACGGCACAATAGTATAGGCCCAGTTTGGTAAACGGCTGGTAATCGGATCGTTAATTCGCAGTCAACCCCCCGATTGCGAGATCTCCGGAAGGAATCTCCTCGGCAGCGCCCCTCCCGGGGGCGAGCAGATGCCGGGATCGGCGCCACCCCCGGGCCGTGCGCTGCCCCCTTTCATGGTGGAACATCTCAGCCTGCTTCGCGTTTCGCCGATAGCATCGGACCCGAACGAAAAGCCACGCGGACGAGCGCAAGACAGCCCTGACGAAGCCGGGTCGATCAGCATCGCGGCCGAAAGCAATCGAAAGGCGCCCCTTGCTGACCATTCATGAGGAGGACAAGCTTGCAACCGTCACCGCTTCGGAACGACTGACACGCGAGGACTATGATCAATTCGTCCCCGCGTTCGGCCTAGCAGGCAAAGAGATGATCTCGCGGGCCGGCCGCCCGTGCGGTGGCTGCTCCTGCTGGACCTATGCCGTTCTGGCACCGACGGCTTGCCGCCGTTGCCTGTTTGCGGTGGACCAGGCCAGGGGGAAGCACAGGCGGAAGATGGTGCCGCCGTTACTTTCGATCTTCAGCGTGCCGTTCAATTGCTGGACCAGTGAGCGCAGGATCCGAAGACCGGTCGAACGCGCAGTTTCCAGGCTGAACCCTTGCGGCAGGCCGATGCCGTCATCGGCCACCGTGATGGACACGATGCCCGGATCCTCCTCCTCGCGGTTCAGCCGTACGGTGATCTTGCCCTGGCGGCGGTCCGGAAAGGCATGCCGCAGCGCGTTCGATATGATCTCGTTGAGCACCAGCGCCAAGGGCGCCGCGTTGTCGATCGGCACCTGGATCTGCTCCAGGCTGGTCTCGATCTCGATCGCCTGTCCGGGGCCCGCGTTGGCCTCGTGCAGCAGGGCGCAGAGCTCGCGGATGTAGTCCGAGAGCGGCAGCTCGTCCGGCGAGTCGCCGCCGTAGAGATAGCGGTGCGCGAGCGCGATCACCTGAATGCGCTCCGTCGCCTCTTGCACCGCCTTCAGGGCGGCGGCATCGCGGATCGGCGCGGCATGGATGTTGAGAAGACCGATTACGGTCTGCAGGTTGTTCTTGACCCGGTGATGCAGCTCCTGGAGCAGGATCTCATGCTGGTGCAGCGCAGCCTGCAGCTCGGCATTGGAGCGGGCCAGCTCTTCGGTTCGCGCGACCACCCGGCTTTCCAGCTCGGCATTGAGCTCCCGCACCTTGGCCTCGGTCTTGCGCCGCTGCGTGATCTGCCGCTCCAGCTCCCGGTTAGCGAGACGCAGCTGGGCCGGACTGGGATAGGTGAGCACCTCCGGCATGATGCGCCACAAGACGATGAGGGCGCTGAACGAGGCGACCGCGGTCGCCGCCTTGACGATCCCCTCGGCCGCGTAGTCCGGGTTCCACAGCACCCAGATCGCCATCAGGTGCGTCGTGCCGCAGGCCAGCACGAAGACGCAGAAGAACCAGAAGACATGACGGAACACCATGTCGCGGCGCTTGATCGCGAAGTAGCCGAGCGCCAGCGGTATCGCGTAGTAGGAGAAAGCGATCACCGTGTCGGACACGACGCGCAGCCAGAGAATGGTCGGATCCCAGATGAAGCACATACCATGCGGCGCGAAGTTCTCGGAGGAGAAGAAGTCTGATATCCCTGTGAACATGGCGCGGTCCGTCCTCTCGTGAGGGGCGGGTGTGGGGGTTGGGTCAGTGGCCTCCTGCCATCGGGCGACGCAGGCCGTCCCCCGCGCTGCGGCGGAGGACTGTTCGGGCCGATGCCGTCTTGGTCGAGCTTGACGCAGAGCGCGCCTCTACGTCGATGCTGCGCAATGCGCGAAATGCGAGTATTACGCTTGCGGCGGGCCCACTTAGCTGCTTCAATACAACCCATCTGCGAGCACGCTGCCGCATCCATTCGCCGCGACCCCTTGTGCTCGTCGAAAGCGGCAATGCCCTTGAGTACCAAGCTTTTACGAGACAGGCGAATGGTTAAAAAAGCCTTAACATGAGCTCCGGGCTCGACCGCAGAGCGGAGGCCGCGGCGCCTGTCGCGCCTTGGATCATCCCGCGACGAGCCTGGCGCTTGCCGGGCGAGAGCGCCGCCGCACCGAGTCCTTTGCCGGACGGCAGCGGACCGCGCTGGCCTCAAGCCGAGACCAGCTGGGACTTCGCCGAGACTTGGCAGCAGCGGCAGCGTCGAGTGCTCGTCGCAGAGGACGAAGCGCTCGTCGTGCTCAGCGTCTGCGACGCGCTCTCCGAGCTCGGTCTCGAGGTGGTCGGCGTCGTGGCGCGCGCGGAAGACGCCGTAGAGAAGGCCGACGCCATGGCACCGCACCTGGTCTTGATGGACGTGCGGCTGCAGGGCGAGCGCGACGGCATCTGGGCGAGCAGCCTGATCCTCGCAGAGCACGACCTGCCGGTGATCTTCATGACGGCCTGTCAGGACGACGTCTCGCTCGAGCGGCTGCGCGCCGTCCCCTCGGCCGCGGTCATGCTGAAGCCCTTCTCGATCCCCGCGCTCACCCGTACCGTAAGCCGGACGATGCGGGACTTCTACGCTGATTGTTGAGCCGCTTTGCCGCCGGATCCCGTAGCGAAGTACTACGCCGTCTCGAAACCAGAGACTCATGGCCCATCCTTGGCGGCCAAGGCCGCCTACTTCGTGCGCGAGACGCGTTCTTCGAACGCTCCTCAGGATGAGGAATGGCGTTCTATATCAACTGCCTACCACCTCATGCTGAGGAGCCGCGTGCCCGCAGGAGCGGGCCTCCGCCCGCAAGCGGCGTCTCGAAGCATAGGAGCCCGGTCATGCGTATCGGGATTTGGCATAAGGCCTTGCCGCGGACGGGCTACCGCGGAGTCGCCACCGGGTTTTGGAGCGGGCCAGAGGTCAGGCCAGCGCCTGCTGCACGGTGCGCAGCAGCTCGCCGTGACTGTAGGGCTTGATGACCAGCCACTTCGAGGTGTCGCGCGCGTCGCGTAGCGCCATGTCGGGATTGGCCGTGGCGAAGACGATGCGCGTGCCGAAGCGCTGCGCCAGCTCCCGCGCCACGGTGATGCCGTCGATCCCGTCGCTCAGCATGACGTCGACGACCGCGAGACTCGGCTCGTGCCGCTCGGCCAGTGCGATCGCGTCTGTGCTTCCGGCCGCTATCCCGACGACCTCATAGCCCGAGCCGCCAAGTGCCGCCGCGATGTCGAGCGCGACCAGCGCCTCGTCTTCGACGATCAGAACGCGCTCGGTCAACACCTTTGCCATCCTCCAGGCGCCGCACCAAACGCGGCGCGCCAACGCATTGCACCAGCGGGCGCGCCCCGTGGCGGCGCCCGCTGCTGTCCCCCCAAAATTGCCCCTTGATGCGCTGGAAGCCACGGCGCCGCGTGTCGTCCGGCAGAACAGGCGTCGCAGTCCGGCTCCCGCGCGGAGCAGACTCGATGATCGGGCTGCTCCGCCGGGCTTCAGTCTGCAGTAAGCATACCTAACAGATCGTTAACCATGACGCGTGAACGGCTCGGGGTCCACGGGCCGGCAAGGCGCCAGCCGTCTCCGGCCGCTCACTGCCGTCCCGCATTTGACCCGCGCGAGCCGGCCGCTCCTGGCAAGCTCGGCCTGCGCCTGCGAGGCGCGGCACCAGGCGGCAAGGGGCTGCGAAAGCGGCCGCCTCTCCGGGACTCAGACGGGTGGCTGGACCAGGTTCCGCAGCGGCAGGCCGGCCAGCCAGCGCTCCAGATTGTCGGCGAAGAAGTCGGCGAAAAGCGCCTGCCAGGTACTGACGGTGTCGGCCGCGTGCGGCGTAATCATGACGGTCTCGAGCGACCAGAGCGGGCTGTCCGCCGGCAGGGGCTCGGTCTCGAAGACGTCGAGATAGGCGCCGGCCAGGCGCCTGTCCTGCAGGGCCTCGATCAAGGCTGCCTCGTCGACGATGGGACCGCGCGCAGTGTTGATCAAATGGGCGCCGGGCTTCATGGCCACCAAGGCGGTACGGTCGATCAGGTGGCGCGTCTGCTCGGTCAGGCGCAGATGAAGGGAGACGAAATCGGCCTCGCCCAGCGCCCCGTGCAGCTCTTCGATGGTCAGCATCCGGTCGACTCCCGGGTGCGGCTCGGCCGTGCGGCGGACGCCGATCACCTGCATGCCGAGAGCCTTGGCATTGCTGGCGACATGGCCGCCGATGTGGCCGACGCCCACGACCAGCAGGGTCTGACCGGCCAATGGACGGAAGGCCAGCGGCTGCCAGATCCGATCGTCCTGCTGTCGGACGTAGCGCAGGAAGTTGCCGTTCAGCAGCAGGATTGCGGCGGTCACCGTCTCCGCCAGGTAGCGGGCGAGAACGCCAGCGCTGTTGCTGACGGCGAGACGCGCCCCGTCCCACGGCGTCACGTGCTCGTAACCGGAGCCGCCGACGTGGAACCAGCGCACGCTCGGATAGTCGATCGCCAGGCGATGGCTTTGCAGCGGCGTCGAGGGCTGCTTCACCGAGAAAACGACCTCGGGCCGCAGCGCTTCGAGGCGCGCCTTGACCTCGTCCAGGCTGTTGGCACTGGCCAGGGTGAGAGCGGGGAAGCGCTGCCGCAGCCGCTCCTCATAGAGCGCCCCATCGTCGGCTACGATCAGGACGCTTGGATGCTTGGCTCGGTCGTACGCCATCGCAGGGGCTTGTCTCAGGGGGCCGGAGCGGGGATGCGCAGCGCCGGTTTAGCGCGTTCGACGGTCATAGCGAAAGCGTCAACTGACCCGCGCCGGCGGATGGAAGAATTGGCGTGGCGGCAGCCGGCGCAGCCGACTAGGCTGGGCCGCCCACAGCAGCAAGAGGACGAGGCATGGCGCACACCTTACGCGAAGTCGCCGGGCTTGACGCGGTGCCCGGCCGGCTCGGCGAGTCGGCCGTGGTGATGATCGACTGCCAAAACACCTATCGCCAGGGCGTCATGCAGCTGGTCGGCGTCGAGGCGGCGCTGCAGCAGGGCCAGCGCCTCTTGCAGCGGGCGCGTGAGGCCGGCACGCCGATCATCCACATCGCGCACGATTCCGGACCGGGCTCGCCCTACGACATCCGCGCCGAGATCGGCCAGATCGCCGATCTGGTGGCGCCGCAGGAGGGCGAGCCGACGGTGATCAAGCACAAGCCGAACTCTTTCGTCGGCACCGACCTGCACGAGTGCCTGCAGGCGCTCGGCCGGCAAAGCGTGATCTTCGCCGGCTTCATGACCCATATGTGCGTGAACTCGACGGTGCGCGGCGCCTTCAACCTGGGCTACCACTCGACCGTGGTAGGCGGCGCCACCGCGACCCGCGACCTGCCGGCGACGGACGGCGGCGTGATCGACGCCCAGAGCCTGCAGCGTGCCAGCCTGGCGGCTCTGGGCGACCTCTTCGGCGTGGTGGTGGGAAGCGTCGAGGACTTGTCGGACTGACGGGGCCGGACCGCCGGGCCCCGACTCGACGGGCGCCAGCCGCTAGCTGGCGGTGCCGCTGCGCCAGGCCGTGGTGCCCTTGCAGCGCCGGCAGATCCGCTCGCCCGCCCATTCGCTCTCGAAGATGTCGCCGCACATGAGGCAGCGCCGTTCCTTGCTCTCGAGATTGCTCTCGGCTTCCTTATGGAAAAGATCATTCATATTGTACATATGGAGAACAAGCTCAAGAATTCAAGCTTATCAAGAAATTAGCTTGGATTCCGGGGGCTTGTGCAGGCGGAGCGGCGGGGAGGGTCGAAACAATGCCCTCTGCGCGTTCTGCTTTTGCTTTCATCGTAGTCTGGGTGGGGTTTACCCCTCACCCTCCCATCGCTGACGCGATGGGCCCCTCCCTCTCCCCCAAGGGGCGAGGGAAGCAGAGCCGCGCGCTCAAACCCCTCGCCCCTCCGGGGGAGAGGGAGGGGCCCAGGCTTCCGCAGGAAGCCTGGGAGGGTGAGGGGGCGTTTGTGGATCTGTAGCGCGGAACGACCCTAGGCCCCCGCGGCGGCGAGGCGGGCGCCGCGCCAGCGGACCAGCCGATAGGCCAGACGCGACACCCATGCGGCCAGGCGGCTCTGCGGGTCGAGCCCGGCGGCCTTGAAGATCATGGCCACGGCGCGCTCGATATGCTGCGGCCGGTAGAAGGCATAGGCGCGGCGCGCGTAGGCGCGGCAGCAACGCCCGCGGTCGTAGGATTCGCCGCCGCCGTTGGCCGCGTAATAGGCGTAGGCGAGCTCGTCGTCCTCGGATTCGTTGATGCGGGCGAGCGCGACGGCGACGCGGCGCCAGCGCCCGATCCGGTCTTTCTCCAGATAGCGCTTGAGGTGGGCATAGAAGAGCTTGTAGTGGCGCAGCTCGTCGGCGGCGATGTGGCGGCAGATCGCCTTCAGCACCGGCTCGTCGACGGCATTGCCGAGCGCGCTGTAGTAGGACGAGGTGCCGACCTCGACAATGCAGCGCGCCACCA
This sequence comes from Kiloniellales bacterium, assembly GCA_050330055.1. GTDB lineage: Bacteria > Pseudomonadota > Alphaproteobacteria > Kiloniellales > JAKSDN01 > JBHJOF01. The sequence goes on from JBHJOF010000092.1 coordinate 26,141, forward strand.
GCTCGCCGGCGCGCGAGCCGCGTATCGACTCGCCGGCGTCGAGCTGCAGCTTGTAGCCGTCGGTGAAGCGCTTGAAGGCATCCTCGAAATCGAAGCCAGGGTCGGCGAGCTGCGCCCAGCGCCCGAGCGCCTGGCCATGCTGCACCTCTTCGCCGGCCCAGGTCGCGGCCGCCGCCTTGAAGTCAGGATCGTCGGGAAAGACGTTGCAGAGGTAGGTGGCGTAGTCGCCACCGTTGTACTCGACCAGGCTGGCCGCCTTGACAATCTTGACGATCTCAGGGTCGACCTTGGCCGGATCGAAATCCTGCCAGGGGATATCGTCGAGAGTCCAGTGCTTGCCAGACATCGTTGGGATTGCCCTCCCGTGCACCATATTTTGGTAATATGGCTCCGGAGGTCAACGCCCCGTTTAGGCCTAAATTCCGGCCCCTATTGCGATCTGTTGATATCTTGCGGCAGCCGGATCAGCCTTCCGCCGCCTGCAGCATGGCTTCGCCGACGGCGATGCGCCGTTCGGCCGCCTTGCGTTCGGCCTCGTCCTTGGCGTCGGCCAGGTCCTCGCGAGCGTCCTTCAGCTCGGCGTCGACCTTGGCGCGGTCGATATCTGCCACCGGCATGGCCTGTTCCGCGAGCACGGTGCAGCGCGCCGGTGTCACCTCGGCGAAGCCGCCGGCGACGAAGATGCGCTCCTTGACCGTACTGCCCTCGTGCACCCGGATCACACCGGGGCGCACCATGGCAATCAGCGGCGCGTGCTGCGGCAGCACGCCGAAGTCGCCTTCCTCGCCCGGCACCACGACCATCTCGACCGGCTCGGAGATCAGCAGCCGCTCCGGCGATACCAGCTCGAATTCGACCTTGTCTTCGGCCATGTCCCCTTCCTGTCCGCATTCACACCAGCGCGGCCGTGTCGCGCAATTGCTGCTCATCCTTGCCGGCCAAGGCCGGCTGCTTCGCACTCGACAGGCTCAGGATGGGGACCTCATGTTGAGCCTGTCGAAACATGAGGTCCGGCGCTGCCGGCCTGGCGGCGCGGCGTCAGGCGGCCTCGGCGGCCATCCTGCGCGCCTTATCGACCGCCTCGTCGATGGTGCCGACCATGTAGAAGGCGGCCTCTGGCAGGTGGTCGTAGTCGCCGGCGCAGATGCCCTTGAAGCCGCGGATCGTCTCCTCGAGCGACACCAGCGTGCCGGGCGTGCCGGTGAAGACCTCGGCCACGTGGAAGGGCTGTGACAGGAAACGCTGGATCTTGCGCGCCCGCGCCACGGTCAGCTTGTCCTCTTCCGAGAGCTCGTCCATGCCCAGGATGGCGATGATGTCCTGCAGCGACTTGTAGGACTGCAGGATGCGCTGCACCTCGCGCGCCACCCCGTAGTGCTCCTCGCCGACCACCATGGGATCGAGAATACGACTGGTCGAGTCGAGCGGGTCGACCGCCGGATAGATACCGAGCTCGGCGATCTGGCGCGACAGCACGGTGGTGGCGTCCAGGTGCGAGAAGGAAGTCGCCGGCGCCGGGTCGGTCAGGTCGTCGGCCGGCACGTAGATCGCCTGCACCGAGGTGATCGAGCCCTTCTTGGTCGTGGTGATGCGCTCCTGCAGCTGGCCCATGTCGGTCGCCAGAGTCGGCTGATAGCCCACCGCCGAGGGAATGCGGCCCAGGAGCGCCGAGACCTCCGAGCCCGCCTGGGTGAAGCGGAAGATATTGTCGATGAAGAGCAGCACGTCCTGGCCTTCCTCGTCGCGGAAGTATTCCGCCTGGGTCAGGCCGGTCAGGCCGACGCGCGCGCGCGCGCCCGGCGGCTCGTTCATCTGGCCGTAGACCAGGGTCACCTTGGAGCCGTCGCCGTCGAGCTTGATGACGCCTGATTCAATCATCTCGTGATAGAGGTCGTTGCCCTCGCGGGTGCGCTCGCCCACGCCGGCGAAGACGGAGTAGCCGCCGTGCGCCTTGGCGATGTTGTTGATCAGCTCCATGATGATGACGGTCTTGCCGACACCGGCGCCGCCGAACAGGCCGATCTTGCCGCCCTTGGCATAGGGCTCCAGCAGGTCGACCACCTTGATGCCGGTGACCAGCATCTCGGCCTCGGTCGACTGGTCGACGTATTCCGGCGCCGACTTGTGGATCGGCGAGGCGTGCTTGGTCTTGACCGGCCCGCGCTCGTCGACCGGCTCGCCGACCACGTTCATGATGCGGCCCAGGGTCTCCGGGCCGACCGGCACGGTGATCGGGCCGCCCGAGTCCTGCACCTCCTGGCCGCGCACCAGGCCCTCGGTCGAGTCCATGGCGATGGTCCGCACCATGGATTCGCCCAGGTGCTGCGCCACCTCGAGCACCAGGCGCTTGCCGTCATTGGTGGTCTCCAGCGCGTTCAGAATCGGCGGCAGGTCACCGGAAAACTGGACATCCACCACCGGCCCCATGACCTGCGCGATCGTCCCGACGATGTTCTTGGCCATCAAACCCTTCTCCTTCGTGCCGCGCCCGGACTCGCCGCCGGGTCCGCGGGGCGCGCACCCCGGGCGTTACCCACTGGGGCCGAGCCTCGAGCGTTACCCACCGGGGCGAAGGCCCCGAGCTTCACATAGCCTCCTTGGCGGAGACAATCTCGATCAGTTCCTTGGTGATCGCGGCCTGGCGCGTGCGGTTGTAGAGCAGCGTCAGCTTGCCGATCATGTCGCCGGCGTTGCGCGTGGCGCTGTCCATCGCGGTCATTCGCGCGCCCTGCTCGCTGGCGTTGTTCTCCAGCAGGCCCTTGTAGATCTGCACCGCCAGATTGCGCGGCAGCAGCTGCGCCAGGATGACCTCTTCCTCCGGCTCGTACTCGTAGATCGCACCGCTGTTGGGCGCCGGGGCACCAACCTCCACCTCTTCCGTCGGCGGCGCGAAGGGGATGAGCTGCTGGGTCCGGACGATCTGCGTCATGGCCGATTTGAACTCGGCATAGAACAGCGAACAGACGTCGAACTCGCCGGCGTCGAACATGCGGGTGATGCGCTCGGCGATGCCCGAGGCGGTCTCGAAGGTGAGCCGCGGCTTGGCGACGTCCTCGATGGTGTCGAGGATCAGCGAGCGATAGTTGCGGCGCAGCTGGTCGCGACCCTTGCGGCCGACGCAGAGTATCTTGACCGTCTTGCCGTCACTGCGCAGCGCCTCGATGCGGCGCCGCGCCTCGCGCACCGTGTTGCTGTTGAGCGCGCCGCAGAGGCCGCGGTCGGCGGTGATCACCACCAGGAGGTGGGTGTCGTCCTTGCCTGTGCCGGTCAGCAGCGGCGAGGCACCGGCCTGGCCCGCGGTTGCGGCGGACAGCGAGCCCAGCATGCGCTCCATGCGCTGGGCGAAGGGGCGCGAGGCCTCGGCCTGCTCCTGCGCGCGGCGCAGCTTGGCCGCGGCCACCATCTTCATGGCCGAGGTGATCTTCTGCGTCGATTTGACGCTGGCGATCCGGATCCTTAGGTCCTTGAGACTCGGCATCTCGCCCCGCTCACACCGTCCTTCTGTTCAAGTCCTGCCTTACAATCCCCGTCTTAAAGGCCGTCCGGGCGCAACCGGCTGCGCCGTCAGACGTAGCTCTTGGCGAAGTTGTCCATGAAGGACTTCAGCCTGGCCTCGGTGTCCTTCGAGATCTCCTTCTCGTTGCGGATCGTGTCGAGGATGTCGCCGCCGCTCGCGCGGATCTCGGTCAGCAGCCTCTGCTCGAAGTCGGTCACCTTGCGGGTGTCGACCTTGTCGAGATAGCCGCGCACGCCGGCATAGATCACCACGACCTGCTGCTCGACCGGCAGCGGGCTGTACTGTCCCTGCTTCAAAAGCTCGGTCAGCCGCGCGCCGCGCGCCAAGAGGCGCTGGGTCGCAGCGTCGAGGTCGGAAGCGAACTGGGCGAAGGCCTCCATCTCGCGGTACTGCGCCAGCTCCAGCTTGATGGTGCCCGCGACCTGCTTCATGGCCTTGATCTGCGCCGCCGAGCCGACGCGCGAGACCGACAGGCCGACGTTCACCGCCGGGCGCACGCCCTTGTAGAAGAGGTTGGTCTCCAGGAAGATCTGGCCGTCGGTAATCGAGATCACGTTGGTCGGGATGTAGGCCGACACGTCGCCGGCCTGGGTCTCGATCACCGGCAGCGCGGTCAGCGAGCCGTTGCCGTGCTCGTCGTTCATCTTCGCCGCCCGCTCGAGCAGGCGCGAGTGCAGGTAGAAGACGTCGCCGGGGAACGCCTCGCGTCCGGGCGGCCGCCGCAGCAGGAGCGAGAGCTGGCGATAGGCGACGGCTTGCTTGGAGAGATCGTCGTAGATGACCAGGGCGTGGCGGCCGCT
>JBHJOF010000093.1:0-21963 GCA_050330055.1 Kiloniellales bacterium
GCCGATAGGCCTCGCGCGCCAGGCGCTCCAGCGCGTCGGCACGGACCGCCAGGCGCTCGCCCTTGCGGGCAAAGCGCCGGTAGCCGAGGGCGAGATAGAGGTCGTCGTCGCTGATGGCGCCCGGCTCCGGCCGGAAGGCGACCGCGCTCGGGTCGGGCAGACTGCCGCTGTCGGCGCCCTTGTGCACCGCCCACAGCAGGCCGCGCAGGCGCGAGGGGCGGGGCTTGAGCAGGGCCGGCAGCGTGACGCTCGCTGTGCCGAGCTGGATGTCGAGCGCCGCCAGCGCCTTGCGCTCGGCCTTGCTGAGACCGGTGATCTGGTGCGTGACCTGGCTGCGCGGCAGCGTGCCGAGCGCTTCGACGAGCTGGAAGGCGAGCCCGCGCGCGGCACCCGAGAGCTCGGAGTCCAGCGCGCGGTAGAGCGGCGCCAGCTGGCGGCGCAGGTGGCGCGCCAGCCAGTCGGCCAGGCGCTGGCGCAGGCGCTCGCGCTGGGCGCCGTCGAGGAACTCGCTCGGCAGCAGCTCGACCTGGGGCGCGAGCGCGCTGCTGCCGGCCGCCAGCCGCGCCACCGTGGCGCCGCGCCAGGCGAGCAGGCCGCACTCGTCCAGCGTGAAGCTGCCGTCGTCATCCTCCTCGAGGCGGCGCACCCGGCGCGGAATCTCATTGACCAGCGCGCGCCGCGCCGCGGTCAGCACTGCGCGCGTGCCGTCGCTGTCCTCGCTGCTGTCGGCCTGGAAGCGAAAGCCGTCGAGCCGCCCGACATAGGCGCCCTCGACCAGCACGCCGCCGTCGCTGCGCACCGCGGCCAACAGCTGGTCGCCGGCCTTGAGGCGGCGCACCAGCATGGCGGCGCGGCGGTCGACGAAGCGCTGGGTCAGGCGCTCGTGCAGGGCGTCGGACAGCTTGTCTTCCAGGGCGCGCGAGCGCTCCTGCCAGTGCACCGGGTCGGCCAGCCAGTCGCGGTGCGCGATGTAGGTCCAGGTGCGCACGTGGGCGATGCGCGCGACCAGCGCGTCGATGTCGCCTTCTGTGCGGTCGATGCGCGCGATCTGCCGCGCCACCCAATCCTCGGGCAGGCGGTGCGGCTCGGCCATCAGGAAGCGGTAGATGCGGCCGAGCAGGCGGGCGTGCTGGTCGGTCAGGGTTTTCTGGAAGTCCGGCACCTGGCAGACGTCCCACAGCAGGCGCACGGCGGCCGGATGGCTGGCCAGGCGGGCGACCTCGGGATCGCGGCTCAGCGCCGCCAGCGCCTGGTGGTCCTCGGCACCGCGCACGCGCAGCAGCACGCGCTCCTTGGGTCGCGTCTCCAGGCTGCGCAGCAGCGCCTCGGGCGAGCGGAAGTCGAAGTCGCGGCTGCGCCAGAAGATGCTCTGCAGCGGATCGAAACGATGCTCCTCGATCGCCCGCACCAGGGCCTCGTCCATCGGACCCAGGCTGTCGGTGGTGCCGAAGCTGCCGTCGTTCATGTGACGGCCGGCGCGGCCGGCGATCTGCGCCATTTCGGCCGGCGTCAGGCGCCGCGGCCCGAAGCCGTCGAACTTGCTGAGCTGCGAGAAGGCGATGTGGTCGAGGCTGAGGTTGAGTCCCATGCCGATTGCGTCGGTCGCCACCAGGTAGTCGACCTCGCCGGCATCGAAGAGCGCCACCTGGGCGTTGCGCGTGCGCGGGCTGAGCGCACCCAGCACCACGGCGGTGCCGCCGCGCTGGCGCCGCATCAGCTCGGCCAGCGCATAGACCTGGGCGGCCGAGAAGGCGATCACCGCCGAGCGCGGCGGCAGCCGCGTCAGCTTGCGCGGCCCGTCGTAGGTGAGCGTCGAGAAGCGCGGCCGCGCGATGGTCTCGGCCTCGGGCACCAGGCGGCGCAGCACCGGGCGGATGGTGTCGGCGCCGAGGAACATGGTCTCGGCGGCGCCGCGCGCGTGCAGCAGCCGGTCGGTGAAGACATGGCCGCGCTCGGCGTCGGCGCAGAGCTGGATCTCGTCGACGGCGAGGAACTCGACCGGGCGGTCGAGCGGCATGGATTCGACGGTGCAGAAGAAGTAGCGCGCATTCGGCGGTACGATCTTCTCCTCGCCGGTCACCAAGGCGACCTGGCGCGCGCCCTTGGCGGCGACGGCCCGGTCGTAGTTCTCGCGTGCCAGGAGGCGCAGCGGGAAGCCGATGATGCCGCTGCGATAGCCGAGCATGCGCTCGATCGCGAGGTAGGTCTTGCCGGTGTTGGTCGGCCCCAGGACCGCCGTGACCCGGCCGGCTTCGGCGGGAGACATGCCCTCAGAATCGGGAGCTTTGCCCCCGCTTGCAAGCCCCGCGAGGGGGTCCGGTCGGAGCCTGAGGCTTTCACGCATCTCCGGCAGGAGAGGCTCGCCTTTGCCACAGTCGAGGCTGTCGTCCCGGCACTTGGTGCCGGGACCCGATGCCCTATCAGCCGTGCATGCACTAATGCCATTGGGTCCCGGGGACAAGCCCCGGGACGACAGCGGTGTGCTTATGGGCGTTGCGAAACCGCCGCTCGAGATGTGTGAATCCCGTAGGGACAAGCCCCGGGACGACGGTGGTGTGTGATAGGCCGCCTTGCGAGGGGACTTCCCGACACGGGAGGGCCGGCCCGGCCTAGCCGCGGCCCTCGATCAGAGGCACGAAGGCGACCGGAATGACGCTCTTCTCCTCGATCTTGCCGGCTTCGTCCTTGACCACCAGCAGCAGCTCCTGGTCGTGCCCCCTGGCCCAAGAGAAGCCGCCAGCGCTGCGCTCCAGCGGGATCACCAGCCGCCCGCCGGGGGCGAGCTGATCGATCAGGGCCGGCGGAATGCGGCGCTGCGCTGCAGCCGTCACCAGGATGGCGTCGAAGGGGGCGGCCTCGGGCCAGCCCTGGGCGCCGTCGCCGTGGCGCACCTCGATGTTGTCGTAGCCCAGCGCGGCCAGCCGTTCCGCCGCGGCGGCTGCCAGCTCGGGCACGGTCTCGATCGTGTAGACCCGCTCCGCCAGCTCGGCCAGGATCGCCGCCTGATAGCCGCAGCCGGTGCCGACCTCGAGCACCCGGTCGCCGGAGCCCAGGCCGGCCAGGTCGGTCATGAGGGCGACGATGTAGGGCTGCGAGATGGTCTGGCGATGGCCGATCGGCAGCGGCCGGTTCTCGTAGGCGAAGGCGCGGTCCTGCTCGGGCACGAAGAGATGGCGCGGCACGCAGGTCAGCGCCGCGATGACGGCGGGATCGAGCTTGTCCTTGCCGAGCCAGCGCGCGGTCTCGACCACCTCCAGCTCCACCTCGGCCACCATGGCGGCACGCGCCGCTGCGGTCGGGTCCTTGTCGTTCCCCAGGCGAGTTTCGCTGGCCAAAGGCAATTCCTCGAAGGGGCTTGCAGCCCGTCTGTTCTTATCACATATCAAGCCCGGCATGGCGCCGGCGATCGCCGCCTGCGCCAGGTGCAGGCCATTCTCTCGGGCGACCGCGCCCAGCGGGCACCATGACGTGGGCACCATGACCGATCAGACGCTCAGCTTTCAAGCCGAAGTCAGCCGGCTGCTCGACATCGTCGCCAATGCGCTCTACTCCAACAAGGAGATCTTCCTTCGCGAACTGATCTCGAACGCCTCCGATGCCTGCGACCGCTTGCGCTATGCCGCGATCACCGAGCCGGCGCTGACGGCGGAGGATCCCGACTTCGCCATCGTGCTCACGCTCGACAAGGCAGCGCGCGAGTTGACGGTCGCCGACAATGGCATCGGCATGAGCCGCGACGAGCTGATCGAGAACCTGGGCACCATCGCGCGCTCGGGCACCGCCGCCTTCGTGCAGCAACTCGCCGACAAGAAGGCGGACGTCACCCAGATCGGCCAGTTCGGCGTCGGCTTCTACTCGGCTTTCATGGTCGCCGACCAGGTGGAGGTGCTGAGCCGCCGCGCCGGCGAGAAAGAGGGCTGGCACTGGGTCTCCGACGGCAAGGGCAGCTTCACGGTCGGCGAGTCCGAGGCCGCGCCGGCGCGCGGCACGCGCATCATCCTGCACCAGAAGAAGGGCGAGGATGAGTTCCTCGACGAGGCGCGCCTGCGCGGCATCGTCAAGACCTACTCGGACCATATCGCCATCCCGATCAGGCTCGGCGGCCCCCAGGGCGACACGCTGAACGACGCCTCGGCGATCTGGACCCGGCCGCGTTCGGAAGTCAGCGACGAGCAGTACAAGGAGTTCTATCACCACGTCGGCCACAGCTTCGACGATCCCTGGTTGCGCCTGCACTTCAAGGCCGAGGGCCGCATCGAGTACAGCGCCCTGCTCTACATTCCCTCGACCAAGCCCTTCGACATCTTCCATCCCGACCGCCGGCACCGGGTGAAGCTCTACGTCAAGCGCGTCTTCATCACCGACGAGTGCGAGGAGCTGGTTCCGTCCTATCTCCGCTTCCTGCGCGGCGTGATCGACAGCGAGGACCTGCCGCTCAACATCAGCCGCGAGCTGCTGCAGGCCAACCCCTTGCTGGCCAAGATCCGCGCCGGCGTGGTCAAGCGCGTGCTGGGCGCGCTGGAGAAGAAGGCGGAGAAGGAACCGGACGATTACGCGGTCTTCTGGAACAACTTCGGGCCGGTGCTGAAGGAAGGCCTCTACGAGGACAACGATCAGCGCGAGGCCCTGCTGAAGCTCTGCCGCTTCCGCTCGACGCACGGCGACGGCCCCGATGGCGGTAAACTGATCAGCCTCGACGACTACGTCGGCCGCATGAAGGAGGGCCAGGAAGCGATCTACACGATCAGCGGCGACGAGCACGAGGCCCTGCTGCGCAGCCCGCAGCTCGAGGGCTTCCGTGCCAAGGGCGTCGAGGTGCTGCTGCTGACCGATCCGGTCGACGAGTTCTGGTTGCCCGCCGTCGGCCAGTACGCCGACAAGCCCTTCAAGTCGGTGACCCGCGGCGGCGCCGACCTGGGCAAGGTTCAGGCCGCGGCCGCGGACGACGCCGAGCCGACGGACAAGGATGAGCCGGCGGCGGAGGTCGATGCGCTGATCGCCTTCGTGCGCCTGACTCTCAAGGATCAGGTCAAGGACGTGCGCGTTTCGGAGCGGCTGACCGAGAGCGCGGTCTGCCTGGTCGCCGACGAGAGCGGCTTCGACCTGCACCTGGAGCGCCTGCTGAAGCAGCACCGCCAGATCGAGCAGGCCACGCCGCGCATCCTGGAGATCAATCCGCGCCATCCGCTGATCCGCTGCCTGGGCGCGCGCATCGGCCAGGAGGGCGCCGCCGCCGAGCTCGAGGAGGTGGCCCGCCTGCTGCTCGACCAGGCGCGCATCCTGGAGGGCGAGCCGCTGCCCGACCCGGCCGCCTTCGCCCGTCGCCTCGACGCCTTCGTCGCCAAGGGCCTAGCGGGCGGCTAAGGCCCGTTTAGCTCAACGGTAATCAGCGCATTTCAATGCGCCGCCATCGCAATTGCGATGGACTCATTTCATCACCCTCACCCTCCCATCGCTTGCGCGATGGGGCCCCTCCCTCTCCCCTCAAGGGCGAGGGGAACAAACCGTCGCGCCGCAAAATCCCTCTCCCTCGGAGGGGAGAGGGAGGGGCCCAACGCGAAGCGTTGGGAGGGTGAGGGTGAAACAAGGGGGCCCAACGCGAAGCGTTGGGAGGGTGAGGGTGACCAAATCAAGAAAGGATGGCGCTAGCAGCGTGAAGCTTGGCGGCCGGCGCGCATGCCGCGCCGCGCGTCGTCTAGTCGTCCATGTCGAGAGCGATGGCGCCCAGCACCGGGCCGCCCTTGCCGGCCTGCACGATGACGGCGCAGCCGTCGCGGCCGCGCGCCGCCAAGGCCTCCGTGTCGATCGGGATGACGGTCTCGCGGCCGTCCCAGTTGCCGATATGCTCGAGTTCCCGCACAACGTTGCTGTGGCGCAGGCTCTTGCCCTTGTTCTCGCCACGCAGCACCTCGGTCTCATGCGCCGCGTCATAGACGGCGAGCCAGATGGACGCCGGCTCGGCCGGTGCGTCGCCCGCAGGAATCACTACGGCATCGCCGCTCGCGTCGTCCTGATAACGCAGCGTCAATGGCTTGGGCCGCGCCGCCGCCGCGGCGATCAGGCTGCGTGCATCGCTGCGCCGCGAGCCGACCACCTCGTGCTGGCCGTCGATCACCATTTGCGGCGTATAGACGTAGCGGCTCGAAAGACTGTGCGCATAGTCCTGCTGCCGCGCCGTCATGACCGGGCTGGAGAAGGGATCGGTCCAGCCGATGTAGTTCCAGTAATCGACGTGCAGCGACAGCGCGATGACGCCCGGCTCGCGTGCCAGCTCGGTGAGAAAGGCGTCGGCCGGTGGGCAGGAGCTGCAGCCCTGCGACGTGAAGAGCTCGACCACGACCGCTTGGCTGCTGGAGGACTGCGCGCTTCCTTCCGCAGCCTCGGTCCACCCCAGCGGCCCGACGGCGAGACCTGCCAGCAGGAGCAGCGAGGCGATGGCCGCACAGGCTGTGAGTTTCGTCTGCGACTTTCGCATGCCTAGACGCTAATCATCAGGCTGGCATTCTGCGAATCACGTTCCGGTGTGACAACCGTGAAGCCGCCGTGCGGAACATCCGGCCTCTACCTCTAGACGTTGCGCGATACGCTGACCTCGACCTGCATGTCGACAAAGTCCTCGGCCGTGCCGAGGAAGGTGCCATGCAGCGGCAGCGCCTGGGCCGGGTCGCGGGCTACGGCGACGCGGATCAGGTTGCGGCCCCCGACCAGGCCGTTGGTCGGATCATACTCCACCCAGCCGGCGCCGGGCAGGTAGATCTGCACCCAGGCATGAGTATGGCCGCCGCCCTTGATCTCCGGTCCGACGGGCAGAGCCTGCGCGCCCGCCCCATTCAGCGACGGATCGAGCGCGGGATCGTAGAGATAGCCGGAGACGAAACGCGTCGCGAGGCCGAGCGCGCGTACCGCCTCCATCATGAAGAGCGCAAGGTCGCGGCAGGTACCCTTGCCGCGCGCCAGGGTCTCGGTCGGGCTCTGAGTGCCGATGGCGAAGCGGGTCTCGTAGGCGAACTGTTGGTGGATTGCTTTGTTGACGCGGTCCAGCAGGTCCTGGGTTCCGACCGTCGCGTGGCCGTTCAGGAAGGCCTTGGCCCAGCTATCCACCTTGCGCTCGGGGTCTGGGTAGTAGCGCTCGACTGTGCGCACCAGGTCGGGCGCCTCGTCGCTCGCGTACTGGAAGGGATAAGTGCTGGCGTAGTCCTCGACCGCGAACTCCGGGTTCTCCAGGCCATAGTGCTGGAGCTCGATGCGGCTCTCGAAGCGCAGCTCTTCGGCCGGCTCGTCGAAGCTGGCGATCGCGATCGAGTTGGAGAAGACGTCGTGCAGCCAGCGCACCTTGGCGCGCGGGCTGATCGCCAGCGCGGTGTCGATCAGCCGCATGTCGTGGCTGTCGCGCGGCCGGAACATCAGGCGGTGCTCGCCGAAGCGCACCGGGCGGCGATAGCGATAGACGGTGAGGTGCCTGACGGCCAGGCGGGGCATGGGCTCGGGCCAGGGTTGCGAATCGGCGAAGGGGGGCGAAGTGTAACCGAGGGCGGCGGGCAAGGCGAACGCTCCGGTAAGGAGATGGCCCCGATCCAGATGGCCCTGATCGAGGTGGCTGGCAATTGCGCTTTGCTGCCATTAGGACAGGGTGCCTTACCAGAAGGTTAAGACGGGACCATGATCTACCTGTTGCGTCACGGGGAAACCCTGTGGAACGTCGCCGGCCGGTTTCCGGTTCCGCATCAGCTCGCCCGGTTGGCCTAGCGGCGGTCAGGCCGCTCGGCTAGCCTCGGTGCCCGTGGGACACGCCCGTGGGGCGCCAAGGGGCGCGAGGGAGGGGAGGGCCCGACATGAAGATCTACGGCGATCTTGGCTCCGGCAACTGTCTCAAGGTCAAGTATCTGGCCGATCACCTGGGGCTCGGCTACGAGTGGGTGCCGGTCGACATCATGCGGGGCGAAAGCCGCACGGCGGATTTCCTGGCCATGAACCCCATGGGCCAGGTGCCGACCGTCGTGCTCGACGACGGCCGGGCGCTGGCGCAGTCGAACGCGCTGCTGCTCCATCTCGCCGAGGGCAGCGCGTTGCTGCCGGCCGACCGTTACGCCCGTGCCAAGGTCAATGAGCTGCTGTTCTGGGAGCAGAACAGCCACGAGCCGACGATCGCGGTCTGCCGCTTTCAAATGCTCTACCTCGGCAAGCCCAAGGCGGCGCGCGAGCCCTGGCGCGTCGAGCGCGGCGAAGCGGCACTCGATCTCATGGATCAGTGGCTCGCGGGACGCGAGTGGTTCGTCGGCGAGGGCCTGACGGTGGCCGACATCGCGCTGCTCGCCTACACGCGCCTGGCCCACGAAGGTGGCTTCGACCTCACGCCGCGACGCCACCTGCGCGCCTGGATTGCACGCTGCGAGGATGCGCTGGGGCTGGAGACTATTTAGGCGGCGCTGTCCGTGGCAAGAATTACGGGGACACCATTCGAATGGTGTCCCCGTAATTCGGGCTCCGCTGGCATCCTCGCGGACCTGAAAGCTACTCGTGCTCGCTGCGGAAGGCGACGAACCAGCTGCGGAACTCGTCGATCCGTTCGCTGAGCCAGGGATCCTGCTCGGGCAAGGTCTCGACGTAGAGCGCGGCCTCCTCCAGGCTGGCTTCCGCCTCTTCCCAGCGCTTGCTGCGCGCGTAGTGGCTGGTCAGCGCGAGGTCGGCGGCGACCACCAGATGCTTCGGTATGTCCGGGTTGGCGTGGGCGATCTGCCCGGCCCGTTGCAGGGTCAGCTCGGCTTTGTCGCCAAGCGCGCTCTGCGAGTAGGCGACGCCGAGGCGCTGCAGGTTGGTGACGACGAACGACTCGACGATCGCCTTCTGCTCGGGATCGCCCTGGACCGCGGCCGACGGCATGATGCCGTCGAACAGAAACTGCGCCTTCTCGTAGAGCCCGTTGGCGTCGCCGAGTCGGCCGTCGAAGCCGCGCACCTCGTAGCTGCGCGCCACCATGTGATAGCTGAAGGCCCTCTGCAGGTCATCCTTGGCCAGCGCCAGGGACTGGCTGAAGTAGTCGGTCGCGTCCATCGGCCGCTCGGGGAAAGCGGCCAGCCCCTGCTGGAACAGCGGCGACCATTCCGGCTCCTCCTGCGCGGGCGAGGCCGTCGCGATCTGCGGCATGCCGAGGACCAGAGCGGCGGCCAGGACCGCCGCGCAGGCGGCGCCCACGAGCCAATCCGGTAGTTTCGGCCTTGTGCGTTGTAGCCGGTGCGACGGCCCGTATGGCTGAAACTGCATCTCCGTGCGCTCCTTCCTGGCTGCGCCGGGGCCCTGATGGGCCTCATGTCAGGAGAAAGGCTAACGCGCCGCGGAAGTGCGCGGCAAGGCGAATGCCGGCGGGAGCAAATCAACCGCGTGGGTGTTCATGGAAGTCCTTCCCAGCGGCACAAGATCGAAGACTTGCCGCGTCGAGTGCGGCTTCGGCTTAGGCTCGTGCCTGTTGTTCGCTGTTCGAGAAGTCTTGAACACCGAACTGCCCCAACGCCGACCATGACGGTCGGTGTGAACGAGCCTTAGCCGAACTCAGGGGGACACCATTCGAATAGTGTCCCCCTAAGCGTTCTCGATCGGTGCTCGCAATTCTTGCGCCGGCTAGGCCGCTTTCAGGTTGCGCAACACGTACTGCAGGATGCCGCCGTGGCGGTAGTACTCGAGCTCGTCGGCGGTGTCGATGCGGCACAGCAGCGCGACCTCCTCGACGCTGCCGTCAGACCGCTGGATGCGGCAAGGCAGCTCCGCACGCGGCTTCAGGCCTGAAGCGATGCCGCCGATGTAGAAGATCTCCTCGCCGGTCAGGCCCAGGCTCTGGCGCGTCTGGCCGCCGGTGAACTGCAGCGGCAGCACGCCCATGCCGACCAGGTTGGAGCGGTGGATGCGCTCGAAGGACTCGACGATCACTGCCTTGACGCCCAGGAGGCGCGTGCCCTTGGCCGCCCAGTCGCGCGACGAGCCGGTGCCGTACTCCTTGCCGGCGACGATGACCAGCGGCACACCTTCTTCCTGGTACTGCATGGCGGCGTCGTAGATCGACATCTTTTCGCCGTCGGGCAGGTGCTTGGTGAAGCCGCCCTCGACGCCCGGCACCATCTCGTTCCGGATGCGGATGTTGGCGAAGGTGCCGCGCATCATGACCTCGTGGTTGCCGCGCCGCGAGCCATAGGAGTTGAAGTCGCGCACGCCGACCTGATGGCCCAGCAGGTAGAGCCCGGCCGGGCTCTCTTTCTTGATCGAGCCGGCCGGCGAGATATGGTCGGTGGTCACCGAATCGCCGAGCAGCGCCAGCACGCGCGCGCCGGCCACGTCGCTCAAGCTGCCGGGCTCGGCCGCCATGTCCTCGAAGAAGGGCGGATAGCGCACGTAGGTGCTGCCGATGTCCCAACTATAGGTCTTGCCCTTGCCGCCGCCGATGGTCTTCCACTGCTTCGGCCCCTCGAAGACGTTGCCGTAGCGCCTGCGGAACATCTCCGGAGTCACGACCTTCTCGACGACCTCGCGGATCTCCTGGTTGCTCGGCCAGATATCGCGCAGATAGACCGGCTTGCCGTCCTTGCCGCTGCCGAGCGGGTCGTTCAGCAGGTCGACGCCCATCGATCCGGCCAGCGCATAGGCGACGACCAGCGGCGGCGAGGCGAGATAATTGGCCTTGGTCAGCGGATGCACGCGGCCCTCGAAGTTGCGGTTGCCGGACAGCACCGAGACCACGGTCAGCCGGCATTCCTCGATCGCCTTCTCGATCGGCGCCGGCAGCGGGCCGGAGTTGCCGATGCAGGTGGTGCAGCCATAGCCGACCAGGTCGAAGCCGAGCGCGTCGAGATCTTCCTGCAGGCCGCTGGCGGTGAGATAGTCGGTCACCACCTGCGAGCCCGGCGCCAGCGAGGTCTTGACCCAGGGTTTGACCGTGATGCCCTTGCGCCGCGCGTTGCGCGCCACCAGGCCGGCGGCGATCAGCACGCTGGGGTTCGAGGTGTTGGTGCAACTGGTGATCGCGGCGATCACCACGGCGCCGTCCTCGAGCCGGTAGTTGGCGCCCTCGACCGCTGCGGAGCGGTCGATGCGCGGCGCCCGGCCGCCTTCCTCGGTCATGTCGGCCTCGGGGCCGTTGGTGTCGACGCGGCGCTCGTCGGCCAGCACGCGGGCGAAGCCCGCTGCCGCCTGCGACAGCGGCACCCGGTCCTGCGGCCGCTTGGGGCCGGCCAGGCTCGGCTCGACCGTGCTCAGGTCAAGCTCGAGGCCCTCGGTGAAGACCGGGTCGGGCGTATCGGTCTCGCGCCACAGGCCCTGCACCTTGGCATAGGCCTCGACCAGCGCGACACGCTCGGGATCGCGGCCGGTGAACTCGAGATAGCGGATGGTCTCGGCGTCGACCGGGAAGAAGCCGCAGGTGGCGCCGTACTCCGGCGCCATGTTGGCGATGGTCGCCTGGTCGGCCAGGCTCAGGTGGTCGAGGCCGGGCCCGTAGAACTCGACGAACTTGCCGACAACGCCCTTGGCGCGCAGCATCTGGGTCACCGTCAGCACCAGGTCGGTGGCGGTGGCGCCTTCCTTCAGGCGGCCGGTCAGCTTCATGCCGACCACCTCGGGGATCAGCATGGAGACCGGCTGGCCCAGCATGGCCGCCTCGGCCTCGATGCCGCCGACGCCCCAGCCCAGGACCGAGAGGCCGTTGACCATGGTGGTGTGGCTGTCGGTGCCGACCAGGGTGTCGGGATAGGCGACGGCGCTGCCGTTCTCCTGCCGGGTCCAGACCACCTGGGCCAGGTATTCCAGATTGACCTGGTGGCAGATGCCGGTGCCCGGCGGCACCACGCGGAAATTGCGGAAGGCCTCCTGGCCCCAGCGCAGGAAGGCGTAGCGCTCGCCGTTGCGCTCGAATTCCAGCTCGACGTTCCTGGCGAAGGCGTCCGGCCCGCCGAAGGCGTCGACCATGACCGAGTGGTCGATCACCAGGTCGACCGGCGACAGCGGATTGATCTTCTCCGGGTCGCCGCCCAGCCTGGTCATGGCCTCGCGCATGGCGGCCAGGTCGACCACGGCGGGCACGCCGGTGAAGTCCTGCATCAGCACGCGCGCCGGGCGATAGGCGATCTCGCGGTCCGAGCGGCGCTCCTTCAGCCAGGCGCCGACCGCCTTGATGTCGTCGAGGGTGACGCTCTGGCCGTCCTCGTGGCGCAGCAGGTTCTCCAGCAGCACCTTCAGCGAGAAGGGCAGGCGCGCGATCTCGCCCAGCCCGGCCTCGGCCGCCGCGGCCAAGGAGTAGTAGTCATAGCTCTTGCCGCCGACCTCGAGGCTGCGGCGGGTCTTGAGGCTGTCTTTACCTGCGCTCACGGTTGCTCTCTCCTGGGTTCCCGGGGGCAGTGCCGGCCGCCTGGAAGGCAGCGTCCCAGGCACCGCCTTCCGCCGCATCTGCGGCCAGCGGCCCTCGACGTCTGCCCGCGCGGCCTCTGCGCCGTATCCAGCCGCAAGTGAACGGCCGGCCCGGCGGGGCCCGTTTTACGGGCGAACGGTTGCCAATCTATGTCCTAAGCACCCCTGGCCGGGGGAGCGCCCCGCGGCAGGCGCCGCTACTCTATCTATTTGGGTCTTAAAGTCTAGTTTTGCAGGGCAATAGGGGGAGGGTATTGCCCTCAAATGGCCAGCTTCCGCGATGAACTCCACTGCCGGCCGGCCCGCCATGGTATTCGATCTGCGGCAAGTAACGTTCATCTGTGTCAAACAAACCTTGGAATGACACAGATGAACACAGATGGACATGAGACTTGCTCGATGGGCTGCCATCTCGCCCAATGCTTCGGCATGGTAGGTTCTTCGTCAGTTCGGATGGTGAGCAATGGCCGGCAAGCGCTTGAGGCTGTGGCGGCGGGGCGACGAGGCCGAGCGGCGGCTCGCCGGGCTCGACCTGCTGGCGCTGGCGGCGCGGCTGCGTGCCATGGGCGCCGGCGGCGGGCCGGCCGGCGAGCAGGCCGAGGGCGGCCAGGCCTTGCTGGACGCATTGGATGAGCTGCGCCGGCGGGCCGGCGAGGACGTAGCCGGCATTGCGGAGGCTTTCGAACGGCTGGAGGCGGGCGATAGCGGGGCGGCCGAGGCGTTCTTCCGCTCGGCCTGGGAGGCCAGGACAGCCGAGATCGCCGCCGTCCGGAAGGACGCGGCGCAGGCGGCAAGGCACTATGCGGCGCTGGCCGAGTTGCACGACCCGAAGGCGGCGCTGGCGGCCTACGAGGCGGCGACAGACCTCGATCCCGATCATGCCGAGGGCTGGAACCGGCTCGGCCTGGCGCAGGCGCGGGCCGGCCGGCTGGGCGAGGCCGAGGCCTCCTTCAAGCGGCTGCTGGCACTCGGCCAGGACCGCGGCGACGAGGCCCTGGTGGCGCTCGCCGCCGGCAACCTGGGACTGGTGGCGCTGCTGCGCGGCGACCTGGACGAGGCCGAGGCGCATCTCAAGCAGTCGCTGGTTGGCGCGGAGGCGGGTGCACACGACGGTGCGCAAGGTGCCGCAGTCGACTTCGGCAACCTCGGTCTGCTCTACCGCAAGCGCGGTGAGCTCGAGCTGGCCGAGGTCATGCATCGGCGCGCGCTGGCCATCGAGGAGCGGCTCGGCCGCCGCGCCGGCCTGGCCGATCAGTACGGCCATCTCGGCCTGCTGCAGCAGGAGCGCGGCGATCTCGACCAGGCCGAGGCCCTGCTGCAGCAGGCGTTGGATCTGAATGAAGAACTGGCTCGGGGCGCACAGGCGGCCTCTGCCTGCAGCGCGCTCGGCGCGATCGCGCGCGAGCGCGGCCGGCCCGAGCGGGCACTCGAGTTGCACCGCCGCGCGCTGGCGCACGACGAGGCGCTCGGCCGCAAGCAGGGCATGGCGGTCGACCTGACCAACCTCGGCATCCTCTACGAGGAGCTGGGCGACACGGCCGCCGCCTGCGAGGCCTGGCGGCGCGCCGCGCGGCTCTGCGGCGAGATCGGTGAGCCCGGCCGAGTGATCGAGCTCGAACGCTGGCTCAAGGCCGCCGGCTGCGCGGGGTGAGTGATCAGGTAAGGCTGACACAGTCCCTCCGCATTCAAAGTTCACCTCCCTTCGCGAACGCGATGGCGCCCTCGCTTCCCGAAGGGGCTGCAGCAGTCACGAATTTCAAGCAGGAGCGGCTCGCCCTTGCCACAGCCACGGCTGTCGTCCCGGCACTTGTTGCCGGGACCCATTGGCCTATCCGTGCCACGCTCTCAAGCCATTGGGTCCCGGGGACAAGCCCCGCCTGCGCGGCCGAAGCCGCTTCGGCGCGGCGAAGGCCCGGGACGACAGTGGTGTGTGCATCAGCCTTGCGAGACCGCCTCGCGCATGGCGCCGCTAGTTCGTCGTCACCTTGCTGCCCTTGATGGTGACGTTGCCAGAGCCGGTGACGGCGATGTTGGCGCCCTTGATGTCGATGTCGCCGTTCTTCTTCAGCACGATCTGCGCCTTGCCGACCTTGAGCGCGATTTGGTCCTCGGCTTCGAGCGTGATGGTCCCGGCTTTGAGCGCATAGCCCTTGGCCACCTCGATGGTTGCGTCCTTGCCGACTGTGAGCGAAAGGTCGCCGCCGACCTGCTGTGTCAGGTCCTTGGCGATGGTCTCGGTCTGAGCGGCACCGACCGTGACGCTGCGGTTGGCGCCGACCGTGACGGTCTCGTTCGCGCCGACGCTTGCGGTGCGGCTACGGCCCACCGTCAGCTGCTGGTCGCACGCGATGTCGAAGGCCGCGTCGCCTGCAACCGTGACGCCGAGCCGACGCTCGGCCTGCAGCAGCACCTCCTCTTTGCCCGCCGCGTCCTCGAACAGCAGCGCGTGGCCGCGTCGGGCAGATGATGGATTGGCGGCCGTAGTCCGGGTGACGATGCCGCTGCGGCTCTTGCCGGCCGGCAGCGCGACCGGCGGCGCGTCGCGGCCGTTGTAGAGGCCGCCGATCACGACCGGGTCGCGCGGGTCGCCGTGCAGGAACTGCACCAGGACCTCACTGCCGACGCGCGGCAGGAAGAGCATGCCGTGGCCCTGGCCGGCCCAGGGCTGGGCGACGCGCACCCAGGCCGTGTTGGCCTCGCTACTCGGTGTACGGTCCCAGTGGAAGCGCAGCCGCACGCGGCCGTGCTCGTCGGTATGGATCGTCTCGCCCGCGGGCCCGACGACGGTCGCGCTCTCGGCGCCGACGGCCAAGGGCCGCGGCGTCACCCGTGCCGGCCGGAAGCGCTGGCCGGCCGGCAGGCAGGTGAAGCGGTTTGCGTAGCCGGCGTCTTCTCCCTCGCCGTCGTAGCTGTGAACGACCCCTGTCACAAGATTGTCGCCGTCGAACGCGCCACCCGGCGTGCCGGCCAGAGTGATCGGCGCGCCGGGCACCAGCCGCAGCAGCGTGCTTTCGCCGGATCCTTCTGCCGCTTCGGCGAGATAACCTTCGAGCCGGGCCTGGGCGCGCGCCTGGCCGTAGGGCAGCTCGGCGAAGCCGCCCGGATAGGCGAAGACCTCGCGCTCCTGGAACCGCGCATCGCTCGCCGTCGCGTCGAGCGCGGTGGCCGGCGTGCGGAAGTCGTAGGCGCGCAGGCTCACCTTGCCGGGCCGCAGGCCCTCGCCCACGCGGAAGGCGGTGACCACGCCCTCGCGGGCGCCGCCGCCGGCGCGGTACTGCGCCGTGATGTTGCCGCCCAGCGGCGGGACCAGGCCCGCTTCGCCGTCGCCAAAGACCAGCGTCCCGCTCTCGGCATCGACGACGTAACTGATGCCCTCGTCCTCAAGCAGCCGGCTGATGAAATCGAAGTCGCTCTCGTCGTACTGCACCAGGGTGTCCTGCGCCGGATAGTCATCGGCCAGGTCGAACTGGCTGTCGCCGATGCCGGCGTCGGCCAGCACCTGCGCCACCACCTCCGGCACGCTGCGCTCCTGGAACACGCGGCTGGTCTGGCGCTGCGCCAGGCGCCAGAGCGGCGGCACCAGGCTGAGGTAGAGCGCCGTGCCGCCGGCATCGGCTGGGCCCGCCTCGACGTGGCCGACGATGCCGCGCACGACGCGCTCGCCGTCGGGCCCGCGCAGCCGCAGCGTGGCGGCACGGTCGAGCAGCGCGGCGGGCGTCTCGGCCAAACCCTCGGCGGTCACCTGCAGATCGAACTGGAAGGGCCGCGAGATCTCTTCGCGGCCGTCGAGCGCCGCGACCTTGAACCGGGCGGCGAGGCCGTCGACCGCGAGCGCGAGCTTGACGGCCTTCACGGATAGCCTGGGCATGAGCCGATCCCCCCTTGTTTGCTGGTTCGGGCCGCGCTCTGCGGCGGCCTTCCGCGCGAAAGTCTAGCAGGGCGGCGGAGGCCCGCCTGTGTCCTCGGTCACGCCGGACGGGCTGGCTGGGTGCGCTTGCCTCATCCTTCGACAGGCTCAGGATGAGGAGCAACCAGCTCAAGCGACTTCATCCTGAGCTTGTCGAAGGACGAGGTCGCGTTTAGCAGAAAGGGGCACCAATTGGGGGAGATCGCAGATGCCCAAGCTCTTGCAGCCGGAGAAGACCTTCTGCGGCGTGCCCGCCTGCGCCGACCTCGCTCGTCTGGAGGCCCAGGTGGCGGTGCTCGGCGCGCCGCACGGCACGCCCTACCAACCCGGCACGCCGAGCCACTCCGCAAACGCGCCGCGGGCGGTGCGCGGGGCGCTCGCCTGGTACGCGACCGGGCGCGAGCAGTTCGACTTCGACTGCATGGCGCCGGTCATGGGCGACGCCACGGTGGCCGACTGCGGCGACGTTCCCGGCGACCTGGCGGACGGCGCCGCCAACCGCGCGGCGATCGCCGCGGCGACACGCGCGGCCCTCCAGCGCGGCGCCGTGCCGCTGCTGCTCGGCGGCGACGACTCGGTCCCGATCCCCTTCATCGAGGCCTTCGGCCAGGCCGGCCCCGACGATCTCACGGTGGTGCAGGTCGACGCCCACATCGACTGGCGCGACGAGGTCGGCGGCGTCACGCACGGCTTCTCCAGCACCATGCGCCGCGCCTCCGAGATGACGCACGTCAGGCACATGGTGCAGATCGGCGCCCGCGGCCCGGGCAGCGCCCGCGCCCAGGAGCTGGCCGACGCGCGCGCCTGGGGCTCGCGGATCGTCACCGCCCGCCAGCTCCACGCCGAGGGCCTGGCCCCGGCGCTCGACGCGGTGCCGGCGGGCGCCTCGGTCATCCTGGCGATCGACGTCGACGGCATCGATCCCTCGGTGGTGCCGGGCGTGATCCTGCCGGCCTTCGGCGGGCCCGGCTACCAGCTCATGCTCGACCTGATCCAGGGCGTCGCCGCCAAGGCTCGCATCGTCGGCGCCAACTTCGTCGAATACGTCCCCGAGCAGGACCCCAGCGGCCACGGCGCCCAGGCCATCGCCCGCCTCGCCTGCAACGTCATCGCGGCGGTGGCGGGGCAGAGGGGGTGAGGGCCGAGGCATCGTAGCGCTGGACCATTCGCGCACGCGATGGTTGACTTCATGTCATGAGCGAGACGCAGTGCAATTTTTTGTGCAGCTATCCTGCGCCTTACTGGGATTGGGCGCCGGGTTGCCAATTCGTGGAGGAGCAAACATTCTTTCCATGCGATGACAAGTACTATTGTCGCTTCCATCTGCCTCTAGCGACTTCTGACGGCAAACCCACCGCCAAGGCGCAGTGGGCAGAAGCAGAACATTCGGCATTTTGTAACGAAATCAACAAAATCATCGCAGTCGCATTAGATACAGGAAAGGCTGCAAATCTCGCGGGCATTGTCTGCTCAAGAGAGATTTCTTTTAACGACAGATGCCTTCCGGAAACTCTTTGGATTGGAGCTCAATTTCACCGAAACGTCTTATTTCAGCGAGTAGAGTTTGCTGGGCTGTCATGGTTCGAGAGGGCTTCGTTCTCCCTCTTTGCTGATTTTGACGATGCAAAGTTCCTGGATATGGCAGTCTTCAAAGAGGCAGAGTTTGTTTCTGAGGGCCGTTTTTCGCGAACGCAGTTCAAGAGGGCCGCAAGTTTTGTTGGCGCAAAATTCTGGGGCTGCACCTTCAATAGGGCCCATTTCGCGGATGTCGGTGTATTCACAGATGCGATATTTCATGCAAATACTCAGTTCGAAAGTGCTATTTTTGAAAGTCATGCGATGTTCTGGGACGCACAATTTCTGGGTGATAGCCATTTCCGAAGTGTCGTCTTTGGGGGCAATGCTTACTTTTCGTGGTTTGAAAGAGGCGAACCCTCCAATCTATCACTTGCCGACACTCATCAAGCGCGGACGCCTAGTCAGCAAGGAGCGTTCTATGAGCTGGATTTCAGAGGCGTCCGAGTAAAGGGAACCGCCAACTTCAACAATCGCGCCTTTCAGGCTGAAGCCGACTTTAGCGATTGCGTATTTGCACACCCACCCAAGTTTCACGGTACAAAGCTGCACCAAGGCACCAAATGGTATAGGGCCAAGTTCGGTGGCACGGACAATCTCGACGCCGAACAAGACTTCCGCACTCTACGCTTGGCCATGGAAAATATCCGCGACCGGCCGCAGGAGGGTGTGTTCTTTGCGCTAGAGCAGCGCGCTATGCGTCGGCAGGCTGAATGGTGGGAACTGCGCCGCTGGCTCTCCTTGGCTTATGACCTAACCTGCAACTATGGCCGCAGCCCTGGCCGACCTTTGGCATGGCTCGGTGGTGTCTCGATCTTTTTCTTTCTAGTCTACTTGGCTTTGAGCAGCGCCACATGGATCGACGGACCACTGCTACGCGAGCTTTCGGTCTTCACTTTCCGGCAGCTCGTCAAGCCGTTCGATCTTTGGGGGCGGGGTGGCGAGTTACTGATGCCGGCCTTCACCTCCGGGCAGCCCTTGCTGTTCAAGGTCGTAGCGGCCGTGCAATCGATCCTCAGCTTCGCCTTGCTCGCCCTCTTCATCCTCGCTCTGCGCTGGCAGTTTCGGAGGGGATAACGCTCGACGCCATCGTCCGGGTTGTCGGAGCCAGAATCAACACAACAAACTTGTATTTGACACGGATGAACACAGATGAACACAAACCACAAACTGGTTTGTTTAACGTTCATCTGTGTTCATCCGTGTCATTCAACGTTTGTTCGCTGTCCCAAGTTGCACCCTTTCCAATCCAGCGATGGCGGGCGGGGCCGTCAGGTCGTCAAGAGGCAATCCAAGCGCCTGCAATAGCAGAGATATGACGGGTTGAATCCGAGGCCCACCGTTGTCCCTGGCCCTTGCCCAGTTGACAAGGCGCATGGGGCCTATAAGAAGTAGGCCAACAGAAACAAGAACAGCGTTCAGGGAGTTTCACGTGCAGGCTTGCACGCTGGCCCAGGGGACGGGGCGGCCGGCCGCTTGGCGGCTGGGCTTGGCCCGGGCACGGCGCCGCGGCCCGGAGAGCGGGCCGGGAGAGCACGTTTGAGCGGCGATCCTGACACCTTTCCCAAGCTGCTGCTGCGCCACGCCAGGGAGCGCGGCGACAGGCCGGCGGTGCGCGAGAAGGATTACGGCATCTGGCAGAGCTGGAGCTGGGCCGAGGTGGCCGACGAGGCCCGGGCGCTGGCCTGTGGTCTTGCCGCCATGGGCCTGCAGCGCGGCGACAAGGTGGCGATCATCGGCGACAACCGGCCGCGGCTCTACTGGACCATGGTGGCGGCGCAGTCGATCGGCGCCGTGCCGGTGCCGGTCTACCAGGACTCGGTGGCCGAGGAGATGGCCTACGTCATCGACCACGCCGAGGCCCGCTTCGCCGTGGTCGAGGACCAGGAGCAGGTCGACAAGCTGCTCGAGATCAAGGAGCGCTGCCCCAGGCTGGAGCAGATCGTGTTCAGCGATCCGCGCGGCCTGCGCCACTACGACCACGATTTCCTGCACAGCTACGCGGCGGTGCAGCAGATGGGCCGCGAGTACGAGGACGCGCGGCGCGGCTTCTTCGACGGCGAGGTGGCCAAGGGCCAGGGCTCGGACGTCTCGATCATCCTCTATACCTCGGGCACCACGGGCCAGCCCAAGGGCGTGGTGCTGAGCTTCGACAACGTGATCAAGACGGCCGAGAACTCGATCGCCTTCGACCGCCTGACCGAGTACGAGGAGATGCTGTCCTACCTGCCCATGGCCTGGGTCGGCGACCACATCTTCTCCTACGCCCAGAGCTACTGTGCCGGCTTCTGCGTCAGCTGCCCGGAATCGAGCGCCACGGTGATGCATGACCTGCGCGAGCTGGGCCCCAGCTTCTTCTTCGCGCCGCCGCGCATCTTCGAGACCATCCTGACCAACGTGATGATCCGCATGGCGGATGCCAGTGCCGTCAAGCGCTGGCTGTTCCACAGCTTCATGGCGGTGGCGCGGCGCTGCGGCACCCGGATTCTCGACGGCCGGCCGGTCGGCCTGCTCGACCGCCTGCTCTATGGCCTGGGCGAGGTTCTGGTCTACGGCCCGCTCAAGAACACCCTGGGCTTCAGCCGGCTGCGCCTGGCCTATACCGCCGGCGAGGCGATCGGCCCCGACATCTTCGACTTCTACCGCGCGCTCGGCGTCAACCTGAAGCAGCTCTACGGCTCGACCGAGGCCAGCGTCTTCATCACCATGCAGCCGGACGGCGAGATCCTGGCCGACACCGTCGGCCCGCCGGCGCCGGGCGTCGAGATCAAGGTGGCCGAGAGCGGCGAGGTGTTGTTCCGCAGCCCCGGCGTCTTCCTGGAGTACTACAAGAACCCCGAGGCGACCGCCGAGACCAAGACGCCGGACGGCTGGGTGTATACCGGCGACGCCGGCTTCTTCGCCGAGAACGGCCACCTCAAGATCATCGACCGCGCCAAGGACGTCGGCCGCCTGGCCGACGGCAGCATTTTCGCGCCCAAGTACATCGAGAACAAACTGAAGTTCTTCCCCGACATCAAGGAGGCCGTGGCCTTCGGCGACGCCCGGCCCTACGTCGCCGCCTTCATCAACATCGACCTAGAGGCCATGGGCAGCTGGGCCGAGCGCAACGGCGTGGCCTACGGCAGCTATCAGGAGCTGGCCGCGCTGCCGCGTGTCTACGAGATCATCAAGGGCCACGTCGAGCAGGTGAACCGCGACCTGGCCGAGGATCCCAAGCTGGCCGCCTCGCAGATCAGGCGATTCCTGATTTTGCACAAGGAACTCGACGCCGATGACGGCGAGCTGACCCGTACCCGCAAGGTGCGCCGCCGTATCATCTCCGAGCGCTACACGCCACTCATAGAAGGCCTCTACTCCGACGCCGACCACGCCTACATCGAGCTGGAGGTGACCTACGAGGACGGTCGCAAGGGCAAGCTGGCCGGCGATCTGCCCATCCTCGAGGCGGCCGTCGTGGCGCCCGAGCCAGAGCCCCTCAAGAAGGCGAGCTGAGGCGGCCTGCGCGCATGCTGCATCAGCAGAAGATCTTCGGTCCCCCAATCCTCAAGGCGGAGGGGATCAGCCTTGCCTTCGGCGGCGTCAAGGCGCTCTCCGAGGTTTCCTTCGAGATCCGCGAGCACGAGATCCTCGCCATCATCGGCCCGAACGGCGCCGGCAAGAGCTCGATGCTCAACGTCATCAACGGCTTCTACCACCCGCAGGAAGGCACCATCACCTACAAGGGCAAGGCGCGCCAGCAGATGCGGCCGCACGAGGCTGCCAAGACCGGCATCGCCCGCACCTTCCAGAACATCCGCCTCTTTAACAACATGACCGTGATCGAAAATATCATGGTCGGGCAGGAAGCACATCTGAAGTCGTCGTGGTTGGGGGCCATCTTCGGCACACCAGGGGCGCAAAAGGAAAATGCCGAATCAGAAGCCGAAGGCCGCCGCCTGCTGCGCTTCGTGGGTTTGCAGGGCAAAGGCGATTCCCTCGCCAGAAACCTGCCCTATGGCGACCAGCGCCGCCTGGAAATCGCCCGCGCCCTCGCCAGCAAACCCCGCCTTATTCTGCTGGATGAACCCACCGCCGGGATGAACCCCAGCGAA
>JBHJOF010000094.1:0-3611 GCA_050330055.1 Kiloniellales bacterium
CGCCAGCGCCTTGAGGATCAGGAACTCGGTCACCGTCAGGCTGACCGGCTGGCCGTTCCAGGTGCAGAGGTGGCGGCCGGGATCGAGCACCAGGTTGCCGCGCACCATGGGCTGCTCGCCGCCGCTGGCGCCGCTCTCCTCCTTGATGGCGCGCTCGCGGCGCAGCAGGGCGCGGATGCGCTCGACCAGCAGGCGCTGCGAGAAGGGTTTGGTGATGTAGTCGTCGGCGCCCATGCGCAGGCCGAGCACCTCGTCGACCTCGTCGTCCTTCGAGGTCAGGAAGATGACCGGCACGTTCGAGCTCTGGCGCAGCCGGCCGAGCAGCTCCATGCCGTCCATGCGCGGCATCTTGATGTCGAGGATCGCCAGATCGACCGGGTTGCTGGTCAGGCCGCGCAGGGCCTCGGAGCCGTCGGCATAGGTGCGCACGTGGAAGCCTTCCGCCTCGAGCGCCATCGAGACGGAGGTCAGAATGTTGCGGTCGTCGTCGACGAGAGCGATGGTTTCCTGCACGGCAGGCCTCCTGAACCCAGCATTTAAGCAGTCTGAGGCGGCAAATCCAGCATAGAGAGCCCCCCGGAAGGTCCCCTGGCCCCCTAGCAAGCCCAACGAATGTCCCGGGAAAGTCGAGCCTGGGCCGCAACTATGGCCCTTTTGCGGCCGCCAACAGGCGAAACCGAGCCGGCGGGCACCCTCTTTCGGGGGCCTCTTTCAGGCCCGGGGGCGGGCCCGTGGCGAGCCCTTGACCGCAGCGCGCGGCGGCGGCACAGCTAGTCTCATGTCCAAGGTCCAAGGCGCAGGTCCACAAGAGCGCGCCCCCGAGCCGGCGCCGGGAGAGCGCGTGAGAGCCCTGCTGCGCCGGGCCGGGCGCGCATGCCTGGCGACCCGCCTGGCCGCGGCGCGGGCCGAGGAGCAGCTGGGGGAGCAGGGCAAGGGGGGCGACTGGCCCTATGCCTCGCTGGTGCTGGTCGCGCACGACCACGACGGCAGCCCGCTGCTGCTGATCTCCGACCTGGCCGACCACACGCGCAACCTGGCGGCCGACCCGCAGCTGGCGCTGCTCTACGACGGCACGGCCGGCTGGCGCGAGCCGCTGGCCGGGCCGCGCGCCACCCTCTTGGGCCGGGCCGATCGCTGCGACGATGACCGCCTGCGGGCTCGCTTCCTGGCCCGCCATCCGGGCGCGGAGCTCTATGCCGGCTTCGCCGATTTCCACCTCTACAGGGTAACCGTCAGCCGCGCCCACCTGGTCGCCGGCTTCGGCGCCATCCACTGGATCGCGGCCGAAGAGGTGCTGCTCGACTGCAGCGGCGCCGCGGCGCTGGCCGAGGCAGAGAGCGAGATCCTGGTGCACATGAACCAGGAGCACGCCGAGGCCGTGGCGTTGATCGCCCGCCACCTGGTCAAGGCCGAGGGCGAGGGCTGGCGGCTCTGCGGCGTGGATCCCGAGGGCATCGATTTCGAGCGTGAGGGCCGCCACGCCCGCCTCGACTTCGCGGCCCCTGTCGACGGCCCCGAGAGCTGCCGCAAGGCCCTGGTCGGGCTCGCCAAGGAAGCCCGGGACATCTCCGAGAGCTCTCAATATTTTCAATGAGTTGCCCGAGGGCGGTTGAGGCGGCCCCGTGACAACTGTCAGTTAACTATAGTGCTTTGTGGCTTCGGCCGGCCGGATGCGCTAAGCCTTTCGTCCCAGATCAAGCAATAACGGGCCCGAGCCTCCGAGAGGCGGATGCCCGCGCACGGGAGATGACGACGTGACCGATACCGGACCGGTTATCAGCCGCCAGGGGCTCACCCAGCACGGCATCAAGAACTACCAGACCGCCCACTGGAACCTGGGAGCCGCGGCGCTCTATGAGCACACGCTCAAGGCCGGAACCGGCCGCCTGGCCGACGGTGGCGCCCTGGTGGTGCTGACCGGTCAGCACACCGGCCGCTCGCCCAAGGACAAGTTCATCGTCGACGAGCCATCGAGCCGCGACAATGTCTGGTGGGGTGACGTAAACGTGGCGATCGACGAGGCGCGCTTCGAGGGCCTGGAGCGCAAAGTCGTCGCCTATCTGCAGCGCCGCCAGCTCTACGTGCAGGACCTTTATGCCGGCGCCGATACCGAGTACCGCCTGCAGGTGCGCGTCGTCAGCGAAAGCCCCTGGCACAGTCTCTTCGCCCGCAACATGTTCATCCTGCCGCCGCACGACGCGCTGGCCGCCTTCGAGCCCGACTTCACGGTGCTGCACGCGCCCTACCTGCAGGCCGACCCGGAGCGCGACGGTGTCAACTCCGGCTCCTTCATCCTGGTGCACTTCGCGCGCCGCCTGGTGCTGGTCGGCGGCACCGAGTACGCCGGCGAGATCAAGAAGTCGATCTTCTCGATCCTCAACTACCTGCTGCCGGAGCGCGACGTGCTGCCGATGCACTGCTCGGCCAACATCGGCCCGGCCGGCGACACCTCGATCTTCTTCGGCCTGTCCGGCACCGGCAAGACCACGCTCTCGGCCGACTCCTCGCGCACGCTGATCGGCGACGACGAGCACGGCTGGGCCGACAGCGGTGTGTTCAACTTCGAGGGCGGCTGCTACGCCAAGGTGATCCGCCTGTCGCGCGAGGCCGAGCCCGAGATCTACGCCACCACCGAACGCTTCGGCACCATCCTCGAGAACGTGGTGCTCGATCCCATGACCGGCCGGCTCGATCTCGACGACGACCGCTACACCGAGAACACTCGCGCCAGCTATCCGCTCGACTTCATCCCCAACGCCAGCGGCACCGGCCGCGGCAGCCAGCCGCGCAACATCGTCATGCTGACGGCCGACGCCTTCGGCGTGCTGCCGCCGATCTCGCGCCTCACGTCGGAGCAGGCCATGTACCACTTCCTCTCCGGCTATACCGCGCGCGTCGCCGGCACCGAGAAGGGCCTGTCCGAGCCCAAGGCGACCTTCTCGACCTGCTTCGGCGCGCCCTTCATGCCGCGGCACCCGTCGGTCTACGCCCAGATGCTGGGCCGCAAGATCGAGTCGACCGGCGCCAACTGCTGGCTGGTCAACACCGGCTGGACCGGCGGCGGCTACGGCGTCGGCGAGCGCATGAAGATCGCCTACACGCGGGCCATGGTGCGCGCCGCGCTGGACGGCCGCCTGGCCGAGGTGGCGACGCAGGCGCATCCCGACTTCGGCCTCCTGGTGCCGCAGGCCTGTCCCGACGTGCCGGCCGAGGTGCTCAACCCCAAGAACACCTGGGCCGACAAGAAGGCCTACGACCAGACCGCGCGCGAGCTGACCAAGCGCTTCGAGGTCAACTTCCGCCAGTTCGAGACCTACGTCGACGACGACGTGAAAGCCGCCGGCATCCGCGCCGCGGCGTAACGCGCCCACTCAATCGGCGACAGCAGGCGGCGACTGCTTCGGCAGTCGCCGTTTCGCTTTGCAGGGAATCTCCCGCTGTCATGCCCGGACTTGATCCCATAGGCGCTAAGTTATACCAAATCCCGAAATTATTGACCTGCTCCCATGCTTCGAGACGCCGCTTGCGGGCGGAGGCCCGCTCCTGCGGACTCGCGGCTCCTCAGCATGAGGTGGGAGCATGCTGATATAAAACAACATTCCTCATCCTGA
>JBHJOF010000095.1:0-13748 GCA_050330055.1 Kiloniellales bacterium
CCGGCCGGCCGGGCGCCGGCGAGCTGCTGCGGAGTCGGCACCGCGCCCGC
This sequence comes from Kiloniellales bacterium, assembly GCA_050330055.1. GTDB lineage: Bacteria > Pseudomonadota > Alphaproteobacteria > Kiloniellales > JAKSDN01 > JBHJOF01. Next base: position 51 of record JBHJOF010000095.1, read on the forward strand.
CTGGCTCGGCCGCAGGCCCGAATCGAGCGCGCCCAGCATGGCCCGCAGCAGGGCGATGCGGCGTGCCAGCGCGGCCGGCTCGGCACGGCCCTGGGTCGCCTGCCAGCTGGCGATGCCGCCGCCCAGCACCGCAGACTGGCCGCCGGCCAGGCGCCAGTAGGGCCACAGCGTGGTGGCGGCGCTCGCCGCCTCGGGCTGGGCGGCCGCCGCCTGCTGGGCGAAACTGAGCCAAGCCGCCGCCGCCTCGAATCGCCCTGCAGCATAGAGTGCGCGGCCGGCGGCGCCGGCCTGGGGCAGCGTCTGCGGGCTGCGCGGCAGGCGGCTGACCAGGGGCTGGAAGGCCACAGCCAGGGGGATGTAGCCGGCCTCGTCAACCGCGGCATTGGCCCAGGCGACGTCCAGGGCGGCGGCCATGGCCTCCGCCTGCGCCGCCGGGCCGAGCGCCCGCAGGGCCCACTGGTAGGCGAGCGCGCGGCCGCGGGACGTTGTCACGTCCGGGGCGGCGCGACTGTCGAGTTCGCCGATCTCGAAGCTGAAGGCGTCATAGACGCGGCCGAGCTCGGCGGGATCGAGCGCGCCGGCCGCGGTGGCGCGCTCGGCCGCCACGACGCGCTGCCCGAGCGCCGTCTTCCCCGACCGCGCCATGGCGACCAGTACGCCGAAGTCGGCTTCTTCTTCGGTGCCGGGCGGCAACGGCTGGCCGCGCCCGTGCAGCAGGGCGAAGGGCAGCGGCTGCGCGGCCAGTGACGGCGCGACCTCGGCGCCGGCACCGGCCAGCGCCTCGGCCAGGGCGAGGAACGGGGCATCCTCGTCCAGGCCACGCTCCTGCAGTAGACCGAGGCCGAGCTGGGCCTGCTCGGTCTCGCCGGCGACGAGCTGACAGGCGATCAGCGCCTTCTGCCAGTAGGGCACGCTGTAGTAGAACGGCAGGCCCCTGCGCACCTCGCCGCAGCCGCCGTCCGTGTCGCCCAGCAGCAGCTCGCTCTCGACCCGAGCGCGGGTGATCGGCTCCTCGTCGAAGCGCCGCGGCACGATCTCCAGCAGGCGCGCCAGGCCCTGGGTGTCGCCGACCTTGCCCAGACGGTCGATCCGCAGCGCCAGAAGTCCCAGGTCGGGCTCAGGGGAGCTCTCCTGGGCCGTCCCGGCGGAGGGGCCCAGCGATGTCCCGAGAGATGTCCCAGCGGACGATCCTGTGGGATACTGCCTCTGCGCCTGGGGCGAACGCACCGGCCCCTCGGCGCGGGACAGGAGCAGGCGGCGCGCCAGGTCACGCAGCACCGCCGAGCGGTAGCGGTCCGGGAGCAGCGCCAGCAGACCAGTCACCCGATCTCGGTCGCTGCCGGCCCAGAGGTCCTCGCCGAGGCCGCCGTTCCCGGCGTCGAGCAGGCCCAGATTATCGGGATCGAGCGCATCGAGCGGATTGATCTCGATGCCCTGGACCTGCGGCGCATCGGCCGCCGGGCCGGCGCCTTCCGGCTGCCGCGCCTTGGGATCGAAGGGCAGCAGCGGGGTCGGCGGCTCGAGGGCGATCGGCGCCCCCGGGTCCGACGGTGAGGCACCGGATTCCTGGCCATGCGCGGGGACGGCATCTCCCATGGCCAGGGCGAGCAGCAGGGCAAGCGCAATCGCGTCAAGACGGGACCGGAGGCTTGGCGGCAGAGCCCTAGCGCGGGAAGCGATCATTTGGGATCACCTTTTCGGCCGGGACCGACGGCGGCTCGATTTCCCAGGTCACCATGAAGACCGCGCCACCGACAACCAGCAGGACAACGAGCAGCAGAAGGATGCGCAAGACCATCAATCAGCCCCAAGGTAGAGAGCGTCCAGCCGCATATAGGGCCGAGCCGGCTCGATTCGAGCATCAGACGCGACCTCACCGTGAGCTTGCATCGAGCTGGGAAATATATGCTAGGCTTCGACTCGGGCAATTTTGCGACAGTCTATCGGCCGTGCCACAGCCTTGCAACGGCGCACGGGTGCTGTTTCCTGGGACAAGACCTGGCACGCTGAAGTGAAACGGACTCCCATGCGCCGCCCCACCGCCAGCAAGCCAGACAAGTCGGTGGTGCTCGTCGGCCTGATGGGCGCGGGCAAGACTTGCATCGGCCGGCGCCTGGCCAGCCGTCTCGGCCTGCCCTTCGCCGACGCCGACACCGAGATCGAGGCGGCCGCCGGCTGCTCGATCGAAGAGATCTTTGCACAGCACGGCGAGGGCGCCTTTCGCGACGGCGAGCACCGCGTGATCCTGCGCCTGCTGTCGGTGCAGCCCTGCGTGCTGTCGACCGGCGGCGGCGCCTTCATGGACCCGCGCACGCGGGCGGCGATCCGAGAGCGGGGCATCGCCGTCTGGCTGCGCGCCGACCTCGACCTCATGCTGAAGCGCACCGGCCGGCGCAACAACCGGCCGCTGCTGAAGAGCGGCGATCCGCGGCAGATCCTGGCGCGCCTCATGGCCGAGCGCTATCCGGTCTCCGCCGAGGCCGACATCGTGGTCGATTCGATGGACGGGCCGCCCGAGGTGACCGTGGCCAACGTCGACAAGGCGCTGGCCGCCTTCCAGAGCCGACAGGGCGCGCAGCCGGCGGAGGCGCTGTCATGACGGCGCCGGGGCGCCTGCGCGTCGAGCTCGGCGAGCGCAGCTACGACATTCTGGTCGGTGAAGGCCTGCTCGGCAGCGCCGGGCAACACTGCGCGCCGCTGTTGCGCCAGAAACGAGTCTGCGTGGTGACTGACGAGACGGTGGCCAGACTGCACCTCGAGGAGCTCGGCCGCTCGCTGAGCAACGCCGGCATCGCCTACCAGAGCGTCATCGTGCCGGCCGGCGAACAGAGCAAGAGCTTCGCGCAGCTGGCCGAACTCTGCGGCCGCCTGCTCGACGCCAAGATCGCCCGCGACAGCACGCTGATCGCGCTGGGCGGCGGCGTGGTCGGCGACCTGGCCGGCTTCGCCGCCAGCATCCTGCTGCGTGGCATCGACTTCATCCAGATCCCGACCACGCTGCTCGCCCAGGTCGACAGCTCGGTCGGCGGTAAGACCGGCATCGACATGCCGCAGGGCAAGAACCTGGTCGGCAACTTCCATCAGCCGCGTCTGGTGCTGGCCGACACCGAAGTGCTCTCCTCCCTGCCCGAGCGCGAGCTGCGCGCCGGCTATGCCGAGGTGGTGAAGTACGGTCTGATCGACGACGCCGACTTCTTCACCTGGCTGGAGAGCCACGGCAACGCGGTGATCGAGGGCGATCCAACGGCGCGGCGCAAGGCCGTACTGACAAGCTGCGCCGCCAAGGCAGCGATCGTCGCCGACGACGAGCGCGAGTCGCTGGAGAGAGCCGCGGGAGGTCAAAGCGGCGGTCGCGCGCTGCTCAATCTCGGCCACACCTTCGCCCATGCGCTGGAGGCCGAGACCGGCTACAGCGACGAGCTGCTGCACGGCGAGGCGGTCGCCATGGGCATGGTGATGGCCTTCGAGCTCTCGGCGCAGCTCGGCCTCTGCCCGGCCGAGGACGCGGCGCGGATGCGCCGTCACCTGGCTGCGGTCGGCCTGCCGACCGGGCTGGAATCGCTGGAAGGGCGCTTCTGGACCGCGGAGGCGCTGCTCGAGCACATGAGCCGCGACAAGAAGGTGCGCGACGGCCGCATCACCTTCGTGCTGGTGCGCGGCATCGGCCGGGCCTTCCTCAGCCGCGACGTCGAGCCCGCCGAAGTCGCGGCGCTGCTCAACGACGCCATCGCGGCCTAGGTTGCAGGATAGATGGCTGACGCACGCGGGACTCTTTTGCCACCCTCACCCTCCCACGCGCTGATGCGCGCGGGCCCCTCCCTCTCCCCTCCGAGGGAGAGGGGAACAAACCGGCGCGCTGTAGACTCCCTCTCCCTTGAGGGGAGAGGGAGGGGCCCATCGCGCAAGCGATGGGAGGGTGAGGGTGAAAGCTTGGCGGCAGCCAAAGCGATACCGCGCTACTCGCCCGGATGCCGGCGTGATGGCTGAAGTCCTCGGGACGATCGATGTGAATCTGCTGATCGCGGTGGGCGCGATCATCGTGCTGCTGCTGCTCTCGGCCTTCTTCTCGGGCAGCGAGACCTCGCTGACCGCCGCCTCGCGGGCGCGCATGTACGGCCTGGAACAGCAGGGCGACCACCGGGCCCTGCTGGTCAACCGCCTGTTGCTGCAGAAGGAGCGCCTGATCGGCACCATCCTGCTCGGCAACAACCTGGTCAACATCCTGGCCTCGGCGCTCGCCACCAGCGTGCTGATCGGTCTGTTCGGCGACGCTGGCGTCGCCTATGCGACCCTGGTGATGACGGCGCTGGTGCTGATCTTCTCCGAGATCCTGCCCAAGACCTATGCGATCCATCACGCCGACAGGGTGGCACTGGCGATCTCGCCGGTGCTGCGGGTCTTCATTGTCGTGCTGAGCCCGGTGACCCAGGCGGCGCTCGCCGTGGTGCGCGGCACCCTGCTGATCTTCGGCGTGCGCTACGACACCAGCTTCAGCGCCGACTTGCAGGAGGAGGAGCTGCGCGGCGCCATCGACCTGCACGCCATAAGCGGCGAGGAGGAGCGCCACGAGCGCGAGATGCTGCGCTCGATCCTCGACCTGGCCGAGGTCAACGTCGAGGAGATCATGACCCATCGCAGCGGCGTCGTGATGATCGACGCCGACCAGCCGCCGGCCAGGATCGTCGAGGAGGTGCTGGCGAGCCCCTACACCCGCCTGCCGCTGTGGCGCGAGGAGCCCGACAACATCGTCGGCGTGCTGCACGCCAAGGCGCTGTTCCGCGCCGTGCAGGCGCGCGGCGGCGATATCGACGATCTTGACGTGCTGGCGATCGCCGGCGCGCCCTGGTTCATCCCCGACACCACCGACCTGCTGTCCCAGCTGCAGGCCTTCCGCAGCCGGCACGAGCACTTCGCCATCGTGGTCGACGAGTACGGCGAGGTGCGCGGCATCGTCACGCTGGAGGACATCCTCGAGGAGATCGTCGGCGAGATCGAGGACGAGCACGACATCGACGTGGCCGGGGTCAAGCTGCTGAAGGACGGCGAGGTGGTGGTCGACGGCAACGTCACCATCCGCGACCTCAACCGCAAGTTCGGCTGGCGCCTGCCCGACGAGGAGGCCTCGACCCTGGCCGGCCTGGTGCTCTACGAGGCGCGGCGCATTCCCGAAGTGGGCCAGGTCTACGTCTTCCACGGCTTCCGCTTCGAAATCCTGGGCCGCCAGCGCAACCAGATCACCCAGATCAAGGTTACGCCGCTCGGCGAGGAGGACGAGCAGGCCGCACCGCCGGCGGCGGGTGCCGTCTCGTGATTTTTTGGTCCCTCAGACGCCGGGCACGCCCATCCGGGCGCTTGGCTTAGCGCGCACTTGCGCGCGGGGCCTCAATGGCCCAGTTGCAAGGGCGTCGAGCGGCATTGACCTCGGGGTCCCAGTTGCAACCTCACTTTGTCTGATGGTGGTTCGGTTGACGGCCGGGGAACGCGGCCTATAGTCAAGGCGACTCCCGCGACATCTCATCCTCTCGAAAGCAACAGGCGGCATACCATGCCACTTTCCCCCGCGGCCGCGCGCGAGCGCTTCCACACCCGGGCCTACGAGTTCGCCGGCTATCGGCGCCAGGACGGACTGTGGGACATCGAGGCGCACATGACCGACACCAAGACCTACAGCTTCCACAACGACTACCGCGGCCAGATTCAGGCCGGCGAGCCGATCCACGACATGTGGATTCGTCTGACCATCGACGAGGAGCTCGTCGTGCGCGACATCGAGGCGGCGACCGACGGCTCGCCCTACGCGGTCTGCCCGGCGATCACGCCGAACTTCAAGCGCATGATCGGCGCGCGCGTCGGCGCCGGCTGGCGCCGCGCCATCGCCAAGCACCTGGGCGGCGTCGAGGGCTGCACCCACCTGGTCGAGATGTTAGGCGCCATGGCCACGGTCGCCTTCCAGACCCTCTACCCGGTGCTGGCCAGGAAGGCCGCGCAGAACCCGCAGCCGGGCAAGCCGCGCGAGGGTCGGCCGGTCCTGCTCGACAGCTGCCACGCCTACCGCAGCGACGGCCCGATCGCGAAGAAGCTCTGGCCGGAGTTTTATACGGGGGAGTGAGGCAAAGTCCGAATCATCACTGTAGCCTGTGGCGCAATACAGCGGTTCTTCCATGCGATGTTATGCGCCAGCGTGCTGTGCCGTCCTTCCTAGAGGTCGTTTTCTCAATGTGCCCAGAGGCAACTAACTTATCCAAGTGTTGAAGCACACGAGCTCGATTGAGCTTGGTATCTCCAGCCAATCCGCTGGTAGAGCGGCGCGTATATTTGGAGTCTTCTAGCGCCATTAGCAGCTTCATGGAGTTCTCGTCGAGCTGCTCTGCCGACACAGCTTCGGCTCCTTCAATTGCGGCTCCCTCAGTGGCTTCCCCTGTATCAAGCTCCCTTTCGCTTAGATCCTCCTGAATCTCAGCGACATCCTGCTGCGCTTCTTCGGCACGGCGATTCGCTTCCCGAGCCTGTTGAAGAATCCGCTCAGAAACAGTTTGTATGAAGGCACGTGCAGATACCGCGGCAATTAGGCAAAAAGCCGCAATCACAAAGAAATCTGCGGCTCTCTCACCGCAACGCGGTGGAATGGCGTTTGCGCCGCCTGTCACGGCGCTGCAGTCCGCCAAGACATTAGTGATGAGATCATCGGTCCCGCCCGCCGAGAGCCTTAAGAAAAGAGGCACAATGAAAGCGGCGACGACGCCGGTAATGACACTACGCCAAAGCAGCCGAGGGTCTCGTGGATGCCAAGCCCCCCAGACGCTACTATTACTGCTTGCTACCTCTCCTTTCGGATTGGCGTTGTCGTCTTCGAGCGAAAGCGCATAGTTAGCAATGCCACCAGCCAAGCCAGAGGCAACCATGATCGTTACGAGCAACAGAACCGCTTGCCATTGGGTCATTGCATGGTCCCCCTATTGGTGCGGTCGTTCGGGCCAAGTAGAATGTTAGACTATCGGTTGAGGACGGACTGGGGAAGGAGTCGAGGCTGCTTCAGCGCGGGCCGCTGAAAGCGTACCAAGAGCCGAAAGTTTGGCCGGGTGCGGGACGGTGACCTGTACCATGGCAGGGGCTTAGCAAAGCAGCCGGCGGAGCCGAAGCCTCATCGCCGTCCCACCGCGCGCCAGCCGATGTCGCGGCGGCAGAAGCCGCCGGGCCAGTCGATCAGCTCGACCGCCTGGTAGGCGCGGGCCTGGGCCGCGGCCACGTCGCGGCCGAGCGCGGTCACGCCCAGCACGCGGCCGCCGTTGGCGAGCCACTCTCCGTTCGCGCCGCGCCTGGTGCCGGCATGGAAGACCTTGACGCCCTCGAGCGCAGAAGCGGCCTCCAGGCCCTTGATCACCGTGCCCTTCTCGTAGGTTCCCGGATAGCCCTTCGCGGCCATGACCACGACCAGAGCCGCCTCGTCGTGCCAGCGCAGGTCGAAGTCCTTCAGCACGCCGTCGCTGCAGGCGATCAGCGCCGGCAAGAGGTCGGACTTGAGGCGCAGCATCAGCACCTGGCACTCGGGATCGCCGAAGCGCACGTTGAACTCGATCAGCTTGGGCCCCGCGTCGGTGATCATCAGGCCGGCGTAGAGCAGGCCCTTGTAGGGCCGGCCCTCGGCCGCCATGGCGGCGACGGTGGGGCGCATGATCTCGTCCATGATGCGCGCGGCCATGGCCTCGTCCACCACCGGCGCCGGCGAGTAGGCGCCCATGCCGCCGGTGTTGGGGCCGCTGTCGCCGTCGCCGACCGCCTTGTGGTCCTGCGCCGCGGCGAGCGGCAGCGCCGTCTCGCCGTCGACCAGGGCGAAGAAGCTGGCCTCCTCGCCGACCAGGCAGTCCTCGATCACCAGCTCGGCGCCGGCCGCCCCGAAGCTGCCCGCGACCATCGCCGCCTCGACCGCCTGCTCCGCCTCTTCGATCGTCGCCGCCACGGTGACGCCCTTGCCGGCCGCCAAGCCATCGGCCTTCACGACGATGGGCGCGCCGCGCGCGCGGAGGTAGGCCTTGGCCTCGGCCGGGTCGCTGAAGCGCCGGTAGGCTGCGGTTGGGATGCCGTACTTGGCGCAGATATCCTTCATGAAGCCCTTGGAGCCTTCCAGAGCCGCCGCCGCGGCCGTTGGACCGAAGGCCCTGATGCCGGCCGCCTCCAGACGGTCCACCAGTCCGGCCACCAGCGGCGCCTCGGGTCCGACCACGGCGAAGTCGATCGCCTGCTCCCGAGCCAGCGTCACCAGGCCCTCGAGGTCCTCGGCCCCGACCGGCGCGCACTCGGCCTCCTCGGCGATGCCGGCGTTGCCGGGCGCGCAGTAGAGCGTGTCACAGAGCGGTGAAGCGGCCAGCGCCCAGCAGAGCGCGTGCTCGCGCCCGCCGGAGCCGACGACCAGGATACGCATGGCGGCGACAATAGCGCGCGACCTGCGGAGTCGGAAACCGGGAAGGGCGGCTTGAGTGGTGACGCGCCCTATCCTGCAACAGCTCGCCAGTCACCCCCTCCCCGGCCCTGCCCCGTCAAGGGGGAGGGAGATTGGCGCAGCCCGCATCATAGTCTCCCTCCCCCCTTGCGGCGGAGGGTTGGGGAGGGGGGTGTGCAAGAGCGTTGTGCTACAGGATTGGCGCGACGGGCCGCGAATCGGTGTAGGCTCGGCGGCCCATGTCGAATAAATCCCCGACCAAGCTTCCTCTCCACACGAAAGACAGCCTGTCGCTGGCTCAGGCGCGGCGCATTGCGTTGGCGGCGCAGGGCTTCGGCGCCAAACGCGGCGACAGGATCGCCGGCTGGGCGCGCATGCAGAAGACGGTCGAGCGCATGGGCCTGCTGCAGCTCGATTCGGTCAACGTGCTGGTGCGCTCGCACTATCTGCCGCTGTTCTCGCGGCTCGGCGCCTACGACACGGCAGCGCTCGACCGCAAGGCCTTCCAGCCGCGTCGCCGTGCCCTCTTCGAGTACTGGGCGCACGAGGCCTCGCTGCTGCCGCTCGAGCTGCAGCCGCTGCTGCGTTGGCGCATGGCGCGGGCGGCGCGCGGCCAGGGGATCTACAAGAGCTATGTCGACTTCGCCCGCGAGCAGACGGGCTACATCCGCCAGGTCCTGGCCGAGCTCGGCGCACGCGGCCCGATCTCCGTCCGCGAGCTCAGCGACCCGGGCAAGCGCGGCAAGGAGATGTGGGCCCGGCACAAGGGCAAGATGGCGCTGGAGTACCTCTTCTGGACCGGCCAGGTGACCGCGGCCGGGCGGCGCAATTTCGAGCGCGTCTACGACCTGCCCGAGCGGGCGCTGCCGAGCGCCATTCTCGACCGACCGACTCCGCCGGAGAGCGAGGCGCTGCGTGCGCTGGTCCTGCGCGCCGGCCGGGCGCTGGGTGTGGCGACCGAGAGCGACCTGCGCGACTATTTCCGCCTGCCGGTGGCGGCAACGAAACATGCGCTGAGCGAGCTGCTCGAGGCGGGAGACCTGCTGCCGGTCACGGTCGAGGGCTGGCGCCAGCCGGCCTATCTCGACCCTGCCGCCCGCCTGCCCGGCAAGCTGCGGGGCACGGCCCTGCTGACGCCCTTCGACCCGCTGGTCTGGGAGCGGGCGCGCACCGAGCGGCTGTTCGGCTTCCACTACCGCATCGAGATCTACACGCCGGCGGAGAAACGTCGGCACGGCTACTACGTGCTGCCCTTCCTCGTCGACGAGGCGCTGGTGGCGCGGGTCGACCTCAAGGCCGACCGGGCGGCCGGCCTGCTGCGCGTGCAGGCGGCGCACAAGGAGGACGGGCTGGCGCCCGAGGCCATCGCCGAGCCGCTGGCCGCGGAGCTGGGCCGGCTCGCCTGCTGGCTCGGATTGGAAGGGGTGAAGGCCGGGTGGCGCGGCGACCTGGCCTCTGCGCTGGGCCGGAGCCTGCGGACCGTGACGTGAAGCAGGGCCCCAAAAGGCGTGCGGCACGGTGGGACTAGCCCACCGTGCCACCTCACGCGTCAGGAAACAGGGTCGTCAGGAACAAGGCGTCGTCAGGAACAGGGTCGGCAAGAATAGGTAGTTCTGAAACTTGGGTTCTGCAAAAGCGGGGGTCGATAACAAGCAGGGCCCTCGATCGACCAGACCAGAACTCTAACTACAAGCCGCCGAAAGCACCTGTACTGCCGTGGGGTGTTTGGTACTCAGGAAAAGACAGGGCAAGTCCAAACAATGCGACCCTATCGAGAATATTTTAACAAATCCTAACCTATTACTTGAATATTACTTATATTTATTTCAAACTCCATGTATTTATCGGCCGGCGCCCCGCCAAGCTCATGGCGTGCTGATGGCAAAGCACCCTGCGGCGCACGCAGATCCAGTCAAGTCTGCGCCACCGCCGAATCTGCGCTATACCGGAGGCGCGATGCCCTTTGCCGAACCTGGAGCAGCCGTGAGCGATCCAACCGCCCCCTCCCCCGCCGACAGCCTGGCCGGCAGCAACCTGCCGGTCTTCGGCGTCTCCGAGCTGTCGCAGCGGATCAAGCGCACGCTCGAAGGCAACTTCGAGCACGTGCGGGTGCGCGGCGAGATCTCCGGATTCAAGCGCGCCGCCTCCGGCCATCTCTACCTGGCACTCAAGGACCAGGACGCGGTGCTCGACGCGGTCTGCTGGCGCGGCGTCGCGGGCCGGCTCGGCCTCAAGCCCGAGGACGGCATGGAGGTGATCGCCACCGGGCGCATCACCAGCTATCCGGCGCGCTCGCGCTATCAGCTCGTCATCGAGCAGCTCGAGCTGGCCGGCGAAGGCGCGCTGCTCAAGCTGCTCGAGGAGCGGCGCAGGAAGCTCGCCGCCGAAGGCCTGTTCGACGCTGCGCGCAAGCGGCCGCTGCCCTACCTGCCGCGCGTCATCGGCGTGGTGACCTCGCCGACCGGCGCGGTGATCCGCGACATCCTGCACCGTCTGGCCGACCGCTTCCCGCGCCACGTGCTGGTTTGGCCGGTGCTGGTGCAGGGCGAGGGCGCGGCCGAGCAGGTAGCGGCGGCAATCGGCGGCTTCAACGCGCTGGCCCCCGGCGGAAAAGTGCCGCGTCCGGACGTGCTGATCGTGGCGCGCGGCGGCGGCAGCCTGGAGGACCTCTGGGCCTTCAACGAGGAGGTCGTGGTACGTGCCGCCGCCGCTTCGGCGATCCCGCTGATCTCCGCCGTCGGGCACGAGACCGACACCACGCTGATCGACTACGCCGCCGACCGCCGCGCGCCGACCCCGACGGCGGCGGCCGAGATGGCGGTGCCGGTGCGCGGCGAGCTGGTCGCCAATGTCATGGAGCTGGCGCGCCGCATCGTGGCCGCCGCCGGACGCATGGTCGAGGAGCGGCGCCAGCGGGTCGAGGGCCTAGGCCGCGGCCTGCCCGATCCGCGCCGCCTCCTGGAGGACAAGAGCCAGCGCCTCGACGACCGCGCCGAGCGCCTGGGCAACGCCATCGCCGCGCTGCTGCGCCAGGGCGACAGCGAGCTGCGCAACGCCGCCGCGCGCCTGCCGCATCCGCGTCACCAGCTGGCCCGCGCCGCGGAGCGGCTGGAGGCGCCGCGGCAGCGGCTGCAGCGCTGCGGCGGGCTGATCGCCGAGAGCGCGTCGCGCAGGCTGCTGCAGCTCGACGCCGGCCGCCGCCTGCTGCGCTGCCGCGACCAGCTGCTGGCCGACGCCAGGCGTCACATCGACGCGCTCGCCCGCGTGCTCGACAGCCTGTCCTACCACAAGGTGCTGGAGCGCGGCTTCACCGTGGTGCGCGGGCCGGAAGGCGTCATCATGGACGCCGTCGCGGTCACCGCCGGCCTGCCGCTCGACATCGAGTTTCGCGGTGAGCAACACGCATCTGCCGTCGGCGCCGGCGGCGCGCCGGACAAGCCGAAACGACGGCAGAGAGGCAAGGACGACAAGGGATCGCAGGGGACGCTACTGTAATGGTCGTCACAACAAACATTCCAACTGTTGTCCGCTACGCGGACGCCCCCCTCCCTCACCCTCCCCCTCGAGGGGGGAGGGAATTGTGGCGCGGCGCCGGGCCTCACTTCACCTCCCCCCTCGAGGGGGAGGTCGGCGCGCAGCGCCGGGAGGGGGGCCGGCGCGTAGCGCCCAAAGAGCATGCCAGCCACAAGGACTGCTGGCGTGGCCTGCACCTCATCTCTTCGGCATTGTTTCTCTTCGTGAGCCTGTTGCTCAGCGCTGCCGCACCTGCACTAGGCGGCACGCTGCAGCTCGACGGCAACATGACCCAAGGCGGCCTCGTCATTGGCACCACCGAGCCAGACGCCAAGGTGATGCTCGACGGCAAGACGGTGCGCGTTTCCGAGCGCGGCCGCTTCGTCATCGGCTTCGGTCGCGACGCGGCGCCCGAGGCGAGCCTGCTGGTCGAGCATCCGGACGGCAGCCGCAGCGAGCGCCGCCTCGCCATCGCCAAGCGTGACTACGACATCCAGCGCATCGACGGCCTGCCGCCCGCCATGGTGACGCCGCCCGAGGAGCTGCTGGCGCGCATCAAGCGGGAGAACGAGAAGATCTGGGCTGCGCGCGCCGTCGACCGGCCCGAGCCGCTGTTCGAGAGCGGCTTCGCCTGGCCGGCGCAGGGTATCATCTCCGGCGTCTACGGCAGCCAGCGCATCCTGAACGGCGAGCCGCGCCAGCCGCACTATGGCATCGACATCGCCGCCCCCGAGGGCACGCCGGTGACGGCGCCGGCCGACGGCCTGGTGGTGCTGGCGGAGCCCGACCTCTACTACACCGGCGGCACGCTGATCATCGACCACGGCCACGGCCTCAGCTCCGCCCTGCTGCACATGGAGTCGCTGTCGGTCGCCGTCGACGAGCGGGTCAAACTGGGCCAGCCGGTCGGCACCCTGGGCGCCACTGGCCGCGCCACCGGCCCGCACCTCGACTGGCGCATCAACTGGTTCGAGGAGCGCATCGACCCGGCCCTTCTGGTGCCGCCCATGCCGGCGCCGGAGCAGGCGGGACAGTAGCGGCGGCCGCCCACGCTTCGAGACGCTCGCTGTGCGAGCTTCTCAGCGTGAGGCTGGTGTTCAGACTGCGACGACCTCACCCTGAGGAGCGCCCGCAGGGCGCGTCTCGAAGGATGGGCGAGTGCGTCCGGCCCGGCGGACATAGTTCGACGGATTCCGAAACGGCAACGGCGCACATTCTGGCAAGCTGTCGCGCCGACGTTCGCGGCTCATAGGGAGGGAACGCCGAGATGATCGCCGTGATCTTCGAAGTCTGGCCGGCCGAAGGCCGGAAGGACGCCTATCTGGACATCGCTGCCGGCCTGCGCGCCGAGCTGGAGAAAGAGGACGGCTTCATCTCGGTCGAGCGCTTCCAGAGCCTGACGACGCCCGGCAAGCTGCTGTCGCTGTCCTTCTGGCGCGACGAGGAAGCGGTGCGCGCCTGGCGCAATCGTCCGCATCACCGCAGCGCGCAAGCGCAGGGCCGCGGCGGCGTCTTCGCCGACTATCGCCTCCGCGTAGCCAGCGTGCTGCGCGACTACGGCATGAACGAGCGCGCCGAAGCGCCGGCCGACTCACGCGCGGCGCACGAGACGGTTTAGCGTCGTTTCGCACCATATGCGCAAGGAGAGTGCCGCGAACCGCCCTTCGTGGTGCTCTCCCTTATGCGCGGCCTTGTTCCGATGATTTCCGTTGCGCCGCGACGTCGAAACCGGTAGCAAAAACGCCATG
>JBHJOF010000096.1:0-8137 GCA_050330055.1 Kiloniellales bacterium
GTCCCGGCAACAAGTGCCGGGACGACAGCCTTGGCTGTGGCGGGGGCGAGCCGCTCCTGCCTGAGATGTGTGAATGCCGTAGGCCGCGGGGGGAGGGGGTTGGCCGGCTTTCCTTGACAAGCAGAGAGGGCGCGGGCCAGCTTTGCCCCCTTCCGGCAAACGCCAGCGAGCGGAGACGCGATGATCATACCGACCGAGCCGATCGGCAGCGTTCCGCGGCCCCCCTGGCTGGTCGAGGCCATGGCCGACCATGCCGCGGGCGCGATCGACGCCGCGGCGCTGCAGGCGGCGGTCGAGCGTGCGGTCGAGGAGACCGTCGACGCCTTCGAGGACACCGGCTCGCCGGTCATCACCGACGGCGAGCAGGGCAAGCCGAGCTTCGCCACCTATCCGCTCGCCGGCCTCGAGAACCTGGCGCCGGACGGCGCCGTGATCCGCTTCGCCGACGGCCACAGCCGCCAGTTCCCGCGCCTGACCGGCGGGCCCTTCCGCTATGCCACCTACAGCGGCGCCTATGTGGCGCGCGCCCTGCGCTACGCGCACCGGCCGGTCAAGCAGGCGGTGATCGCACCCTCGGCGCTGAGCCTGCTCTACCCGGCCGACGGCCTGCCCGGCTATGAGCACGAGGCCTTCCTGGACGACCTGGTGGACGAGGCCGAAACCGACATCCGCTCCGCCTTCGAGGCCGGCGCCGCTTCGGTGCAGCTCGACTTCACCGAGGGCTGGCTCGCCTGCAAGCTCGATCCCAGCCGCGACCTGCTGAAGAAGCTGGTCGGCCTGAACAACCGCGTGCTGGCGCGCTTCAGCGCCGAGGAGCGCACCCGGATCGGCGTCCATACCTGCCCCGGCGGCGACCAGAACTCGACGCACAGCGCCGACGTCGACTATGCGTTGCTGCTGCCCGACCTGTTCGAGATGCAGGCCGGCAGCTTCTTCGTCCAGCTCGCCAGCGAAAGCGACAAGAAGCGGGTGCTGGAGCTGCTAGCCGACCTGCGCAAGCCGCGGCAGCGCATTTTCGTCGGCGTCATCGACCCGATCGACCTGGCGATCGAGGCGCCCGAGCTGGTGCGCGACCGCATCCTGCAGGCGGCCGACTACATCCCGCCCGAGCATTTGGGCTCGACCGACGACTGCGGCTTCTCGCCCTTCGGCGACGATCTCACGACCGCGCGCGAGGTCGCCTTCGCCAAGATCCGCGCCCGCGTCGAAGGCACCCGCCTGGCCGAGAAGGCCCTGCAGGAGGAAGGCTGACCGTTCCGGCATGCGTGGCGGCCCTCTGCCCGCGACCACGAGGGTCGGGCGCGGGCAGCGGGCCGGCTCGGATATTGAGTGAGTGAATTGGGGGGAGCATGGCACTGCTGTTCAAGTCCGACATCGAGCGTCACGGCGCCTGGGAGCGCGCGCTCAAGGCCTGCGATCCGGACCTCGATTTGCGCATCTGGCCCAATGTGGGCGAGCGGGCGGACATCGACTATGCGCTGGTCTGGGCGCCGCCGCATGGCGAGCTGAAGCGCTGTTCCAACCTCAAGGTGGTCTTCTCGATCGGCGCCGGCACCGATCACCTGACCGCCGACCCGGACTTCCCTCGTCAGCTTCCCATAGTGCGCATGGTCGAGCCCGGCCTGACCGCCGGCATGAGCGAGTTCGTGACCATGAGCGTGCTTTACCACCACCGCTTCATGATCGAATACGGCATACAGCGGCAGAACGGCGTCTGGGCCGAGATCTCGCAGATCCCGACCTGGCGGCGCCGCGTCGGCATCATTGGCCTCGGCGTGCTGGGCCTGGACGCCATCGAGAAGCTGAAGCCCTTCGGCTTTCAGCTTTTGGGCTGGAGCCGCTCGCCCAAGCAGGTCGAGGGCGTGACCTGCCATCACGGCGCGGAGGGGCAGCGGGATTTTCTGGCCGGGAGCGACATCCTGGTCTGCCTGCTGCCGCTGACGCCAGATACGCGCGGCATTCTGAACGCGAAGTCGTTCGCGGCGCTACCCAAGGGTGCCGTGGTGATCAACGTGGCGCGCGGCGGTCATCTGGTCGAGGAGGACCTGCTGCCGGCGCTCGACAGCGGCCACCTGTCAGGCGCCACGCTCGACGTCTTTCAGGAAGAGCCCTTGCCGGCCGGCCATCCCTTCTGGACCCATCCGCGTATCGTCGTGTCCCCGCACATCGCCTCCATGACCATCCCGGAGACCGCGGCCCGCGCCGTGATCGACAACATCCGCCGCTTCGAAGCCGGCCAGCCCATGATCGGCGTCTACGACCGCGAGCGCGGGTACTAGCGCGTTCTCAACGAAACGACGTCGTCGCCTGCGTTGGTCTCCAAAAGGCGCAGCGCCGTGCTTGGCCTATGCGACTCGCAACACCGGACGAGTGAGGCAGGTCGGGCCGCCCTCGGTTTTGATGCAGAGCTCGTCGCCGGGAAAGGTCTCGACGCGGCAGCCGGCGTCGCGCAAGGCCTGCGCCGTTTGGGGCAGGCCGCCGAGCATCACGCCGTGGCGCGGCGCCAGTGCCAGCACGTTGATCGAGAGCGTGTTGCTGGCGCGGTACTCCTCCGCCGGCGCCTCGACCAGCGTGACGCCGCGATCCAGCAGGAGCTGATAGAAGGCGACCGGCAACAGCGACGCATGCACCAGTGCCAGGTCGTGGTCGAGCGGGCTGATCAGCGACATGAGATGGAGACAGGCCGCCTGGCCCTGCGACACCGGCAGGTCGAAGGCCAGCACGGTGACGCCGAGCGGCGCCAGGATCGCGCTCAGTTGCTCGATACCGCTCTGATTCGTGCGGAAGCCGCGGCCGACGATCAGGGTCTCTTCGTCGAGCCAGAGGCAGTCGCCGCCTTCCACGGCGCCGGGCGCCTCGACCCGGCCCAGGATCGGGATGCCGAGCTTGCCGTAGAGCCGGCCGTGTGCCGCCGTCTCGCCGCGGCGCAGCGGCTTGCCCATGGCGAGCAGGACGGCGCCGGCCGCCGTCACCAGCGAGGGATCGTGGGTGAAGACCGCGTCGGCGAGATCGTCGAGAATCTCGTCGAGCCAGATCACCTCGGCACCGGCCCTGGCGACGATCGCGGCCAGCGCGGCGTGCTGCTGCTCCAGCCTGGCGCCGTCGAGCGGGCCGGCGTAGTGCCAGCTCACCGGATCGGCCGCCGCCATGGCGCTGCCGGGCCGGCGCATCACCACGCGCGCGAGCGGGGCCGTCATGGACTGCGCGCCGTAGTCCCCCTTCACCCCCACCTTGACCAGGATCTCACTCATTGCCCTGCACCCTCTGCAGATCGGCCGCGTCGCACTGCAGCAAGCGCAGCGCGTCGCCGTGGCTGATCGCGGTGCAGAACTCGCCGTGCAGGTTGGCGATCGAGGTGTCGTGGATCAGCTCGGCGTCGTAGTCGGTGCCGTCGGGGCCGATGCGGTTGGTGCAGGCGCAGGCGTCGTGCACCAGGTAGGTGTCGAAGCCCAGGTTACCGGCCATGCGCACCGTGGTGGCGACGCACATGTTGGTGAAGAAGCCCGCGGCCACCAGCCGCCGGATGCCGCGACGCCGCAGCTCGATCTCCAGGCTGGTGCCGATGAAGCCGCTATTGACGTCCTTGCGCACCACGAGCTCGCCGGCCGCCGGCTCCAGCCCTTCCTTGAAGGCGCCCGTCGGGCGCGACAGCTTGAGGGGCGAGTTCGCCTCGCGCGAATCGTGCTGGGTGTAGAGCACCGGCAGGCCCCTCGCGCGCCAGGCGTCCAGCACCGTCTGGATGTGCGCCTCGGCCTCAGAGTTGTTGCGCCGCCCCGTGGCGCCGCCCCAGTAGTCCAGCACGTCGACTCCCTTCTGCACGTCGATCAGCAAGAGCGCGCTGTCGGCCCCGAACCGTCCGATCATGGTGCCTCCCTCGTTTCCCTCAGCCTCTCTAGCGCAAGCCGTGAGCTGGGGCAAACTTACTCCGGGGTAAGCCGCCCCAGGACTCTCTCGTTGGCGCTTCGCGCCGCCCCCCTCCCGGCGCTCCGCGCCGACCTCCCCCTCGAGGGGGGAGGTGAAAGGAAGCGCAAGCCGTTGTTCTCGTTCCCTCCCCCCTTGAGGGGGAGGGTTAGGGAGGGGGGCTCCACGAAAGGGAGGTTTGTGGCTTCTGTCCATCGGGCTCTTGGCCCGCAGCGAATGGTTAACCTTTTTGGTCGCCTAGTGGCGCCGCTTGCTGCAATGCAGCGCAAGCCTTATATAGCCGCCGTCACCAGCCACTCGGTCATCTCCATGGACTTCCGCAACATCGCCATCATCGCCCACGTCGACCACGGCAAGACCACCCTGGTCGACCGCCTGCTGCAGCAGAGCGGGACCTTCCGCCTGAACCAGCAGGTCATGGAAAGGGCCATGGATTCCAACGACCTGGAGCGCGAGCGCGGGATCACCATCCTGGCCAAGTGCACCTCCGTGGTGTGGCAGGGGACGCGGCTCAATATCGTCGACACGCCGGGCCACGCCGACTTCGGCGGCGAGGTCGAGCGCATCCTCTCCATGGTCGACGGGGTGGTGGTGCTGGTCGACGCCGCCGAGGGGCCGCTGCCGCAGACCAAGTTCGTGGTCGGCAAGGCGCTGCGCCTGGGCCTGAAGCCCATCGTGCTGATCAACAAGGTCGACCGGCCGGACGCCCGCGCCCACGAGGTGCACGACGAGATCTTCGACCTCTTCGCCAACCTGGGCGCCAGCGACGCGCAGCTCGATTTCCCCACGCTCTTCGCCTCGGCCAAGGAAGGCTGGGCCGCCGCCGCGCCCGAGGGCCCCAAGGCCGACATGGCGCCGCTGTTCGACCTGGTGCTGCGCCACGTGCCGCCGCCCAGCGTGCAGCCGGACGAGCCCTTCCGCATGCTGATCACCACGCTGGAGGCCGACCCCTTCCTGGGCCGCGTGCTGACCGGGCGCATTCAGTCGGGCACGATCCGCGCCAACGGCACGGTCAAGGCGCTCGGCCCCGGCGGCGCGGCGATCGAGCAGACCCGCATCACCAAGCTGCTCGCCTTCCGCGGCCTGGAGCGCCAGGGCATCGAGGAGGCCGGCGCCGGCGACATCGTTGCGGTGGCCGGCTTCAAGACCGCGAGCGTGGCCGACACCATCTGCGACCTGGCGGTCGAGGAAGCGCTGCCGGCCCAGCCGATCGATCCGCCGACGCTCGCCATGACCTTCATGGTCAACGATTCGCCGCTGGCGGGCCGCGAAGGCGACAAGGTGACCAGCCGCATGATCCGCGCCCGCCTGCTGCGCGAGGCCGAGGGCAACGTGGCGATCCGCGTGCGCGACACCGAGAACAACGACGCCTTCGAAGTCGCCGGGCGCGGCGAGCTGCAGCTCGGCGTCTTGATCGAGACCATGCGGCGCGAGGGCTTCGAGCTCGCCGTCGGCCGGCCGCGCGTGCTGTTCCGCAGCGACCCGCAGACCGGCCAGCGCCTGGAGCCGATCGAGGAGGCGGTGATCGACCTCGACGACGAGTTCAGCGGCGTGGTGATCGAGAAGATGAGCCTGCGCAAGGCCGAGCTGAAGGAGCTGAAGCCCTCGGGCGGCGGCAAGACCCGCCTGGTCTTCGAGGTGCCCTCGCGCGGCCTGATCGGCTATCACGGCGAGTTCCTGACCGACACCCGCGGCACCGGCGTGATGAATCGCGTGTTCCACCACTATGGCCCCTATCGCGGACCGATCGCCGGGCGGCGCAGCGGCGTTCTGGTGGCGACCGACGCCGGCACCTCGGTCGCCTATGCGCTCTGGTACCTGGAGGAGCGCGGCGTGCTCTTCATCGATCCTGGCGTGGCCGTCTATCAGGGCATGGTCGTCGGCGAGAACAGCCGCGAGCAGGACCTCGACGTCAATCCGCTGAAGGAAAAGCAGCTCACCAACATCCGCGCCGCCGGCAAGGACGAGGCGATCCGCCTGACCCCGCCGCGCAGGATGTCGCTGGAGCAGGCGATCGCCTACATCGCCGACGACGAGCTGGTCGAGGTGACGCCCAAATCGATCCGCCTGCGCAAGCTCTTCCTCCACCCGGAGGACCGCAAGCGCGCGAAGAAGAAGGCAGCGGCGGAAGCTTAGGCGAGACGCATCCCGACCACCTCATCCTGAGCCTGTCGAAGGATGAGGAATGCTCTCTTCGATCCGGGCAAAGCGCTTCGGGCTCATGCTTCGACAGGCTCAGGATGAGGAAAGCGGAACTCGCAGTCCGCAGCCAGAATCGAACAAACCGATTTGACACGGATGAACACGGATGAACGCTATCGCGTTCCTGCATGCGCGCCGAACGTTACCAACAGAGTAAGCCGCATTGCAGTACTAGAGTGGTCCTTCCGTTTGTGTTCATCCGTGTTCATCCGTATCAATCAATCTTGTTTTCATATCGGGCTCACACCCCGGTCCTCATGCTGAGCCTGTCGAAGCATGAGGCGCACGCTTTGCTCGGATCAGGCAGCGTGTTCCTCATCCTTCGACAAGCTCAGGATGAGGGAATTTCGGGGACACCATTCGAATGGTGTCCCCGAAATTCCGGCCGCACCGGATGCACACGTCACGCGGAACTAAAATAGCCGATAGGCCGTGTCGGTCAGGCTGTAGCCTTCCGGGAAGGGGTCGTCCGGGTCGAGCAGGTAAGTGTGAGTCCCGGTGATCCAGGCGCGGCCGGCGATCGAGGGTCGGATGGCAGGACGCCCGGCCACCTCGGTCAGCTCCTCTATGCGCAGGACGAACTCGGTGCCGAGGATACTGCGCGACAGGAAGGGCTCGCCTTGGCCGATCTCGCCGCGCGTCCGCATGGCGGCGAGGCGCGCCGAGGAGGCGGTACCGCAGGGGCTGCGGTCGATCTTGCCGGGTGAGATCACCGTCGCATTGGCCGCGGCCTTGACGCCCTTCTCCTCGACCACCGGCCCCAGCAGGGTGACGAAGGTGATGCCGCCGATGTCGCCCAGCAGCGGATGCTCGGGGTGATGCCTGGCGCGCAGCGCCGCCTTGATGCGCTCGCCGATTTCGACGATCTGCCGCGCGTTCTCCGGCGCGATTTCGATGCCGGCGTCCGACGCATCGAGCAAGGCGAAGAAGGCGCCGCCGTAGCAGAGATCGACGCGCAGCTCGCCCAGGCCCTCGACCGTCACCGGCAGATCGAGCGCCTCGACGTAGCAGGGCACGTTGGTGGTGGCGGCGCGGCGCACGCGGCCCCCGGCGCAGTCGCAGCGCAGCGTGACCAGCCCGCCGGGCGTCTCCAAGCGCAACAGGGTCTCCGGCTCGGCCATGGGCAGCATGCCGGTCTCGAGCAGCACCGTGCCGACGCAGATGGAGTTCGAGCCCGACATGGGCGGGTAGTCCATGGGCTCCATGATGATGAAGCCGGCCCGGGCGGCCGGGTCCGTGGCCGGCACGATCAGGTTCCAGTGGGTGAAGACGCCGCCGCGCGGCTCACGGATCAGCAAGCGGCGCAGGCCGTCGCCGTCGCGCTGCAGCCAGTCGCGCTGCGACTTGACCGTGGCGCCGGGCGGCGGCAGCACGCCGCCGACAATGACATTGCCGACCTCGCCCTCGGCATGGCAACCCACCACCTGTATCGCCTTGCTGCTTCTCATGGCTCTAGCTCAGGCACTCCCCAGGACCGGCTGCAGCAGACGCGCCAGCGCCGCCGGGTCCTGCCAGGCGACCTCGATCCGCAGCACGGTGACCCGCGCCTGCAGGTCGGGCGCCAGGCGCACCGCGTCCTTCGCCGTGGTGACCGCGAGCACCGACTGGCGCTCGGCCTCGGCCAGCAGCGCCTCGATCTCGGCACGGCTGTAGGGATGATGGTCGGGGAAAGCGCGCGACGCCACAAGTTCGGCGCCGGTCTCCGCCAGCGTGGCGAAAAACTTCGTGGGACGGCCGATGCCGGCGAAGGCCAGGACGCGGCGGCCGCGCAATGCTCCGGCCTCGGCCGTCGGCGCCAGGCGCGCGCGCAGCAGCGGCCGGCCGGATGCAAGTCGCGCGGCCAGGCCGTGCCGGTCGTCGCCCAGCAGCACCACGCCCTCGGCCCGGGCGGCCGGGTCCGTGGCCGGCACGATCAGGTTCCAGTTGGTGAAGACGCCGCCGCGCGGCTCACGGATCAGCAAGCGGCGCAGGCCGTCGCCGTCGCGCTGCAGCCAGTCGCGCTGCGACTTGACCG
>JBHJOF010000097.1:0-4700 GCA_050330055.1 Kiloniellales bacterium
TCTTGGCCTTCTCGGCCATCCGGGCGAACCAGTCGAGCCCGGCCTCGGTTCGGTCGTGCCATTGCTCGATGACGAAGCCGCTCTTTTCCAGCAGCCCGCGCCAGGGCTCGGGCGCGATCAGGAAGCTGTAGGCGGGGTCGACCGCCCAGGGGCAGGGGTAATAGGGCGGGCCGGCCGGGCCGGCCAGGATGTCGTAGGCGGCGAAGCGGCCGCCCGGCTGCACGACGCGGGCGATCTCGCCATAGAGCCGCGGCTTGTCCTCGATGTTCATCTGCACGTGCTGGCTCCAGGCGCCGTCGAAGCTGGCGTCCTCGAAGGGCAGCGCGAGCGCGTTGGCGCGCCGGTAGGTGACCTGGCCGGAAAGCCCGACCTTGGCGGCCAGCACGGCGGCGCTGCGCACGAACTCCTCGGTCAGGTCGACGGCGGTGACGCGGCAGCCGGTGGCGGCGGCCAGAACGCGGGTCGGCCCGCCCAGGCCGCAGCCGACGTCGAGAATCTGCATGTCGCGCGTGAAGCCGGCGCGCTCGATCAGCGACAGCGTCGCCTCGCGGCCGCGCACGTGCATCTCGTCGAGCGGCGCCAGGTCATCCAGGGTCAGCGCTTCGACGTCGACGCCCTGCTCGCCCAGCACCGCCAGGATGCGCGCCGCCATGTCGTCGCGCGTGTAGTGGGCCTCGACATGGGTTTCGGGATTGGCCATGGCCGCCATCATCGTGTGGTGCGCAGCTTCAATGGCCGCCGCCGAAGCGGCCGCCCGCTTTCAGCACGAAACGCCTGTCGCAATAGGGGCAGTCGATCTGCCCCTTGCCCTCCATGTTGAGGAAGACCCGCGGATGGCCGAGCGCCCCGCCGCCGTCGCAGGCGACGATCTCGCTCTCGACCTCGACGATTTCCGGCGGCTCCAGGACATTGCTCACGGCGCGGTGCTCCACCATATGGTATTGATACAGCGTAGTTTCGGCCGGACTACCCTGAGTTGGCCCCTTGGTTGACCGGTCCGACCGGCGGATGATACCCATTGCCGCCGCCCGATCAACGGGCTGGCTCGACCCCGAAGACAGATACGGGTGCCCAGCAGGATGCCAGACGACGAGGCGCAGCCAGCGGCGGCCAGCCCAGCGGCCGAAGGGGCCGCGGCCCCGGACAGCCACACGGCCCCCGAAAACGCGGTCGAGGTGCGCGGGCTGGACAAGGTCTATCGCGCCACCAAGCGCAGCGGACCGCTGCACGCCCTCAAGGGCGTCGACCTGGCGATTCCGCGCGGCTCGCTGTTCGGCCTGTTGGGGCCGAACGGCGCCGGCAAGTCGACCCTGATCAACATCCTGGCCGGGCTGGTCAACAAGACCGGCGGCCAAGCCTGGATCTGGGGCTTCGACATCGATGCCCAGCCGCGCCAGTCGCGCGCCGCGATCGGCGTGGTGCCGCAGGAGCTCAACATCGACCCCTTCTTCACGCCGCGCCAGCTGCTCGAGCTGCAGGCCGGGCTCTACGGCGTGCCGCCCAAGGAGCGCCGCAGCGACGCGATCCTGGCCGCGCTCGGCCTGAAGGACAAGGCGAACGCCTATGCCCGCACGCTGTCGGGCGGCATGCGCCGGCGCCTGATGGTGGCCAAGGCCATGGTGCACAACCCGCCGGTGCTGGTGCTCGACGAGCCCACGGCCGGCGTCGACATCGAGCTGCGCCAGCAGCTCTGGGACTACGTGCGGGCGTTGAACCGGGCCGGCACCACGGTGCTGTTGACCACCCACTACCTGGAGGAGGCGGAGGAGCTCTGCGACCGCATCGCCATCATCAACCACGGCGAAGTTATCGCCCACGACACCACGCGGGCCCTGCTGCGCCGCATCGACAACAAGACCCTGACCCTCGAGCTGACCCAGGATCTGGCCGCGGTGCCGCCGTGGCTGGCGCCGTTCGGCGCCGAACTGACCGGGCCGCGCCAGCTCCGCATCCACTACCGGGCCAGCCAAAGCCCGGTGTCGGAGATCTTGGCGGCGGTGAGCCAGGCCGGCCTTACCGTCGCCGACATGAGCACGGAGGAAGCCGACCTCGAGGACATCTTCCTGCAGCTTACGCGCGGCGCGCACGGCGCGGCGGCGCCGGCACCCCGGTGGGGTGCGGCCAAGCGCAGCCATGCCGGCTGAGCGGCTGCGCCTGCCCCGCCGCCGCCCCGCCCTCGGCGCGGGCCTCCTGCTCATTCTCCTCGTCGCGCAGATCGCCGCTTGCGCACCGACCCGCATGCCGCCAGGTCCCTGGGAGGCCGGGGGGGCGGGGCCGGAACAAGGCCGCGTGGCGAGCCCAGGAGCCGAGGGGCCGCGCCTGACCGCGGACCACGTCATCACCGAGGACGGCCTGGCGCTGCCGTTGCGCGCCTGGCTGCCCGACGAAGCGCGCTGGCCCACTCCCACCGCCGTGGTTCTGGCGCTGCACGGCTTCAACGACTACTCGAACGCCTTCGATGCGCCGGGTCAGTGGCTGGCCGGGCGCGGCATCGCCACCTATGCCTACGACCAGCGCGGCTTCGGCGCCGGGCCGCACGCCGGGCTCTGGGCCGGCAGCGAGGCGCTGGCCGCCGACGTCACGGCGGCGGCCGCGCTGTTGGGCAGGCGTCACCCGGGCGTGCCGCTCTATCTGCTGGGTGAATCCATGGGCGGCGCGGTTGCCATCCTGGCGCTGAGCGGCCCTGAGCCGCCGGACGTCCAGGGCGCGATCCTCGCCGCGCCGGCGGTCTGGAGCCGCGAGACCATGCCGCTCTACCAGCGCATCGCGCTCTGGATAGCCGCGCGCACCATCCCCTGGGCGCGCTTCACCGGCAGCGGCCTGGGCATCCAGGCCTCCGACAACATCGAGATGCTGCGCGCCCTGGGCCGCGACCCGCTGGTCATCAAGGAGACGCGGGTCGACGCCATGGACGGCCTGACCGACCTGATGAGCGCGGCCCTCGAGGCGGCGCCGCGCTTGCGCGCTCGGGCGCTGCTGCTCTACGGCGACAAGGACGAGGTGGTGCCGCGCGGGCCCAGCTTCCGCTTCTGGCGCGAGCTGCCGGCCGGGGCGCCACAGCGCAAGGGGCTCTACGCCGAAGGCTGGCACATGTTGCTGCGCGACCTGCAGGCCGAGGTGGTGCTGCAGGACATCGCCGCCTGGATCGAGACCGGCGCCGGACCGCTTCCCTCCGGCGCCGACCGCCACGCCGAGGCGGCGCTCAGCGAGGACGGCGCCGAGCCGGAGATCGCCAGCGAGACGCCAACCCCCGCCGTCCCAGCCGGCGCCGCCCTGCCCGCCCAGAGCCGCAGCGGGTCGTAAGGATAAACCCAGGCCTGCCACGCCACTAAAGGCTTCGTACACCACTGTCGTCCCGGGACTTGTTCCCGGGACCCAATGGCATTTCTGCCTGACGGCACGTCGTTAGGTTCGCACCTCGCCAACCGCCTCGCGTGTCATGATTTCTACGGCCGAGTGAGCGGATAGGGCATTGGTTCCCGGGAACAAGTCCCGGGACGACAGCGTTGTTTAGGAGCGTCGCGAGACTGCTGCGCGGATAGAATAGCGGTCGATCAGCGATAGAACGCGTGGCGACCGATGACGGCGGTCATCTCCATCGCCAGGCGCCACTTCGGCAGGATCGCCGTGTGGTGGTAGAACAGGCTGCCGTCGGTCGGGTCCTGCAGCTTCCTGCTCAACGCCTTGCGCGCCACCTGCTCGGCCTGCAGCCAGATGGGATGGTTCTGCGGCCAGTCGCTCTTGCCGTCGCACCACCAGGAGAACTGGCAGGGGCCGGCCTCGCCGCCCTGCTTGACCACGCCGCAGACGCTGTCGGGGAAGTCGGCGCTGCGCACGCGGTTGAGCACCACTGCGGCAACCGCCGCCATGCCCTCACGGCCCTCGCCTTCCGCCTCGAAGTAAAGGGTGAGCGCCAGGCAGCGCAGCTCCTTGGCGTCGATGTCCTTGGCCAGCGCCGGCTTGCCGAAGACGGGAAATAGGACGAGCCCCAGAATGAGGGCGAAATCACGAAAAAGCCGTGCCATACCTGGTCGCTCCGCGGCTATTGTTTTCCGGACTACATGCCCGGTCGGTCGCACCCTGAAGCACCCCCCGGGGCGCGCCGGACCTTGTCTTTTGGGGGCCTTACGGCCCATTAGGGTTATCGCATAGCTTTGTTAATAAACCGTGGAATTCCGGCACTTTAGACAAAGGTCTGCAGAACCGGCCAGAAGGCCGGAGACCAAGCCTCACCGAACAGGCTCGATAGAGGAGGCGAAGCCATGACGGATGCGACGCGCAGTAAGAGCTTTCCACCCGGGATCCGGGCGCTGGCACTCTGCAGCGCGCTGCCGGCCCTGGTCGCGTTGGCAGCCTGCACCACCGCAAGCAGCAGCCGCGTCTACAGCCCGCCGGCGGCCGTCACCGTGCCGAACGAAACCGAGGTCGAGGCTTCGCTCGGCCCGACGCGGGAGCGCCTTATCGCGGCGCTGACGCAGGAGGGCCTGGTGCTCAACCAGGTCAGCGGCGGCGCAGCGGTGCTGCTGCTTACGCTGGAGACCAACCAGCCGGAGGCCTACGTCGACTGCGGCAGGGCGCAGCACGACTACACCAGCCCGCGCGGCGAGGCGGAATCTACCACTCTGCCGCTCGCCGGCAGCGCGCAGTACAAGTCCGCCGGCGCCGCCGGCGAGCCGCTGCGCATCAGCCATCGCGCGCAG
>JBHJOF010000098.1:0-2508 GCA_050330055.1 Kiloniellales bacterium
CTCAGGATGAGGAATGTTGTTTTATATCAGCATGCTCCCACCTCATGCTGAGGAGCCGCGAGTCCGCAGGAGCGGGCCTCCGCCCGCAAGCGGCGTCTCGAAGCATGGGAGCAGGTCAACGATTTCGGAATTTGGTATGAGTCCATGACGGCAAGCACGCGCGCCAACCACCCCCCTCCTAGCCTCCCCCCGTCAAGGGGGGAGGAACAACGGTGTCGCACCGCTTCTTCTCCCTCCCCCTTGACGGGGGAGGGCCGGGGAGGGGGTGCGATGCCCCGCTGCATCAGGCAGCTTGCCCATGGTCATGACTGATCAAGCCGAGATCGTCGTCATCGGCGGTGGGGCGGTCGGATGCGGCGTGGCCTATCACCTGGCCAAGGCCGGCAAACGCGACGTCCTGCTGCTGGAGAAGGAGCCGGGCCTGGCGGCGGTCACCACGGCCCAGGCTGCCGGTCTGGTCGGCCAGGTGCGTTCCACGGTCGAGCGCGTGCGCCTTGCCATGTGGTCGGTCAAGACCTTCGGCGAGCTGCAGGCCGATCCCGAGGTGACGCCGAGCTGGCGCCAGGTCGGCAGCCTGCGCATCGCCGAGACCGAAGCGCGCGCCCAGGAGTTCCGGCGCCTCGAAGCGATCTGCGACGAGGCCGGCCTCGAGGTCGCGCTGATCGACGCGGTCGAGGCGGCGCGCCGCTGGCCCGGCATGACCTTCGCCCGCGCCAAGGCGATCCTCTGGTGCCCGAGCGACGGCTACCTGCAGCCGGCCGATCTCGCCATGGCCTATCACCACCAGGCGCGGAAGCTCGGCGTGCGGTTCCGCACCGGCACGCGGGTAACCGGCATCCTGCTCAAGGGCGGCCGCGTCGCCGGCCTGCGCACCGACAAGGGCGAGATTGCCTGCGAGATCGTCATCAACGCGGCCGGCGCGCACGGCTGGCACGTCGGGCAGCTGGTCGGCCTCGACTTGCCGGTGGTGCCGGTGCGCCACGAGTACGTCATCACCGTGCCGGGCGAGGGCCTGCGGCCGGATCTGCCGTGCTACCGCGTGCCCGATTCGACGCTCTACGGCCGGCCCGACGTCAACGCCTTCCTCTGCGGCGGCTGGGAGCCGGAGGCGCTGTCCTGCGACCCGCGCGACTATCCGATCACGGGCGAGCCGCCGCCGATCGAGGAGGACTGGCCGGTGCTGTCCAACTTCGCCGAGCTGATGGCGCCCTTCTATCCGCCGGTGGCGCAGCTCGGCGTGCGCCGCGTCTTCTCCGGCTGGCCGACCTTCACGCCGGACGGCCGCTTCATCATCGGCGAGAGCCGGCGCGTGCCCGGCTTCGTCTGCGCCGCCGGCTGCAACGCGCACGGCGTCTCGGGCTCCGCCGGCATCGGCCGCCATCTGGTCGAGTCCCTGCTGGAGAAGATGCCCTCCGACTACGTGAAGAGCCTGAGCCCGGACCGCTTCACCGAGACGAGCTGGGACTGGACCCAGGCGCGGCGCAAGGCGCAGGGCGTCTACGAGACCTACTACGCACTGGGCCACTGAAGACGTGGCGGACAGCCGTGGTATCTCCTCATCCTTCGACAGGCTCAGGATGAGGTAGCAAACTGAGGCTCAAGCGACCTCATTCTGAGCTTGTCGAGTCGCCAGAGGCGGCCGACGGCCGCCAAGGACGAGGCCGCGTTGTCGAGAAGCTTACGGCAAGGGTAGGGGGAATGGCCGGGATGGAAGAGGAAGTCCGCGCCGCCCTGTCGCGCATGTCCGCCTTCAAGCGTCTGCCGGCGGACAGTGTGCGCAGCGAGCGGCTCGGCGGCCTGACCAATCGGGTCTACCGGCTGCAGGTCGACGGCACCAGCTACGTGCTGCGCATCCCGGGCGAGGGCACGGCCGACTACATCGATCGCAAGGTCGAGGTGCACAACGCGCGGATTGCCGCCGCTGCCGGTGTCGGCGCCGAGGTGCTGTTCTTCGACGAGGTCGACGGCCTGATGCTGACCCGCTATCTGGCCGGCTGCGTCACCATGTCGCCGGCCCTCTTCGCCAGCCGGTCCGGCGCGCCGGCCCGCGCCGCGCTCGCCCTCAAGCGCATGCACGACTGCGGCAAGTCCTTCCGCTTCCGCTTCGAGCTCTTCGCCATGATCGACGACTATTTGGGCGTGCTGGCCAGGCTCGGCGCCACGCTGCCCGAGGGCTATCACGAGGTGGTCAAGGAGGCCGAGGCGGTGCGCCGGGTGCTGAACGACAGGCCCAACCCGCTGGCGCCCTGCCACTGCGATCCGCTGGCCGAGAACTTTCTCGACAACGGCGAGCGCATGTGGATCGTCGACTGGGAGTACTCGGGCATGAACGACCCGATCTGGGACCTGGGCGACCTGTCAGTCGAGGCCGCCTTCACCGAGGCGCAGGACCGCGAGATGATGGCGGCCTACTGCGGCGGCAGCGTGCCGGCCGCGACCTACGGCCGCATGGTGATCTACAAGGCCATGTGCGACCTGCTCTGGACCCTCTGGGGCCTGATCCAGCAC
>JBHJOF010000099.1:0-7747 GCA_050330055.1 Kiloniellales bacterium
CGGCCTGATGACCTCGGTGCTGATGACGCCGGACGGCGATACCATCGAGGCCGAGGCGGCGCACGGCACGGTGACCCGCCACTACCGCCTGCACCAGCAGGGCAAGGAGACCTCGACCAACCCGATCGCCTCGATCTACGCCTGGACCGGGGGATTGAAGCATCGCGGCCGCATGGACGGCACGCCCGACGTGGTCGCCTTCGCCGAGGCGCTGGAGCGGGTCTGCGTCGAGACCGTGGAAGCCGGCGACATGACCAAGGACCTGGCGCTTTTGATCTCGCCGGACCAGAAATGGCTGACCACCGAGAAGTTCATGGATAAGCTGGACCAGAATCTGAAGCAGGCGATGGCCTTAGGCACCGCCGCTTCGTGACATCCACCAGGACCCAGAGCACAGCCATGATCGCGCGTATCCTTTCCCTCTTACTGATGATAGGCCTCGCTATGACAGCAAGCGACCAGGACGCCGCGGCGGCCGTCCCCGAGAACACGCTCGTCATGCAGCTCGAAGACGGCACAGTTGTAATCGAGATGCTGCCCGCGCTGGCGCCCAAGCACGTGGCGCGGATCAAGGAGCTGGTGCGCGAGGGCTTTTATGACGGCCTCAAGTTCCATCGCGTGATGGACGGCTTCATGGCGCAGACCGGCGACCCGCGCGGCGACGGTACCGGCGGCTCGGGCCAGAAGCTGCCGGCCGAGTTCTCCGACGAGCCCTTCGTGCGCGGCACCGTCGGCATGGCCCGCGCGCAGAACCCGAACAGCGGCGACAGCCAGTTCTTCATCATGTTCGACGACGGCAGCTTCCTGAACGGCCAGTACACGGTCTGGGGCCGCGTGGTCGAGGGCATGGAGGCAATCGACCAGATCAAGAAGGCGCCGGCCGGCCGGCAGAGCGGCATGGTCGACGACCCGGACAAGATCCTGTCGCTGAAGGTGCAGGCGGACGTGCAGTAGAATCCGGCGAAGTCCGGGTTTCCGCTTTTGCCCTTCACAGGCGATGTCACGGAGCGACAAAACACCGAGGTGCAGCCGTGTCTGTCGTCTCGCTCCGCAAAATTCTCGATCAGTTGGACTTGCTCACTGATCAAGGCACGCTCTATGTCAACCGAGCGACCGGCGAGGTCTACGTCGTCACCGACGATGACATCTCGGCGGCGGAGAGCGAGGACACGGAGTGGGTGCCGGAGTGGCAAAAAGACGAACTTCCGAAGATACGCGAGATACTGAGTTCGGAAGATTGGCTGGAGCTCGCCACCAAGTTCGACATCCACGAATACGCGATCATGGAGCGCTTCTGCCTGTCGGTCGAGCCGGTCGAAAGGAGCGACCGACTGATCGACGCCATCAAGGGGCGCGGCGCCTTTCGCCGTTTCAAGGACGCCATCCACCGCATGGGGATCGCGGACGACTGGTATCGCTTCCGCGACCAGGCGCTCGCCGAATTCGCGACTGACTGCCTTGAGGCGCAGGGGATTCCGTTCAAGAACGACCTCTAGATCCAGGATCACGCCGAGGCCCGTCTCTCCCGCCGCAAAACCGACAGCGGCTGGAGCACGACCCGATGAACGTCTGGTTCGTCTCGCTCAAGGAGTAACGGCGGGCGCTGGCGCCATCGAGCAAGTCTGTTGCCAGCGTTTACCCCTCACCCTCCCATCGCTTCGCGATGGGCCCCTCCCTCTCCCCCAAGGGGCGAGGGGAAGAAGGGCGCGCGCTCAAAACCCCTCGCCCCTCCGGGGGAGAGGGAGGGGCCCAAGCGACTGCAGGGCGCTTGGGAGGGTGAGGGGGAGTTTGTAAACTGCCATCGCAATTGCGCAATGATGGTCAAGTCTACCCGATCGTCTCGGCGTGATGGCAGGCGACCTCGCGGCCGGCGAAGGGGCGCAGCAATGGACGCTCCTGGCTGCAGATCGCGGTGGCGTGGGGGCAGCGTTTGTGGAAGGCGCAGCCGGGCGGCGGGTCGAGCGGCGACGGCAACTCGCCGTGCAGCTGGACCCGCTGGCGCCGGCGGCGCGGATCGACCGCCGGCGTCGAGGCGAGCAACGCCCGCGTATAGGGATGCGCCGGCGAATCGAAGATGGCGTCGCGCGGCCCCTGCTCGACCGGGCGTCCCAGGTACATCACCATGACCTCGTTGGCGATGTGACGCACCACGCTCAGGTCATGCGAGATGAAGAGATAGGCCAGATTGAACTCCTCCTGCAGGTCCATCAGCAGGTTGAGCACTTGGGCCTGAATCGAAACGTCGAGTGCCGAGACCGGCTCGTCGGCCACCAGGATGCGCGGCTGCAGCATCAGGGCCCGGGCAATCGCGATGCGCTGGCGCTGGCCGCCGGAGAACATGTGCGGATAGCGGCCGTACTGCTCGGGGCGCAGGCCGACCTTGGCCAGCATCTCCCGGCCGCGCGCCTTGCGCTCGGCCGATCGCATGCGCGTGTTGATGACCAGCGGCTCCTCCAGGATCGCGCTCACCTTCTTGCGCGGATTGAGCGAGCCGTAGGGGTCCTGGAACACGATCTGCACCTCGCTGCGCAAACGGCGCAGTGTGGCGGAATTGGCGTCTGCGACATCCTCGCCGTCGATCAGGAGCTGGCCGGCGGTCGGCTTCTCGATCAGGGTGACCAGGCGCGCCAGGGTCGACTTGCCGCAGCCGGACTCGCCGACCACGGCCAGGGTCTTGCCGGCCTGCAGGCTGAAGCTGGCGCCGGCCAGCGCCTTGACCGTGGCGCTGCCGGCGAAGAGGCCGCGCTTCAGGTGATAGTGACGGGCGAGATCGACCGCTTCGAGCACCGCGCCGCCGTTTACGGCGACGCTCATGATCCGGCTCGCGCTTGCAGGCCGGCGCCCCTTGGCTGCATGGCGTCGTCAAGCGGATAGAAGCACCGCACCCGGCCGTCGCCATCGGCCTCCAATCGGGGCTGCTCCTGGCGGCAGCGCTCCTGCGCGTAGCGGCAGCGCGGATTGAACAGGCAGCCTTGCGGGCGGTCGCCGGCGCCCGGCACCACGCCGGCGATGGTCGGCAAGCGCCGCTTGCCCAGGCTGCGCTCGGGCAGGGCGTCGAGGAGGGCGGCGGTATAGGGATGGCGCGGCCGGTCGAACAGCCGCTCGACGCTGCGGGTCTCGACCTGCTGCCCGGCGTACATGACGTTGACCCGCCGCGCCGTCTCGGCCACCACCGCCATGTCGTGGGTGATCAGCACCAGCGCCATGCCGCGCTCGCGCTGCAGGCGCAGCAACAGGTCGAGGATCTGCGCCTGGATCGTCACGTCGAGCGCCGTGGTCGGCTCGTCGGCAATCAGGAGGCGCGGATTGCAGGCGATCGCCATGGCGATCATGACGCGCTGGCTCATGCCGCCGGAAAGCTGGTGCGGGAAGCTGCCGAGCCGGCCTTCCGGCGCCGGGATGCCGACCTGCTGCAGCAGCTCGATGGCACGCCGCCGTCGCTCGGTCCGGGTCAGGGCCTCGTGCACCTGCAGAGATTCCATGATCTGGAAGCCGACCGTGAAGCAGGGGTTCAAGCTGGTCATGGGCTCCTGGAAGATCATCGCCATGTCCTTGCCGACGATATGGCGGCGCTCGGCGGCCGAGAGCCCGAGCAGGTCGCGCCCATCGAAGGCGAGACGGTCGGCGGTCACCACTGCGACCGGCGGCAGGAGCCCCATGACCGCCAGCATGGTGACGCTCTTGCCCGAGCCCGACTCGCCGACCACGCCCAGGAGATCGCCCTCCTCCAGGGTCAGGTCGATACCGTCGACCGCGCGGAAGCTTCCGCGCACCGTCGGGAACTCGACCGAGAGGTTGCGGATCTCGAGCAGCGCCATGATCGCTCAGCTCCGCTTCATCTTGGGATCGAGCGCGTCGCGCAGGCCGTCGCCCATCAGGTTGAAGGCCAGCACCGCGATCAGGATCGCCAGGCCCGGGAAGGTCACCGCCCACCAGGCGCGCAGGATCAGGTCTCGCGCATCGGCCAGCAGCGTGCCCCACTCCGGCGTCGGCGGCTGCGCGCCCATGCCGAGGAAACCGAGCGCGGCGGCGTCGAGAATCGCGTTCGAGAAGCTGAGCGACGCCTGAACGATCAAGGGCGCCATGCAGTTCGGCAGGATGACGACGAACATGAGGCGCAGCGCGCCGGCCCCCGCGACGCGGCTGGCCATGACGTAGTCCTTGGACTGCTCGGTGATCACCGAGGCGCGGGTCAGGCGCACGAAGTGCGGCTGGTAGACGATGGCAATCGCAATCATGGCGTTGATCAGGCTGGGCCCGAGGATCGCCACCAGGACCAAGGCCAGCAGCAGGCTGGGGAAGGCCAGGATGATGTCCATGGCACGCATGATCGCGGTCTCGACGAAGCCGCGGCAGTAGCCGGCCACCAGCCCGAGCATGATGCCGGCGATCAGCGCGATGGAGACGACGACGCAGCCGATGAACAGCGAGTAGCGCGAGCCGTGGATGATGCGCGACAGCATGTCGCGGCCGACCGGGTCGGTGCCGAGCGGGAAGGCCCAGCTGCCGCCCGCCTGCCAGGCCGGCGGCTGCAACAGGTGGTCGCGGAACTGCTGGTTGGGGTGATAGGGCGCCAGCACGTCGGCGAAGAGCGCGACCAGGACCAGGCCGACCACGGTGAAGAGCCCGACCACGGCGCCGCGGTTCTCGCTGAAATAGTGCCAGAACTCGGCAAGCACCTGGACAATGGGGCTACGCTCTTCGGTTCGGGCCCGGCCTTCCGCGATGCTCGCCATGACCTATCTCCTGTGGCGGATGCGCGGGTTGATCAGGCCGTACAGCAGGTCGACCGTCAGGTTGACCAGCATGACGATGAGTGCGATCAGCAGCAGGCCGCCCTGCACCGAGGGATAGTCGCGGCGGAAGATCGAATCGACCATCCACTTGCCGATGCCCGGCCAGGAGAAAATGGTCTCGGTCAGGATCGCGCCGGCCATCAGCACGCCGACCTGCAGGCCGATCACCGTCACCACCGGGATCAGCGCGTTGCGCAGCGCATGCAGGCCGATAACGCGCCACGGCGGCAGGCCTTTGGCGCGCGCCGTGCGCACGTAGTCCTCGCTCAGCACCTCGAGCATGGCCGAGCGGGTCTGGCGGGCGACCACTGCGAGCGGAATGGTGGCCAGCACCACGGTCGGCAGGATGAGGTGGCGCAGCGCCGAGGTGAAGGCGCCCTTCTGGCCGGACAGCAGGCTGTCGATCAGCATCAGGCCGGTCACCGGCTCGAAGAAGTACATGAGCGAGATGCGGCCCGAAACCGGCGTCCAGCCCAGGATGCCGGAGAAGAGGATGATCAGCAGCGGACCCCACCAGAAGATCGGCATGGAGTAGCCGGTCAGCGAGACGGCCATGACGCCGTGATCGAACACCGAGCCGCGCCGCACGCCGGCCAGGATGCCGGCAGGCAGGCCGAGCAGTACGGCGAGCAGGATAGCGCAGAGCGACAGCTCGAGCGTCGCCGGGAAGAGCGTGGAGAACTCGACCAGCACCGGCTTCTTGGTGACGATCGAGCGGCCGAGGTCGCCCTGCAGCAGGTCGCCCAGGTAGATGCCGTACTGCTGCCAGATCGGCTTGTCGAAACCGAACTGGACCATGAGGCGGGCATGGCGCTCCGGGTTGATGCCACGCTCGCCGACCATCACCTCGACGGGATCGCCCGGGATCAGCCGGATGAAGGCGAAGGCGACGATCGTGACCCCGAGGAAGGTCGGGATCAGCAGACTGATCCGCGTAAGGAGGAATCTCAGCATAGCGGCCGTTCAATGCGGCCCGGCGGCCGGGAGCAGCGAGTTCACCACCCCCGCGCCGCCGTGGGCCGGACTAACGACGCAGCCTACTCATTTATGTCGACGCCGTAAAAGACGTGGCCGCCGAAGGGATCGATCTTGAAGTCGACGACTTCCTTGCGCACCGGCTTGAAGACCACCGAATGCGCGATGGTGATCCAGGGCGCCTCTTCCTTGAAGATGAGCTGCGCCTCCTGGTAGATCCGGGTGCGCTCCTCCACGTCGGAGATCTGCTTGGCCTGGCGCAGGAGGTCGTCGAACGGCTGGTGGCACCAGCGCGCCCGATTGGCGCCGTCCCTGGCGGCATCGCAGCCCAGAAGCACGAAGAGGAAGTTGTCCGGGTCGCCGTTGTCGCCGGTCCAGCCGAGCAGCAGGGTCTGGTGCTCGCCGCTGTTGGAGCGCTTCAGGTACTCGCCCCACTCGAAGGACACGATCTCCGCCTCGACGCCGACCGCGGCCCAGTCGGCCTGGATCAGCTCGGCCATGCGCTTGGCGTTCGGGTTGTAGGGTCGCTGGACCGGCATGGCCCAGAGGTCTGTCTTGAGATCGCTGACGCCGGCCTCGGCCAGGAGCGCCTTGGCCTTCGCCGGGTCATAGGGATAATCCTCAGTGGCGTCGTTGTACGACCAGATGGTCGGCGGAATCGGGTTCGTCGCCACCTTGCCGGCGCCCTGGAACACCACGTCGATGATCGCCTGCTTGTTGACCGCCAGGTTCAGAGCCTGGCGCACGCGCTTGTCGCCGAACGGCTCCTTCTGCGTGTTGAAGGCGAGATAGCCGACGTTCAATCCCTCTTGTTCAAGCAGGTTGATGTCAGCATCGGCGCGCATGGATTCGAGATCGGCCGGGTTCGGATAGGGCATCACGTGGCACTCGCCGGCCTTCAGCTTCTGATAGCGCACGGCGGGATCGGGCGTGATGGCGAAGATCAGGTCGTCGATCGCCGCCTTGCCGTCCCAATAGTCGGGATGCGCCTTGTAGCGGATGACCGCGTCCTTCTGATAGGCGACCAGCTGGAAGGGTCCGGTGCCGACCGGCTCTTGGTCGAACAGCTCGGGCGTGCCGGCGGCCATCAGCTGCTCGGCGTACTCGACCGAATGGATCGAGGCGAAGTCCATGCCCATGTTGGCGATGAAGGGCGATTCCGGCTGGTTCAGCACGAACTTGACGGTGTGGTCGTCGATTTTTTCGACCGCCTTCAGCAGGTCCGGCATGCCCATGCTATCGAAGTACTCGTAGGTCGAGCCGGCCACGGCGTGATAGGGATGGTCCTCCTTCCACTGCCGCTCGAAGCTGAAGATCACGTCGTCGGCGTTGAAGTCGCGGCTCGACGTGAAGTTCGCCGTGGTGTGGAACTTGACGCCCTTGCGCAGGTGGAAGGTGTACTCCAGGCCGTCGTCCGAAACCTCCCAGGACTCCGCCAGGGCGGGCACGATGTTGGTCGTACCGCGCTCGAACTCGACCAGACGGTTGAAGACCTGCCGCGAGGAGGCATCGAATGTGGTGCCCGCGGTGTAGAGCGCGGGCGTGAAGCCTTCGGGGCTACCCTCCGAGCAATAGACCAAGGTCTTGGCCTGCGTGGCCGGGGCCATGGCGATCGCAACCGCGGTCGCGATCGAGGCCAGAAGAAGATGCCGTTTCACTGAAGCTCTCCCTAAAGTTGTTCAGCTGCCCGTTCTTTGCCGCCCTGCTTGCCGCAATGGCGGAGGATATCTCCTTACGCGCGTACTAGACCCCGCCCCGAGAGGACTGTCAATTCACGTTGGTAGTAAGACTTTTTGGGGGTGTAGGCCGGAGCGCCCTGGCCGACCGGCTAGGCCGAATTCAGGCAGGCTGCGCCTGGCTTTGGGCAGTGGCTCCGGTCCGTTCCAGGGCGCCCTCGATGGCGCTGAGCGCCGCCTCGGCGGCGGCGCCGTTCGGACCGCCGGCCTGGGCCATGTCGGGCCGGCCGCCGCCGCCCG
>JBHJOF010000100.1:0-16582 GCA_050330055.1 Kiloniellales bacterium
TGAAAACTCTTGCAGAGGCCTTTCGGACGTAAGATTGATTCGTAGAGTGCCATTCTGCCGCAGCAAAGATTCGCGAAGTCCGCATCCTCGGCCACAATATTGCGCCAGGAAAGCAACTCTCGGAGTTTTCACACAGCCTGGAAGGCCGACCATGACGGTCGGTGTGAACGAGTCCTGACCGGACAGCCGTACTTCATCACCCGGCTCACTCGGCCGCCTCGCCCGCGTAGGCCGCCTGCAGGGTCGCGATATCGAGCTTGACCATCTGCAGCATGGCCTGCATGACGCGCTGGGCCTTGGCCTGATCGGAATCGCCCAGCATCTCGATGAGCACGCGCGGCACGATCTGCCAGGAGACGCCGTAGCGGTCCTTGAGCCAGCCGCACTGCTCGACCGCGCCGCCGTCGGACAGTTTCTCCCACAGCCGGTCGACCTCAGCCTGATCGGCGCAGTCCACCTGGAACGAGATGGCATGGGTGTACTCGAAGCGCGTGCCGCCGTTGAGCGCCATGAAGCGCTGGCCGGCGAGCGTGAACTCGACGACCAGGACGCTGCCGGCCTTGCCGCCCGGGCTGTCCATGACGTTCTTCTGGACATGAACGATGCGCGAGTCGGGCAGCAGCGAGACGTAGAACCTCGCCGCCTCCTCGGCCTCGCCGTCGAACCACAGGCAGGGTGCTATCTTGGACATGGGTCCTCCCTTTCATGTTGGACTGAATTCATGCTGGGCTGCAGGGGAGCCGGGCCGGCGCGCAAGCCCGGCATGAGGGCGGATCAGGCCTTGGCCATCTCGCCTTGCGCGGCCGTGGCCGCCTCTGCGTCCATCCACATCACTTCCCAGATGTGGCCGTCCGGGTCCTCGAAGCTGCGGCCGTACATGAAGCCGTAGTCCTGCTTCGGGCAGGGATCGACCCGGCCGCCGGCGCGCCCCGCCTTGCCCACCATGGCGTCGACGGCCGCGCGGCTCTCGGCCGAGAGGCAGATCAGCACCTCGCTGGTCTTCTTCGCGTCGGCGATCGCCTTGGGCGTGAACTGGCGGAACTTGTCGTGGGTCAGCAGCATGGCGTGGATAGTCTCGGAAAAGACCATGCAGGAGGCGGTCCCGTCGCAGAACTGCTCGTTCTTCACGGCGCCGACGGTTTCATAGAAGGCGGTCGCCCGCGGCAGGTCGGCGACGGGCAGATTGACGAAGATCATCCTGGTCACGGGGGACTCCTTTCGCTTGCATTGTCCGGAGGACGATCGGCCGGGCGGCTATCCGACAGCCAGTGGTAAAAAATGGGGTCTGTGCCCTTCGCCGGCCGCAGGGGCGTTGGCGCAGACCGGCCCCACACTTGACGCGCCCCGGGCGATCCGGAAGGGTCTGCCCTTCGCCACCCCGTCACCCGCCGGAGGCAGCCCCATCGCCATGAAGATCGTCTACAACCCGGGCCACGCGGCCCACGATCCCAAGCACTTCCTGGTCAGTGGCGCGCTGCAGCGCAGCCCGGAAATCCCGGCGCGGGCCGAGGCGCTGCGCCAGGCGGCGGCGGGGGCCGGGCACGAGGTGGTCGAGGCGCCGGACTGCGGCCTGGCGCCCATCGCGGCGGTGCATACCAGCGAGTACCTGCTGTTCCTCGAGCGCATCTACGAGCGCTGGCGCCGCATCGAGGGCGCCTCGGAGGAGGTGATCCCCAACGTGCATCCGGTGACGCGCGGTGCTGCGACCATGGCGGCCGGCTATCCGGACTCGGCGGTCGGCCAGGCCGGCTACCACATGGCCGACACCGCCTGCCCGATCGGCCCAGGCACCTGGCAGGCGGCGCGCGGCTCGGCCGCCTGCGCGGTCGAGGCGGCGCGCCTGGTGGCCGATGGCGCGGCCTCGGCCTACGCGCTCTGCCGGCCGCCGGGACACCATGCCTTCGCCGATCTGGCCGGCGGCTTCTGCTTCCTCAACAACTGCGCCATCGCGGCGCAGTGGTTCGCCGGGCAGGGCCGGCGGGTCGCGATCCTCGACGTCGACGTGCACCACGGCAACGGCACGCAGGGCATCTTCTACCGGCGCGGCGACGTCTTGACCGTGTCGCTGCACGCCGATCCGATCCGCTTCTATCCCTTCTTCTGGGGCCACGCGGCCGAGCGCGGCGAGGGCCCTGGCCTGGGCGCCAACCTGAACCTGCCGCTGGCGCGCGGCACGGCCGACGACGGGTACATGCTGGCCCTGGAGCGGGCGCTGGCGCGCATCCGCAGCTTCGCGCCGGACTGCCTGGTGGTGGCCCTGGGGCTCGACGCCTTCGAGGGCGACCCCCTGGCCGGGCTGGCGATCACCACGCCTGGCTTTGGGCGGCTCGGCGAGGCGATCGGCCGGCTCGGCCTGCCTTCGGTGCTGGTGCAGGAGGGCGGCTATCCCTCCGACGCGCTCGGCGCCAACCTGGTGAGCTTCCTCACCGGCTTCGGTTCGGCCTGATCGCGCGGCGGGCAGCCTCTGCCGGGGCCGATCGCTGTGGCTGTCCCTGTGGCCGTGGGGCCCCGGCTTTGCTATGGTCCGCCTCCCGCCGGTTGGCCCCGAGCGAGAATGGGGAGCGAGAACGGGAGAGCAGGATGGAACAGCATGGCTATGCAGGCGACGTCGGCCCGGCCGAGGCATGGGAGCTGCTGAACAAGGATCCCAAGGCCGTGCTGGTCGATGTGCGCACGGATGCGGAGTGGCGCTACGTCGGGCTGCCCGAGCTCGGCGGGGTCGGCAAGAAGACCCATTGCGTGTCTTGGCTGCTCTATCCCGACAATCGGCGCAACGCCGGATTCCTGACCGAGATCGAGGGCAACGGCATCTCGCGCGACCAGACCCTGCTGTTGATCTGCCGCTCCGGTCAGCGCTCGCGGGACGCGGCGATCGCTCTGACGGCTGCGGGCTTCCGCCGCTGCTACAACGTGGCGGAAGGCTTCGAGGGGCCGCGCGACGTAGAGTTCCATCGCGGACGCGAGGGCGGATGGAAGGCGCGCGGGCTGCCCTGGGTGCAGGGCTAGCCGGGGCAGGGACGGGGAACCGTCCCGCCGTCTCTTGCCGAGGGTCGCCGCGGGCGATGCGGGCGCAGGCGATGCGGCTTGACAAAGCCCCGGCCATGCGGTGTGCTTCCGACAGCGCCGATTTGACGCTTAGCTTGCGGGCGCTTTAAAAATACGGCTAAAGCGAGTGGTTGTCGAACCGCCCGGCTTGGCCGCGGCGGTTTTTGTGTTTCGCGAGCTGCGCCGTCTGGGCGCTGCGGCTCGCGCTGATCAGGGTCTGGTCCACCTGACGGACCCCCGGCATTTGATGGGGCAGCTTGCACCTGGTGATCAAAGGCTAAAGCGCCACCTTCGGGTGGGCTCCGCGTGATTGAGATCGATGGGAGGCCGTGATGCCCAAGGATCCCGAAGCGCCACTGGCGCCACTGGAGACAGCAAGAGACGCCGCGAGCAGTTGGCGCCAGCAGACCCGGCTGGTGCGCGGTGGCCTGGCGCGCAGCGCCTTCGACGAGACGGCGGAGGCGCTCTATCTCACCTCGGGCTATGTCTACGGCTCGGCGGAGGAAGCGGAGGCCGCCTTCAAGGGCGAGAGCGACCGCTACATCTACTCGCGCTACGGCAACCCGACCGTCAGCATGTTCGAGGAACGCCTGGCCCAGCTCGAAGGCGCCGAGGCCTGCCGGGCGACCGCCAGCGGCATGGCCGCGGTCTTCGCCGCGCTGATCTGCCAGCTCAGGGCGGGCGACCGGGTGGTGTCGTCACGCGCGCTGTTCGGCTCCTGCCACTACATCATCGCCGAGATCCTGCCGCGCCTGGGGATCGAGACCACGCTGATCGACGGCACCGACCTGACGGTCTGGGAGAAGGCCCTGGCCGGCGGCGCCGCGGCGGTGTTCCTGGAGACGCCGTCCAATCCGACCCTGGAGATCATCGACATGGCGGCGGTGGCAATGCTGGCCCATCGCGCCGGGGCAAGCCTGGTGGTCGACAACGTCTTCGCCACGCCGGTCCTGCAGCGCCCGCTCGAGCATGGCGCCGACGTGGTGGTCTATTCCGCCACCAAGCACATCGACGGCCAGGGCCGCTGCATGGGCGGCGCGATCCTGGCAAGCAAGGACTTCATCAACGACAAGCTGGTGCCCTTCTACCGCCATACCGGCCCCTCGCTCAGCCCCTTCAACGCCTGGGTCATGCTGAAGGGGCTGGAGACGCTCGGCCTGCGCGTTGCGCAGCACTGCCGCAATGCGCTGGCGCTGGCGCGCTTCCTGGAGGGTCAGCCCGGCGTGATGCGGGTGCTCTATCCGGGGCTTGACAGCCATCCGCAGGCGGCGCTGGCCCGGCGCCAGATGAGCGACAACGGCTCGGTCGTGGCCTTCGACCTGGAAGGCGGCAAGGCGCGTGCCTTCCGCCTGCTCAATGCGCTTGAGCTGATCGACATCTCCAACAATCTGGGCGACACCAAGAGCCTGATTACCCACCCGGCGACCACGACGCATCAGCGCCTGAAGCCGGAAGAGCGCGCCACACTCGGCATCGGCGACGGCCTGGTCCGCCTCTCGGTCGGGCTCGAGGACGTCGAGGACCTGAAGCAGGACCTGGCCCGCGCCCTCGCAGCTTGACGGGCGGCCTCAGGGGCGGCGTGACGGCCTCAGTCCAGGTTGCTGAGGTCGCCGCGTCGGGGCCGACGGATGGCGAAGTGCCGGACAACCGTTGGCTCGACCACGAAGCCCATGAAGACCGGTTCGTAGTCGAAGAACACCTCGGCTACGATGAGGTTCTCGTCGTCGCGAACCGTGAAGCCGTCGGGCAGGGTGGGCGCGCCGCCTGCTACGCCGATCGCGCTCGTCGCCGAAAGCGCGCCGCCGCCGGCGTACTGCCAGTCGATTTCTTCCGGGCCGCCGGAGTCCTTGGAGACCGAGGATACGATGACGCGACCGCGGCCCGCCATATCGAAGGGCCGCATCAGCCCCTGCGCGGCGGAGAACATGACATCGATCTCGGCCGAGGAGATGCTGGTCGGGCGGGACACCAGGTCGGCCATGGTGGCCGCGGCGCGGTTCATCTTCTGGTGCAGCAGCACGTAGCGTCCAGTGTCGAAGCCGCCGATGATGATCACGACGATGACGGGCAGCGCCACTGCGAGCT
This sequence comes from Kiloniellales bacterium, assembly GCA_050330055.1. Lineage (GTDB taxonomy): Bacteria > Pseudomonadota > Alphaproteobacteria > Kiloniellales > JAKSDN01 > JBHJOF01. The sequence goes on from JBHJOF010000100.1 coordinate 5,131, forward strand.
CGACCAGAATGGCGCCGCGCCGGTCACCGACGAAGCGCCGCCGAAGGGCGTCGGCCACCGCCTTGGCCCCGTGCAATGCCTTGGGCAGTGCTTTCGCTGGTGTCATGCTCATGTATCGTCTCCACCGGCGTCATAAGGCTCGTTGCGGACTGCGATCGTGGCCGAGAGGTTGAGCTTGCCGTCATCGCCGAAGACTCTGAACAGCGGCGTCAGGAAGGCCCACTGATAGGCAATCTCGTAGACTACGATGTCGCCCGAACCACCGACGCCGAGCACGCCGCTGTCGACGTCCCAGACGCCATTGCCGTTCCAGTCGGTGAAGGACTCGCCGTCGTCGTACTGGCCGTTGCCGTTGGCGTCGTCGTAGGGCTCCTCTTGCCCGATGTGGTCGAAGCTTTCGTAGACCTTGAATGTTACGTTGTCGGGCGAGATCTCGACCAGGCCGAGGGTATGATCCTTGACGATACTGACGAGCTGCTCCTCGCGGGTGATGCCATCCGGCTCCCGTCCGGTGATGCCATAGCGCGAGGCCTCGCGCAGGCCGCCTTCGGTCAGGACCGAGACGAACATCACCAGGGACATCTCGACAATGCCGATCAGCCCCAATAACAGGACCGGCGCAGCGAAGGCGAACTCAATCGCCGAGTTGCCGCGGCGGCAGGCAAATAATGCCCCCATTCGGCGACGAAAGAATTGTGTGGTGCGCATCTCATTTTACCCTTGCTTAACTATGAGTGGATAGGGTCGGCATTGCCGTTTTTCCTACGGCACGGAGGAACTTATGCACCGGCCCCAAATAATTGCTTCGATCATGTTCGGCCTTGTGGCCCTGTCCGCTTCCGGCTGCGCCGGAGTGAACAACGCGGCCGACCGTACCTGGATGGGCAACGGCCCAGCCAAGGCCGATCTGGCGCAGATCGGGCCGATTCTGCGGGTGGCCGACGCGACCCGCGCTCGCGGCGACCTGGCGACGGCCGCCGGGCTCTACCAGCGCGCCCATGAGTTGGCGCCCGAGCGGGTCGAGCCGCTGATCCGTCTCGGCTTCACCCTCAATCAGGCGGGCGCCACGGTGCAGGCGGCCGAGGCCTTCCGCATGGCTCTGCAGCTCGAGTCCAAGAACACCGAAGCGCTGCGCGGCCTCGGCCTGGCGATGCTGCAGCGCAATCAGGTCGACCTGGCCATCGAGCAGTTCTGGGCCGCGCTCGCCATCGAGGAAGACCCCCGGCTGTACAACGCGCTGGGCGTCGCCTTCGACATGAAGGGCGACCACGTCGGTGCCCAGACCTACTACTACACCGGCCTGGACGTCGATCCCGACAGCCTCGCGCTGCGCACCAACCTGGGCTTGTCTCTGGCCTTGTCTGGCAACTACGCGGAGTCCATCTCGATCCTCGACGAGGTAAGCCGCAATCCGGCTGCGAGCGTGCAGCACCGCCAGACCCTGGCGCTGGCCTACGGCCTGGCCGGCGAGGTCGAGGCCGCCACGCAGACCGGCCTGGTGGATCTCGATGCAGCCGCCGTCGAGCGCAACCTGCGCTACTACGAGGCGCTGCGCGACAGCCGCCAGGGCGCGCCGCGCGGCTCCTGAGCGGCACGTCATAGCGCTGCTGCAGCGGGCGGTCCTGCCCAGACCTTCTTCCCGATAAGCCTGGTCCCACAGCCGCACGGCCGTCCGCCGCCGCGTAACGGCGCGGCGAACGGTTGCGCCGCCGCGGCGCGTCGCCTCGGACAGCCCCTGGCACAGCCGTGAAGCCGGGCCGGTCATGACTAGTAGCCCAGGCCCCGCAGGGCGTCGATGATGTCGAGGATCGCCGGCCCCAAGAGCACGACGAAGAGCGGCGGCAGGATGAAGATGATCATCGGCACGGTGAGCAGCGCCGGCAGGCGAGCCGCCTTTTCCTCGGCCTTCAGCATGCGCTCCTCGCGCGACTCGGCAGAGAGAATGCGTAGCGAGTGGGCGAGCGGCGTGCCGTAGCGCTCGGCCTGGATCATGGTGTTGACCATGCCGCGCACGGACGAGATGTCGGTGCGGTTGGACAGGTTCTGCAGCGCCTGCTGACGCTCGCTGAGGAAGCCTAGCTCGACCGCGGTCAGGCCGAACTCGTCGGACAGCTCCGGCTGGCTCTTGGCCATCTCGGTGGAGACCCGTACCAGGGTGGCGTCCAGGCTGAGGCCGGCCTCGGCGCAGATCACCATCAGGTCGAGTCCGTCCGGCAGGGCGCGGCGGATCTTCTCCTGGCGCTTCTGAGCAATGTTCTTGATGTAGATGTCCGGGGCGTAACTGCCGACCACCACGGCGGTTGCCGATACCATGAGCTTCTGCAGATCCTGCATGTGATAGACGTCGAAGACATAGAGCAGGATGACCGCCGCGCTGCCGAACACGAAGGGCAGAGCCACCTTGCAGAACAGGTAGCCGATCATGGCGTCCGTCGAGCGCAGTCCGGCGCGGGCCAGTTTCAGGGTCACCTTCTCGCTCTGGCCCGTCTTCAGCAGCCGCAGGTGCTCGACCGCGCGGCGCATCATGCTCATCGACTGCGTTTGCCGACCGCGCCGCCTGGGCGTCAGCAGGCCGGCGCGCAGGCGGTCGCGCTGGGCCGCGATGACGCGCGCGCGTCGCGCCGCCGGATCGCGGTGCAGCAGGGTCGACCATACGCCCGCGAAGGCGATCAGCGCGGAAGCCCCTGCCATGACGAGAATCAGGGTCTCCTCGGAAAGGCCGACTGGAATGAGATCGCTGAGATTCAATAGTCGAACCTCACCATTTTGAACATCACCGCGGCGCCGACGAAGAAGCTGAACAGGCCGAGGCCGACCATGATGTGGCCCCGCGCATCCGTGTACAGGGCCGAGATGTAGCCCGGATTGATCATGTAGATCAGGGCCGCCATGACGAACGGCAGTGAGCCGATGATGTAGGCGCTGGCCTTGGCTTCGCCCGACAGCGCCTTGATCTTGAGCTTGAGCTGACGGCGCTTGCGCAGCACGTCGGAGAGGTTGCTCAGGGTCTCCGCCAGGTTGCCGCCGGTCTCGCTCTGGATCGCCAGGCTGATGGTGAAGAATTTGAACTCCTGCAGGCCGAGCCGGATGCCGGTTTCATCCAGCACATCCTCCAGCTTGTGGCCGAGGCGCACCGCATCGGTGACGTGGCGCAGCTCGCTGCCGACTGGATTCGGGACCTCCTGGCCGGCAGTCTTGATCGATTCCATGATCGGCAGACCGGACTTCAGGCCGCGGGTCATGAGGTCGATCGCCTCGGGAAAGTTGGCCAGAAACTTGGCCTGGCGCCGCTGGGCGAGAAGGCCGACGGTGACGTGCGGCAAGGCGATGCCGGCCGCGATGCCGCACAGCACCGACACGGCCGGCGGCAGCATGCCGGTCAGCATCAGGCCAGTGAAGCACACGATCGCCACTACCAGGGAGATCGTGATGTAGGTGCCGAGGGTGATCTTGAGCCCGGCACGATCGAGCCTGAAACGCAGCTCGGTGCGTCGCGGCAGCGCCTGCTTGATCAGCCGGTCGAGCAGCGCGAACTGGCTGTCCGAGGTCGAGAGGCGGACGTTGACCCGATCGTCGAGCGGACCCCGCATTTTGGTCGCATGGTTGCGCACTTTGTGCAGGCGGCGCTTGAAGCGTTCCTGGTCCTTGCCGCCGGCAAAGGCGGCGAACAGCAGCATGAGCCCGGCCACGAGCGGCAGGGCCAGGGCGATCGCCATGTTGGGCGTGAGGCCGAGAGCGGCCAGGATCTGGGTCATCCCATGGCCTCCACCAGCTGGCGCTCGAGGCCGAAGTAGGCCGCCTTGGGCGTGAAGTGTGGGCGCAGGCCGCTGGACTTGAAGCGGCCGCGAAGCTTGCCGTCATCGCCTTCGCCCTCGTACTCGTAGGTGAAGAGGGTCTGGGTGGTGATGACGTCGCCCTCCATGCCCACCACCTCTTCGACCGCGGTGATCCGGCGCATGCCGTCACGCATGCGCGAGACCTGCACGACCAAGTCGAGCGCCGAGGCAATCTGGGTGCGCACTGCCTTGGCCGGCAGGTTGATGCCGGCCAAGCCGATCATGTTCTCCAGGCGGGTCAGCGCCTCGCGCGGCCGGTTGGCGTGGATCGTGCCGAGCGAGCCTTCGTGACCTGTGTTCATGGCCTGCAGCATGTCGACCGCTTCCGAGCTGCGCACCTCGCCGAGGATGATGCGGTCGGGACGCATACGCAGGGCGTTCTTGACCAGGTCGCGCATGGTGATCTCGCCCTGGCCCTCCAGGTTGCTCGGCCGGGTCTCGAGGCGCACCACGTGCGGCTGCTGGAGCTGAAGCTCCGCGGCGTCCTCGATGGTCACGATGCGGTCGCCCGGATCGATCATCTGCGACATGGCGTTGAGCAACGTCGTCTTGCCCGAGCCGGTACCGCCGGAGATCAGGATGTTCAGCTTGCTGCGGGCCGCGATCTTCAGCACAACGGACATCTGCGACGAAAGATTCTGCTGACGCTGCATCACGTCGAGCGTGATGCCCTTCTTGGCGAACTTGCGGATCGAGACGGAGGGGCCGTCGATCGCCAGCGGCGGGATGATGATGTTGACGCGACTGCCGTCCATCAGGCGCGCGTCCACCAGCGGCGTGGTCTCGTCGATGCGGCGACCGATCTGCGAGACGATGCGCCGCGCTACGTTCAGCACGTGCTTGTCGTCGCGGAAACGGACGTTGGTCAGCTCCAGCTTGCCGGCGCGCTCGACGTAGACCTGATTGGCGCCGTTGACCATGATGTCGTTGATCGAATCGTCGGCCAAAAGCGGCTCAAGCGGGCCGAGACCCAGCATGTCGTCGAGCAACAGGTCGATGACCGCCTGGGTTTCCGGCCCGTTGAGGCGGATGCGCTGTTCATGCAGCACCTCGCGCACGATGTCCGCGAGCTGGACGGCAAGCTCGGAGCGCGGTAGCTGCGAAGCCGCGGCCAGGTCGAGACGCTCCATGACCAGCGGCTGAACCCGAAGCTTTGCGGTGTCGACCACCGTATGGCTGGTCACCGAGCTCTCCTTGCGGGGCCTGGCGGCCGGACGCTGCGGATCGATGGGGACGTTCGTCGGGACCGACTCGGGTTTCGGTGCCAGCGGGCTGCACTGCTGCAGCCAGTTGACCAGCTCGGCGACCAGTGTGCGCCGGTCGAGCAGGTTCAGGGTGCCGTTCTGCTTGGCGAGCTCACTGGAGACCAGGTTGCCGACCCGAAGCGCCAGCTCTGGGCGGGGCAGGGTCGCGATGTCAACGTTCTTGAACAGCTCGACGACGAGCGGCCTCAGACGCTCAATATGGGGCGTCAGATGGGAAGCGCGTTGCCGCGCCGAATCCGGTTTTGCAACGGCACCGCTCATGCCAGCTTATGCCTTCCTGGTCAGCCGATTCCAGAGCCCCTTGTGAGTCTTGCTGGCATCGGCCTCGACCGTCACTACCTTGTCGGCCAGTTGCCGCATCATCTTCGCCGCCTTGCTGCGTGGCGCGTTGTGTATCATCGGCTTGCCGCTGTTGGCGGCCACCTTGAACGACTTCGGGTCGTCCGGGATAAGGATGTCGACCTTTCGGCCCAGCGCCTTCTGGAACTCGTTGAGCGGCATGCTGTCGTTGGCGCCGCCGACGCGGTTGCCGACGATGGTGACCGGCGTTCTCTCTGCCGCTTCCTCGAAGGCGCCGAACAGGCGGATCGAGTCGCGCAGGCCGGCCAGACTCATCTCGGTGACCAGCACGACCTGGCTTGCCGTCCGCAGCACCGGATGGCGCATACGGAATGCCGAACGCGGCAGGTCGATCACCAGGCAGCGATAGTTGTGCGACAGGGACTCGATCAGGATCTCGGTGGCGCCGGTGTTGTACATCATGTCGCCGGTCAGGGCCTCCTCGGTCGCCATGACCGAGAGATGCTCGCTCAGCTTGGCGGTGGCGCTGGAGAGGAACAGGCTGTCTATGCGCGCCGGGTCCTCAAGCGCCTCGCGCAGGCCGCGGGTCGGCTCCAGATCGAGCGCCAGTGCCGCGGTTCCGAACCAGAGATCGAGATCGACCAGGATGGTCCTGAGCTTGCGCTCCTCGGCGGCCAGCCAGGCAAGATTGACCGAGACGGCGGTCGAGCCGACGCCGCCGCGTGCGCCGACCACGGCTATGCGAACGCCGTTGCCTGGAGCGTCCTCCGACTTGGCGGCGGGCTGGCTCAGTCGGGTCAGCGCGGAGCCAAGGGCCTTCTCGCTGATCGGCTTGACTAGATAGTCGAGCACGCCGGCTTCGGTCAGCTCCCGGTAGAGGCTGATGTCGTTGATCGTGCCGATGCCGATCAGCTTCACGTCCTCGGGGAAGGCGGTGGTCAGCGACAGCATGGCACTCACCGGATCGCTGCTGTCGCCGATGTCGATGATCATCACCTTGGGGTGGTCGGAGGAGCTCAGATAGGCCAGGGCTTCGGTCGGCCCGCCGTCGCGCACCTGGGGCTCGGCAAAGAACTGCCGCACCACGTTCGCCACCATATCGTGGGTCTGGTTGTCGCTGACGAATGCGACGCAGTCCGCGACCCCGGAGGTTTCCGGGAAAGGCTGCGACAGGAACTCTTCGGCGGCGCTCATCAGTTCGTCGTCTCCGCATCGATGCTCCGGAGCTTTTCGGTCTTGCGGTCGCGCAACCGCTTGATCGACTGAGCTGCGGTTTCGCCGTCGGCGGGATCGGGAGTCTTGCCATGCTCGAGGTCGAGCGGATCGACGATCATGTTGCCGATGTTGGCCGTGTTCGAGCAGCCAACGACGAAACGGGGGCGATGGCCGGGTGCCGGCTGCGGCTGGCTGCAGTCAGGCGTGATCACGACGTTGCGCGAGACCACGACGGAGATGCCGTCGCGCAGCTCCTGGCCGTTGCGCTGCACCAGGGGGGCGGTCGCGCTGATGCCCTTGACCAGCAGCTCGCCGCGGACGAACTGGATGCGCGCGGTGGTCACCGGGTCATGGCGGCCGTGGTCACGCAGCGGACCGTAGAGCGTTACCTGGTCGTCCTTGCCGACGTTTGCGCGGCGCAGGAACTCGGCCAGGCGCAGGCGCTCGGCCCGCGTCATGTCGGCGCTGGTGCTGGCGAAAGCGACCACATGCTCGATGGCGATGCGCTCGACGCTGTTATCCTGGACCAGCTTTGCCTGCTGCCAGCGGCCGTGGCGGAAGAGATCGCCGACGTACTCGTCGGGCGTCTGCCAAGTCTCGCAGGCGGTCAGGGCCAGGGCCGCCAGGCCAAGGATGGCGATGCGGATGGTCGTGCGGTGCTGTCTTGCCATGGCGTCGCCCCCTTACTCGACGATGAAGCCAGATGGCTGGCTCGGCGGGTTGGCCGGCACCAAGCCGCTGGCCAGCGGGATGGTCTGAGGCTGTGACGGCGATATGGCGAGCTCGCGTTCGGCCGCGTTCGGCTCTCGGCTCACGTAAGGATCGGTCGGCGCCGACAGCAGGCGATCACTGGCGACCGGCTGCACGATGTAGGGCGTCACGATGATGACCAGCTCGCTTTCGGCGCGCTGGAAGCTGTCACTGCGGAACAGCGCGCCAAGGATCGGAAGATCGGAGAGGCCGGGCACCTTGTCGGTGTTCTGCTGCGTGCTGTCGAGCATCAGTCCGGCGATGGCAAAGGCCTGGCCCGAGCCGAGCTCGACGGTGGTCTCGGCCCGCCGCGTGGTCAGCGCCGGAATCTGGATCGAGTTGATCACGATGGCCCCGCTGTTGGAGAGCTGGCTGACTTCCGGTGCGACACGCATCGAGATCCGCTTGTCGCCGACCAGGGTCGGGGTGAACGCGAGCTGCACGCCGAACTGCTTGAAGGAGATGGTGATGTTGCCGTCGTTCTGGGGCACCGGGATGGGGAACTCGCCACCTGCCAGGAAGCTTGCGGTCTCGCCCGACAGCGCCGTCAGGTTCGGCTCGGCCAGCACGGTGACCAGGCCATCGGAGGCCAGCAGGTCGATCAGGCCGTTGACGTCGAAATTGCCGGCCGTGGAGTTGAAGAAGATGCTGTTGCCGAGGTTGTTGCGGGTCAGAAAGGAGCCGCTGGCGGCCGGCGGACTCACCGTCTGGGTGCCGAACAGGGTCCCTGGTACGACCGGGCTGCCGGTGGCGATGCCGAACAGGAAGTTGGACGCGCCGGTATAGGCGGATTCCCAGTTGATGCCGAACTGGTTGATCACAGTGCGCGATACTTCGGCGATGCGAACCCGCAGGTTGATCTGGTTCGGCGCCGTCACGTCGAGCTGATTGATCACCTCTTCGTTCTCGCCGATGAAGCGGGTCGCCAGGCGGCGTGCGTCCTCGGCCTGGGTCGCGTTGCGTACGGCGCCGGACAGCACGATGGCGCCATTGATCGAGGTCGCCCGAATGTCGCTATCGGGGGCGAGCTGGCTCAGCGACGCGTTGAGTCGCGAGAGGTTGTGCGTGACCACGACCTTGATGTTGGCGATCACGTTGTCCTCTTCGTCGAGCGCGAAGAGCGAGGTCTCGCCCGGCCTGGTGCCAAAGAGATAGATCAGGCGCGAGGACTTCACGTTCACGTCGGCGATCGCCGGATTGGCGATGAAGACCGAGCTGGCGGGGTCGTCCAGACGGACCAAACGCCCCTCGCTGAGCTCGACCGTCACGGTGGTGACTTTCGTGTCGTCATCCGCGGCCTTGGCGTCGAGCGCGAGACCCGAGAGTGAAAGGAACAGCGCCGCCATGACCGCTGCCGGCAGCTTGGCCCCCAGGCCAGGCAGCAGATGGAACGGGCGCAGAGTCGCGAGTCTGCTGAACATTACTGCGAGCTCCCGAAGCTCATTTGTTGGGTCTCCTTGCCGCGGGCAATGGTGACCACGGTCTTTCTCTCGTTGGTTTGATGGCCGCTTACCAGCAGGCTCGCTTCGCTGTCCCAGGTGTAGGTCGCACCCTTTTCCGGGTCCGTTTCCTCCGGCAGCTGCTGCAGTTCGACCAGGCGCTCGAGCTCTTCCTCGTCCTTGACGATGCTGCGCAAGGCGAGAGACAGCGAGCCCAGCTCGCGGACCACCGCAAGGATCTCCGCCTGCTTGGGCGTGACCTCGAGCGTGGCGGTCTTGGCCAGCTTGGGCTGGCCGCTCTGGTCGTCGACTTTCTGGTCGAGCGCCAGGATACGGACGTTGGTCAGCACGGTTTCGCTGGCGCGCCGTTCGATCGACCTCTTGTTTTCCTCTTCCGCCGGTCTCAGCTCGAGTGTCTGGGTCAGGATGATGTCGACCCGGTCGCCGGGGAAGAGCAGGCCGGCGATGCCGGAAGAGGCACCGATCTGAATCGAGACGGCACGGAAACCGGCCTGCAGCACCGCGGCGAGAAATCCGCGGTCGCCCGGCCGAATCAGGCGGTCTTGGGTGATCGGCTCGCCGGGCGTGAAGCTGCGCCGCACGACGGTGCCGTAGAGATCCTCTTCCTTGACCTTGCCCTTGACCAGATAGTTGTCCGGCAGGCTGTCATCCGGCCAGGCCTGCCAGCGCAGCTGGCCTTGCTTGATAAAGCTGCCGAGCGGCAGGTCGCGGCCGGCGACCAATACGAAGGGCGCCTTGGTCGGCGCCGGCGCCGGCGCCGCGGTTGGCTGGCTGCGCTGGCTCTCGATCCAGCCGCGCGCCACCAGCACCGTACCAACAGCCATGAGCAGGGCGGCTGCGATCAGCATAATGGATCGAAAAGTCATGACCTATCCTAGCTTTAGAATGGTAAACGCCACGTAAAGCGCGCCGGTCGCAATCGCGACGGCATAGGGCATCGGCTTCTTTGCAAAGTCTTCGTCGCCCGGTGTCGCAAAGACCAAGGCGGGGATGACCGCCTTTGCCAGGCGATGGCGCAGCCACATGATCAAGGCCATGACGCCGCCGGTAAGCGCGATCAGGAAAAGATAGGGCAGCACGAGCTGCGGCCCGGCCCAGAGGCCGCCCGCGGCCAGCAGCTTGGCGTCGCCGCCGCCGAGGCCGCCCAAGGCGAACAGCACGAATCCCGCGAGCAGCAGGCCGCCGCCGGTCATCAGGCCACCGAGCCAGTCGAGCGGCAGGCCGCTCGACAGCACGAAGGCCGGGTAGAGCAGGGCGATGCCGATGGAAATGCGGTTCGGGATCGTCAGGCTGCGCAGGTCGGACAGCGCCGCGCCCAGCATCAGGCCGCAGAATCCCAGCAGACAGACGAGTGCGACGATGGATGACAGGGTCATGGCGGACCTTTTCCCGGCGTGTGCCGCGCCCCTGGCTCCGACGATTGGGGCTCGCGGCCGCCAGGCGCTCTTGTCGCGGCGTGCGAAGCGGCCATGCCGCCCCGGCTCCGCGAGATCCGCCCATCCATACGGCAGGTTCGGTTAGCCATTGGTTACTGCGGTCCGGCCAAACGGCCTCAATTGCCAGATCAGCCTGTAATGGCTGCGATACTTCGCAGGGCCCCGAGAAAGAAATAGGGGCCGGAGTATGCTCCGGCCCCCGTTTCCCTCGCTGCTCCCGCGCCGTCCCCGGCAGGGGATGAGCGGGATTGGCTCGAATCAGCTGCCGCTGCCGCCGGCGGAGGCAGCCGCATCTTCCAGCTCGTCCGAAACGACAGTGAAGATCTCGACCAGCGAGCCACCCATCGCCTGGAGGGCGGTAATGGCAGCGACCGACACAAGGGCGGCGATCAGGCCATACTCGATGGCAGTCGCACCCGACTCGTCGGCCACAAAGGCCCGAATGACGTTGAACATTATGCACTCTCCTCTAAAGCCCACACCGGTGTGCGTGTGATCGTGAGCGATAATGCCCGAGGAGTCTGAACAGACCGTTAATACCGGAAGAAAAACGATATACAATTAAATAGTTATTCGAGAAAATATAGTAATAGATTTGTCTAAAATGCTGGATAGTTTGGGCCGGTTACCAGGCCGTACTTGCGCTTCGGACTGCGGAGCAGGCGGCCGCTGCCGAACCAGACCGCGGCGGTAAGCGCAATTGAGAGATAGCCGTCGACCGCGTAGTGCCAGCCGAAGTGGACCGAGCCTAGCAGGACCACGGCGGCATAGACCGTGAGCAGCAGCCCAAGCTTTCGGCCAATCTGCCAGCCGAGCAGCGCTTGCAGGACCTCTACTGCGACGTGCAGGCTGGGCATGGCCGAGATGCCGCCGCCGGCCTCGACGTTGCCGCCCAGGTAGCCCTGCCAAAGGTATGACTGAGCCTCGAGCGACCAGTTGCGAAACTGCTGATTCGCGACCTGCAGGTAAGCCATGAGCTCGCCATAGGGGCCTTTAGTTCCCGTGATAAGGTCGTAGAAGCAAGGGCCAGCCGAGGACAGCACCAGGGCCAGCAGGATTGGTTGGGAAGGCAGAAACGAACAAGCCAAATTGGTAGCAAAATATTTACATGCTTTAGCACACATTCCTTCAAAAGCAAAGGCTTTTCAAGAAAAAAAGAAAAAACCAACAAGGATTACTGGGGGTTTTAA
>JBHJOF010000101.1:0-7802 GCA_050330055.1 Kiloniellales bacterium
TGCGCCCTGCCGCCGCCTGGGCCGCCGCCTGGGCCACCGCCTGGCTGAGCGCGCTCCTGCTCAGCGCGGCGAGCCTGACGGGGTTGGCGCTGGCTGGCGTCGGTCTGAGTTCGCTTGAAGCCGAGAGCGGCGCCGTCGATCCGCGCCTCCGCTTCGCCGACACACCGCTCGGTGACGCGCCTGGCGGAGCGACCAGCCGGCCGGTGCAGAGCCGCATGGCCTTCTCTCTGCCGGCCGCCAACCTGCCGCGCGACAAGATACGCGACTTCTTCTTCGGCAACCGCCTGTTCAACACCAACTGGACCCAGGCGCCGGCCTCGGTCAAAGCCTTCGACGGGTTGGGCCCGCTGTTCAATCGCGTGTCCTGCTCCGGCTGCCATCTGCGCGACGGCCGCGGCCAGCCGCCGGAGGAACCGGACGAGCCGCTCGAGTCGATCCTGGTCCGGATCTCATTGCCCGGCACGGACGAGCACGGCGGGCCGCGCCCGCATCCGGTCTATGGCGACCAGATCAGCGACCGGGCGATCCAGGGCGTACCACCCGAGGCGCGCGTCTCCTTTACCTGGAAGGAGATCGAAGGCGAGTACGCCGACGGCACGCCCTACCGGCTGCGCAAGCCGCGCGTCACGCTGCACGATCCCGCCTACGGACCGCTCGGCGACGATCTGCTGATATCGCCGCGCGTGGCGCCGGCGGTCTTCGGGCTCGGCCTCTTGGAGGCGGTGCCCGAAGCCGACATCCTGGCCATGGCCGATCCGGACGACCGCGACGGCGACGGCATCTCCGGCCGGCCCAATTACATCTGGGACATCGAGGCCGGACAGCCGGCGCTCGGCCGCTTCGGCTGGAAGGCGAACCAGCCGAGCCTGCGCCAGCAGAACGCCGCCGCGGCGATCGGCGATATCGGCCTGACCAGCGCGCTGTTCCCGGACGAGAACTGCACCGCAGCGCAGGCGGCCTGCAAGGCGGCGCCGAGCGGCGGCGCGCCGGAGCTGAGCGACGAGTTTCTCGCCAAGCTGACGCTCTACACGCGGAGCCTGGCGGTGCCGGCACGACGCAATCTGGACGATCCCGAGGTTGCGCGCGGCGAAGACCTGTTCCGCGGCGCCGGCTGCGCCGCCTGCCACGTGCCGACGCTCCGGACCGGAGAGGTCGCAGGCGCAGCGGAGCTGTCCGGCCAGATCATCCACCCTTTCACCGACCTGCTGCTGCACGACCTGGGCGCGGGCCTGGCCGACAGCCGGCCCGACTTCCAGGCGAGCGGCCGCGAGTGGCGCACGCCGCCGCTCTGGGGCCTCGGCCTGATCGAGCAGGTCAACAAGCACGACCGCCTGCTGCACGACGGCCGCGCCCGCGGCCCGGCCGAGGCGATCCTCTGGCACGGCGGCGAAGCCGAGGCCGCCCGCGAGGCCTTCCGCGCCATGTCCCAGGACGAGCGCGATGCGCTGATAGCGTTTCTGAAGTCGCTCTGAGCGTTTCCTTCTGCCTAACGGCAGTCACCCTCACCCTCCCAACGCTTCGCAATGGGCCCCTCCCTCTCCCCTCAAGGGAGAGGGAATGAGTGTGTCTCCTTGTCCCCTCTCCCTCGGAGGGGAGAGGGAGGGGCCCAAGCGGCCGCAGGACGCTTGGGAGGGTGAGGGTGACAGAAAAAGAGTCCGTCGCGCTAGCGATGGCAAAATTACTTGGCGTGAATTCGCATCACGTAAAGCTGTTGAAGTCGTCGAGCAGAACTGCGATGCGGCCGATGTCGACCTGGTCCATGATGACGGCGGCGCGGCGCATCGCCGATTGCAGGTCGGTGTTGAGAATGTGGCTCTTCACGCGCAGCAACGCGTTGGCGCTCATCGAGAGGTCGCGCACGCCGAGACCGAGGAACAGCGCGGTGAAGCGCGGATCGCCGGCCATCTCGTCGCAGACCGAGACCGGGATGCGCGCCCGCAGCGCCGCCTCGACCGAGAACTGGATCAGGCGCAACACGGCGGGATGCAGCGGATTATAGAGATGGGCCACGCCCTCCTCGGCGCGGTCGATCGCCAGAGTGTACATGGTGAGATCGTTGGTGCCGAGGGCGAAGAAGTCGGCGGACTTGGCGAGCGCGTCGGCGGAGAGCGCCGCACCCGGGACCTCGATCATGGCGCCCAACGGCGGCAGCGGATCGGGCAGCTTGACGCCGCGACGCTTCAGGCGACGCGCCACCGCCTGCATCATTTTGCGCACCTCGACCACCTCGCTGACCGAGGTGATCATCGGCAGCAGGATGCGCAGCGGGCCGTGCGCGGCGGCGCGCAGCATGGCGGCGAGCTGGATCTCCAGCAGGTGCCGCTCCTTCAGCGACAGGCGAATGGCGCGCATGCCGAGCGCCGGATTGGCCGCCTGGGCGACCGCGCCGCCCAGCGCGATGCTGAGCTTCTCGCCGCCGATGTCGAGCGTGCGCGCGGTGACCGGCCGCCCGCCCATGCCCTCGATCACCTCGCGCAGCGCCTGGTACTGCTCCTCCTCGTCCGGCAGGTCCTCGCGGTTCATGAAGAGGAACTCGGTGCGCAGCAGGCCGACGCCCTCGGCGCCGGCCGCGACCGCCTGGCCGACCTCGCGCGGCAGCTCCAGGTTGGCCTGCAGGCAGATGCGCTCGCCGTCGCGCGTTACCGCCGCCACGTCGCGCAGGCGCGACAGGGCGCGCAGCTCGCGCGCCAGCGCCTGGCGCCTGGCCTGGTAGTGCTGCACCTTGTCGGCCGGCGGGTTGACGATGATCAGGCCGTTGCTGCCGTCGATGATGACGCTGTCGCCGCTGCGCAGGCCGTTCATCAGGCCGGCGACGCCGAGCACCGCCGGGATGCCGAGCGAGCGCGCCATGATCGCGGTGTGGCTCTCGGCGCCGCCCAGCACGGTGGCGAAGCCGGCGACGTGGCGCGGGTCCATCAGCGCGGTGTCGGCCGGCGTGATCTCCTCGGCGATCACGATGCTGTCCGGCCTGAGGTCGCCGAAGCCGTGGAACTCCTTGTCGGAGAGGTTGCGCACGACCCGCAGACCGACCTCGCGGATCTCGTCGCCGCGCGTCCGCAGGTAGGGATCGTCCATCGCCTCGAAGCTCGCTGCGATGCCCGTGATCTCGGCCATCACCGCCGCCTCGGCATTGAGACGGTCTTCGGTGATGCGCCGCACGACGCCCTCCAGCAGACGCGACGAGGCCAGCATCTGGGCGTGCGCGTCGAGCAGGTAGCCGAGCTCCTCGGCGGCCGCGCCGTGCAGCGACTCCGCCTTGACCTGCAGCTTGCCGAGCTGGCGCCGCGCCTTGGCGACCGCGCCCTGGAAGCGCTCGACCTCGGCCTTCAGCTTGGTCGTCGGGACCAGGTACTCGGCCACCTGGATGTGGCCGCTCTCGCGCACGTAGGCCTCGCCGATGGCGATGCCAGGCGACACGCCGAGACCTTCGAAGACCTGGTCGCGCGCGGCCGCGGTCTTGTGCGCAGACGGCGCCTTGCGCACGGTCTTGCCGCCGGACGCACGGCCCGCGGATTTCTTCCGCCGCTTCTGTTCGCCCCTAGTCATCCTCGCCGAACTTGTTCTGTACCAGCGCGGCCAGCGCCTTCAAGGCACCGGCCGCAGCGGGCCCCTGCGCGCACAGTTCCAGCTCCACACCGGGTGCCGCGGCCAGCATCATCAGACCCATGATCGAGGAGCCCGACACCGTGATGCCGTTCTTCGACACCGTAATCTCCGCGTCGAACTGTCCCGCCAGCTTGACGAACTTGGCGGCGGCGCGGGCGTGCAGGCCGCGCCGATTGACGATGGTGACCCGACGGCGGATCGCTTCCTCGGCATGCTTGGTCATGCTCGTTTAGCGGCGCTCGTCCCGTCGTCGCGCCGCGCCCCTAGGGCTTTTCTTCGGCCAGCAGTTGCGAGGCGACGTTGATGTACTTGCGCCCGGCCTCCTGCGCCTCGGCGACGGCGGCCTTGAGCGGCTGGCTGCTGCGCACGCTCGCCAGCTTGATAAGCATCGGCAGGTTGATTCCGGCGATCACCTCGACGCGACCGTGGTCGAGCACGGAGATCGCCAAGTTCGACGGCGTACCGCCGAACATGTCGGTCAGGAGCACGACACCGTCACCTTCATCCACCTTGGCCACGCTCTCTATGATCTCCTGCCGGCGCTGCTCCATGTCGTCGTCCGGCCCGATGCAGACCTGGGCGACGTTGCGCTGCGGGCCGACGACGTGCTCCATCGCCGCGATGAACTCGCGGGCGAGGCGGCCATGGGTCACGAGAACAAGTCCGATCATGAGACTCCTTCCGGCGTCGGGCCGGTCGTTTTACGCCGAATCCTGGTCCGACGCACGCGCGTTGTGCTGCTTCTCGAGATCGCGGTGCACCAGGGTGACCCGGCGCCCCACGTGGCGCAGTTCCGCCGCCAGGCTCTCGGCCAGCATGACCGAGCGGTGCCGCCCGCCGGTGCAGCCGAAGGCGATGGTCAGGTAGCTCTTGCCCTCGGCCTCGTAGCGCGGCAGCAGAGGCAGCAGCATCTCCTTGATCCGCTGGTAGAAAGGGCCGAAGCCGGGGTCCGCGCGGATATAGCCGGCGACCGTCTCGTCGCGCCCGCTCAAGGGGCGCAACTCCGCCTCGTAATGCGGATTGGCGAGAAAGCGCGCGTCGAACACCATGTCCGCGGCGCGCGGCAGCCCTAGGCGATAGGAGAAGGACATCACGAAAACCGCCATGCCGGGCGCGTTCTCCAGGTCCAGGTGGCCGGTCAGGATGTTGCGGAAGTCGCCGGGCGTCAGGCTCGAGGTGTCGATCACCAGGTCGGCACGGGCGTTGAGCGGCGCAATCAGGCGCCGCTCGGCATAGATGCCGTCGAGCAGCGGCCGGTCGAGGGCGAGCGGATGGCGCCGCCGGGTCTCGCTGTAGCGCCTGCGCAGGATCTCGTCGTCACAGTCGAGAAACAGCAGGGTCACCTCGTAGGCCGGGTCGGCGTTCAGGCGCTCGACCCAGGCGAGCAGCGGATCGACCGCGAAGTTGCGCGCACGGATGTCGATGCCGAGCGCAATGGGCCGCTGCCCGGCCCCGGCAAGCCCAGCCTGCAGCAGCTCCAGCGGCAGGTTGTCGATGGTCTCGTAACCCAGGTCTTCCAGGGTGTTGAGCGCGGTCGAGCGGCCCGCGCCCGAGAGGCCGGTAACCAGCACCAGACGCCTGGCAGCCGGCGCGACGGGCGAGCCCTTTGTCATCTCCTCGGCCGCGCTCTCGGCCACGGGATGACGGGCCGCCACCCCAGGCGCGTCCACTTGCCGCTGCTCGGCCATGCCCTGGTCCCCCTCGGCCAGGCTCCCCTGGGTACCACCCGGGCCCCGACCGGGCATTATAGGTCGCAGTGCAGCATGGAGGGCAAGGCGCAGCTTGGCCGGCGCCGAGGGATCGAAGGCATGCAGGCGATGTCGCGGCAGGGCGATGCCCAGGAGCTCGACCTGCGCCGACTCAGGCAGGCGCTCGACCGCCTCCGGCGCCACCAGCTCGACCAGCAGCGCGACCGGCGCCTCGGCCAGGTAGGGCTGGACGACGATGCCCAGGCCGCGCACCTCCAGCTTGCCGGCCAGCGCGTCGGGTGCGCGGGCCAGCAGCCGCCCCCCGGCGACGCGCAGCTGACACTGATCATCGGCCACCAGGCGCCAGCCGGCGTCGATCAGGCGCAGCGCCAGATCGGACTTGCCGGCCCCCGGCGGGCCGCGCAGCAGCAGGGCCTGCGCACCGGGCCAAGGCAGACCAGGCCCGCCCTCCAGCGCGACGCAGGTGGCATGGATCAGCTCCGGCTGTGCGCTGGACCGCGTCATCGCCTGAGTCATGACAAGCCGGCCTGCCGTTCAGCAGGCCGGCAGGCGGACGATGAAGCGCGCGCCGATCACCCGGCCCTGCTCGTCGTGACGGTTCTCGGCCCGGATGGAGCCGCCGTGCGCCTCGATGATCTGACGCGAGATCGACAGGCCGAGTCCGGAGTGGGTGCCGAACTTCTCGCCGCGCGGCCGCTCGCTGTAGAAGCGGTTGAACACGCTGTCCAGCTTGTCCGCCGGCATGCCGGGGCCGTCGTCGTCGATGGTGATCACGACCCAGCCCTGCTCGCGTCCTTGTTCGCGCCCCTGTTCGCGGTGCGCGGCTAGGCGGATGACGCCGTCCGGAGGGCTGAAGGAGATGGCATTGTTGATCAGGTTGCGGAACACCTGACCGAGCCGGTTCTCCAGCCCCATGACCAGCAGGCGCTGACCGTCTACCGCCAGCTCGAAGCGCTGGCCGCCCAGGCCCGCCTCGTGCACCTGGACCAGGGCCTCGAGCAGCGGACCGACCTCGACCACCTCGCTCTCGGCGCGCGACAACTCGGCGTCGATGCGCGAGGCGTCGGAGATGTCGCTGATCAGGCGGTCCATGCGCTGGATGTCTTCCAGGATGATAGACATCAGCTTCTTCTGCTGTCCCGGGTCCTCGACCCGCGCCACCGTCTCGACCGCGCTGCGCAGCGAGGTCAGCGGGTTCTTGATCTCGTGCGAGACGTCGGCGGCGAAGCCTTCGATAGCGTCGAGCCGCGCCCAGAGCGCCTCGGTCATGTCGCGCAGCGCATTGGACAGCTCGCCGATCTCGTCGCGGCGCTGCGAGAAGTCGGGGATCTCGAACTTGCGGC
Organism: Kiloniellales bacterium; assembly: GCA_050330055.1. Lineage (GTDB taxonomy): Bacteria > Pseudomonadota > Alphaproteobacteria > Kiloniellales > JAKSDN01 > JBHJOF01. The sequence goes on from JBHJOF010000101.1 coordinate 6,659, forward strand.
CCTTGCTGTAGCGCACCTGGTCGGCGGCGTGAGCCAGGCGCCGGATCGGCCGGCCGATGGTGCCGGCGAGATAGAACGACAGCAGCACGGTGATCGCCAGCGCGGCGCCGAAGACGACCAGTATGTCGCGGCGCCGGTCGCGCACCGCCTCGGCGATGTCGTCGCCGTCGCGGGTCAGCAGCAGCGCGCCCAGCACCTGGCGATAGCGCTGCACCGGCACCGCGGAGGTGAGCACCAGATGTCCGTCGGCGGCGACCCGCACCCGGCTGGTGCTTTCGCCGAGCAGCGCCCGTTGCACCTCGGGATAGTCGCTGGCGCGCTGCGTCGGCGGCTCGCGATAGGGCGGCAGGTCGCCCATACCCGGCAACCAGTCGACCGCCCGATCGTAGAGCGCGCCCAGTTGGCTGAGCAGCGAGCCGCTGTCCGGCGGCGGCAGCTCGACCACCTCGACTTCGCTGGCCTGCTCGCCCAGCACCGAGCTGTCGGCGATCAGGCCGCCGTCGGGCGCAAAGATGCGCGCGCGGATGCCGGTGTTGGAGAAGAGTACGCGGCTCATCGAGCGGGTGATGTCGGGCAGCAGGCGCTCGCCGCCCTCCTGGCTGGCGATCGCCGCGGTGCTGCCGAGTGAGGCGGAGAAGGCGAGACCCTGGATCTGCAGCGCGTCGTGCGCCGAGGCGATCAGGCTCTGCCGGTACTGATCGAGATGCATCAGCCCGAGCACGGGGATCACCAGGGCCAGCACGTTAAGCGCCAGGATGCGCCGGGTCAGCGGCGAACGCCAGCCACGCCGCATCGGCCGCGCGCCGGGCGCAGTGCGCGTCTTGTCGCTCGCTTCCTTGCCGCGGCGGGCGGACCGCGACCGCTCGTCCCGGCGCAGCCGTGGCGGTTCGCTGACGGCGGGTCTCAGCTTCAAGCTCGGCCCGAGGTGGCCTGCGGCATCGTTGGTCAAGCTGTCGCTTGGCAGAGAGTCGGCAGTCGGACCATCCGCGGAGCTTGACGGCGCGACCTCCCCTCGCCCGCGCGCGCGGCCTTCCCCCTTGACGAAGGCCTTAACTGTCGCGGTAACGATACCCGACGCCATAGAGCGTTTCGATGTGGGCGAAGTTCGCGTCCACCTCCTTGAACTTCTTGCGCAGCCGCTTGA
>JBHJOF010000102.1:0-4525 GCA_050330055.1 Kiloniellales bacterium
GGACGAGGCGAGAGCGCGGATCGAGGCGGCGCTGGCCAGCGGCCGGGCCGCCGAGCGCTTCGCCGCCATGGCAGCGGCGCTTGGCGGTCCCGCCGACCTGGTCGAGCAGCCCGTGCGCCATCTGGCGCAGGCGCCGGTGGTGCGGCCGGCCTTGCCCGAGACCGCGGGTACGGTGTCGGCCATGGACACGCGGGCGGTCGGGCTGGCCGTCATGGCACTCGGCGGCGGCCGCCGCCGCGCCGGGGACACGATCGACCACGCCGTCGGCCTGAGCGAGATCGCCGGCCTCGGCGAGCCGGTCGGTCCCGACCGTCCCCTGGCCCTGATCCACGCGCGCGACGACGCAGCGGCCGAGGCCGCGGCCAAGACGCTGCGCCATATCGTTCAAGTGGCGGACAAGGCGCCGCCGATGGTGCCAGTCGTATGTGATCGGATCGCCTGACGGGCACTCCCGAATCGCAATTGGCGTCCGCAGTCGTTGGAGCGTGGGTTGGCCTCACCCTTCGACAGGCTCAGGGTGAGGCGGGCTTGTGCCGGAACGGCACAAGCCCCTCATGGTGTGCCTGTCGAAGCATGAGGAAAGAAGCGGCGAAATGCCCGTTTGTGAAGCCTGGCCCTAAAGCGCGAGCGGCAAGGGACGCGCCAGGGTGATACCGCCGGTCTCGACGAAGCAGTCGTAGCAGATCGCCTCGACGCCGCGCGCCAGCGCCTGCTGCAGGGCGCGGTCGTAGGCCGGGTCGATGTCGGCTGCGATCGCCAGCCGCTCGCAGTCGCCGCGCTGCACCAGGTAGAGCATCACCGCCCGCTCGCCGAGCTGTACCCGGTCACCCAGCTCCTCCAGGTGCTTGGCGCCGCGCGCCGTCACCGAGTCGGGGAACTCGGCAAGTCCCGGCCGGCGCATCAGGTGGACGTTCTTGACCTCGACGTAGCAGGGCGGCCGGCCCCTGTCCTGGAGCGGGCCCTCGAGCAAGAGGTCGATGCGGCTGCTGCGGCCATAGCGCACTTCGCGGCGCAGGCTGGGATAGCCGGCCAGCTCAGGAATCGCGCCCGCCGCCAGAGCTTCGGCGACCAGCCGGTTGGGATGGCCGGTATTGATGCCGACCAGGGTGCCGTCGGCCTCGACCAGCTCCCAGCCGTAGGCCAGCTTGCGCTTTGGGTTGTCGGAGCGCGACAGCCAGACCGTCATGCCGGGCTCGGCCAGTCCCATCATGGAGCCGGGATTGGGGCAATGCGCTGTGATCACCTCGCCACTCTGCAGCGCGACGTCGGCCAGAAAACGCTTGTAGCGCCGGACCAGGCGGCCGGGGACCAGAGGGGCGTGAAATTCCATGGTGATCGGCGGGCCAGGCTATTCCACGAAAAGGCGAGCCGAGCCTTGCAACTTGACCCGGGCGGGCGCAGTTTAAGTCATAGAAACCCCATGAGTCGCCTGCCGAGGACACTCGATTATGCGCTCAGTTTTCCTGGTATTTCTGCTTCTCGCCGGCAGCGCCTTGGCGGCCTGCTCCGGAACCCCCTATCCATCCTCCCAGGCGACTGCTACGGCGCCGGCAGCCCAACCGACCGCGCCTCAAACCGGGGCACTGGCCCCGCCGGACGCGACCGAGCGGGCCGTGGCGCCTGCGACCAGCCAGGGCGGTGCCAGCGCGGACGGCGGCTGGGTCAGCAGCTACCCCTACGGCACGGCGCAGGGCAGCCAGAGGGCCGAAGGCGCGGAGAGCAGCGACGTGACCGAAGAGGGCGGCCTGACGCGCGACGTCTCGGGCTGGAGCAAGCCGAACGTCACCTCGGAACAGCGCACCGCCGATATCGAGGCCTGCTACCGCTATGCCTGGTCGCAGGTCGAGCGCGACATGCGGATCGACTCCGACGTCGCGACCGGTGACTTCAACGACGACTCCGGGCTCGGTTTTACGCAGCTCACCCAGCGCATGAATCTCTTCGAATACCGCAACCGGCGCACCACGCTGATCAACGGCTGCATGGAGAGCAAGGGCTACCGCAGGGGCTGAGCGCGCAATCACCTTGCCCGGGTTGCGGCAGAGGATCCCGGCAAAGGCAGAAGGGGGAGGGCTGCCCAGACTATGAGCAACGGGGCCATGAGCGAGCGCGTGGTCACCGCCTGCCTGCTGATCATCGGCAACGAGATACTCTCCGGACGCACACGCGACGCCAACCTGTCCTTTCTGGGCCAGCGCCTGAACGAGCTCGGCGTCCGGCTGATGGAGGCGCGCGTCATCCCCGACATCGAGGCGCGGATCGTAGAGACCCTGAACGAGGTCCGGCCCAGGTTCGACTACGTCTTCACCACCGGCGGGATCGGCCCGACGCACGACGACATCACGGCGGAGTGCGTGGCCAAGGCCTTCGGCGTGCCGCTGATCGAGAACCAGGAGGCGCGCGCCCTGATGGAGGCCTACTACCCGCCGGGCGGGCTCACGGAGGCGCGGCTGCGCATGGCCCGCACGCCCGAGGGCGCCAGCTTGATCGGCAACCCGGTCAGCGCGGCGCCGGGCTTTCGCATCGGCAACGTCTTCGTCATGGCCGGCATCCCCAATATCATGCAGGCCATGTTCGAGAGCCTGGCGCCGCAGCTCGAGGGCGGCCGGCCGCTGGGCAGCCGCAGCATCACCGTGCTCCTGCCCGAAAGCGTGATCGCCCCGGGCCTGACAACCCTGCAGCAGCGCTATCCGGACGTGGAGATCGGCAGCTACCCCTTCCATCGCGACGGCCGCTTCGGCACCACGCTGGTGCTGCGCGGCATCGACGCCGCGCGTCTGACCGGCGCCGCCACCGAGTTGGCGGCCCTGGCGCGCGAGCTGGGCGCAGAGCCGCAGGAAGGGGAGCCAGCCTAGAGCATGATTCGATCCGATTGAATCGGATCATGCTCTATAATTTTTTGATTGGTCGCATTTTCGGACGGCGAACTGGCTTCCACTTCGCCTGAAAATGCTCCAGGACAGGCTGGCGGCTCAAGACGCGCCGCTGGCCGAGGGCTTCAGTCGGCCGCGCACCAGTCGCGCCACATGGCGCGATAGGCCGCTTCCAGCGTGCGGGTGTAGCCGGCGGCGTCGCAGAGCGGCGAGGTGATCATGCGCCTGCGCAGGGTGGCGCGCAGGCTGGACAGCGCGTTCTCGTGCGCGGCCAGCGCGATCGCGCGCGCGACGTAGTCGTCGGGGTCCGTTGCGATCAGCACTGGCAGCTCCAGGCGGGAGAGGATGCTGGCGCTGACCCGGGCGGCGTGGCGGTCGCCCGCCAGCGCGATCACCGGCACGCCCATCATCAGCGCCTCGCAGGTCGTGGTGGTGCCGTTGTAGGGGAAGGGGTCGAGCGCGATGTCGAGCCGGCGGTAGCCTTCGAAGTGCTGGCGCAGGGTCTCCGACCACTCGACGAGCTCGACGCGCTCGGGCGCGATGTTGTGGCCGGCCAGGCACTGCAGGATGGCCCTTCGCACGCGGTCCTGCGACAGGGTCTTGGTCTTGAGCAGCAGCCGCGAGCCGGCCACCCGCGCCAAGATCTTTCCCCATAGATCAAGAACTTCCGGCGATATCTTATCGAGATTGTTGAATGAGCCGAAGGTTACGGTGCCGCTTGCCTGGCAGGGCAGCGGGCCGGGCTCTGGCAGGCCCTGCGGCGGCGCGTAGCAATTGAAGCCGTGCTCGAGGCGGACCAGCCGCTCGCTGTAGGCCCGCTCGGCCCCGCCCGGATCGCACCAGGGATCGGTCAGGCGATAGTCCATGGTCTCCAGGCCGGTGGTGGTGACGTAGCCGATCGCCGTCACCTGGACCGGCGCCGGGCGCCGGGCGAAGGTCAGCAGGCGGTTGCCGGCGGTGTGGCCGGCCAGGTCGACCAGGATGTCGATGCGGTCGGCGCGGATCGCCTCGGCCAGGGCGGCGTCGTCCAGTCCGGCGACGTCGCGCCATTCGGCAGCCAGGCTGCGCAGGTGCTGGTTCATGTCGTCGCCGCCATCGATCCCCCCTTGGGTGCCCGGGGCGGTGTCGTAGCAGACGGCGGTCACCTGCTGCCGGTCGTGGGTGCGCAGGATCGGCTCGACGAAGAAGGCGACCGGGTGACGCCGCAGGTCCGGCGAGACGTAGCCGACGCGCAGCGGCCGTGCCTGGTTCGGATCGTTGGCGAAGACCGGATCGCGCGGATAGAGCGGCTGGGCGTGCAGGCCGGCCCAGGCGCGGTGCGCCTCGTAGACCTGCATGGGGCTCAGCGCCGGGTCGTAGTTCAGCCGGCAGAGCGCCGCCGAGCCCGCCGCCGCCCTCCTGGATGCCGGGGCGTTCGCCTGTGCCAGGTTGCGGCGCCCGCTCGCGTCGGGCGGCCTCTCCATGGCGCTGGGCTGGACGCTGGTCATCCTTGGTGTTCCGGGCTGCTCGGGCAGGCGCAGGGCGCCTCGTGCCGGAAGCATGGCGGGCAGGAGTTAAGAAAGGGCTGTTACTGCCGGGCAGTCTCCCGACTGGCAGCCATTCGGCGCTCTGCGCTGGTCCCCCTCCCAGCCCTCCCCCTCAAGGGGGGAGGG
>JBHJOF010000103.1:0-4685 GCA_050330055.1 Kiloniellales bacterium
GCCCGGCCCTCGCGGTCGATGGCCCCGAGCCACACGGTGTCGCCGCCCGGCCGGCCGCTGCCCCAGGGCATGGCCTTGCGCAGGTCGATCTTCGCAGTCGCTTCGCGCAGCCACGAGTCCTGCAGCACGCGCCGCGGGTCGAGCGTCATGTAGGCCGGGTCGGTGATCTCGGAATTGCGCAGCAGGAAGGCGAGCTTGGTCGCCTCGACCAGGCCGTGCAGGTGATCAAAGCCTTCGGCTTCGTTGCAGCCGAGCCGGTCGAAGATGCCGAGGATCAACAGCGAGGCCAGCCCCTGCGAGGGCGGCGTCACGTTGAAGACGCGGCCGACGCCGAGTTCCACCGACAGCGGTTCGTTGCGGACCGCCTGCTGCCGCGCCAGATCGCCGGCCGAGAGCGGGCTGCCGGCGCGCTCCAGATCTGCGGCGATGCGCTTGGCCAGCGTGCCGCGGTAGAAGTCGTCGAGCCCCGCCTTGGCGAGCCGGCCGAGCGTCTCGGCCAGGGCCGGCTGCTTGAAGCGCGCGCCGGTCGCGGGCGCTTTGCCGTCGGGCTGGAAGATCGCCGCCCAGCCGGGCACCTCCTGCAGCTCGCTGCGCTTGGCCTCGGTGAAGCGGTGCTGGCCGTCGCTCGCCGGGAAGCCGTCGCGCGCGTAGGTGATGGCGGCTTCGAGCAGCCGGCCGAGCGGCAACCTGCCGCCCCACTCCGCGTTGATTTCGAGCGCCGCCTGCCAGCCGGAGACCGTGCCGGCCACGCTGTTGGCGGCGAGTGGGCCGCGCGTCGGCACCGCCGTCAATCCCTTGGATCGGTAGAGGTCCTCGTCGGCCTTGGCGGCCGCGGCGCCGACGCCGTTGATCGCCAGCGGCGGACGCGCGTCCGGCGTGCTGATCAGCCAGAAGCCGTCGCCGCCGAGGCCGTTCATGTGCGGATAGACCACGGATATGGTGGCCGCCGCCGCGATCATCGCTTCGATCGCCGTGCCGCCCTCGCGCAGCACATCGAGGCCGGCCTGTGCCGCCAAATGGTGCGGCGCCACCACCATGCCCCGCATCGCCTGCACCGTCTGCCGCATGTCCGTTGCTTTCCCTGCTTTGGAATTCGTCTACGAAGCATGGCGTGCTTCGCGTTTCCTCATCCTTCGACAGGCTCAGGATGAGGTGGAGGCAGGACTCAAGCGACCTCATCCTGAGCCTGTCGAAGGAGAGGTCGCGTATCGCAGGAAGACTCTCCCATCAGCATAGCCGCGCGGTGATGCATTGTCGAAGGGCGGCACCGCCTCAATCGGCCGCCACCACCGTGCCCGCGGCGATCAGGTGCTCGATTTCCGACGCCTCGTAGCCGAACTCGGCCAGCACGGCGCGGCTGTGCTGGCCGTAGAGCGGCGCGCCCTGCAGCACGCCGCCGGGCGTCTCGGAAAACTTGACCGGCAGGCCGAGCGTCGCCACCAGGCCCAGCGTCGCGTGCGGCACCTCGACCACCATGTCGCGGGCGCGCGCCTGCGGGTCGGCCTGCATCTCGCCGACGCTCAGCACCGGGCCGGCCGGCACGCCAGCCGCGTCGAGCCGGGCCAGCCAGTCGGCGCTGCCGCGCGCATTGAACTTCGGCTCCAGCAGCGCAACCAGTTCTGCCAAATTGGCCATGCGTCCGGCGTTGTCGGCGAAGCGCGGGTCCTGGCCCAGCTCCTGCGCGTCGAGCACGGCGAGCAGACGCTCCCAGTTCGCCTGGTTGGCGGCGCCCACTGTGATCCAGCCGTCGGTCGTGGGGAAGGCCTGATACGGCGCGTTCAGCGGGTGCGCCGAGCCCATCGCGCCGGGCGAGACGCCGGTCGCCAGCGCGATCGCCGACTGCCAGTAGGTCTGCACGATGCCGGCCTCGAAGAGCGAGGTCTCGACGCGCTGGCCACGGCCGGTCTTGAGGCGGTTGGCGTAGGCCGCGGCGACGCCCATGGCGGCCAGGATGCCCGCGGTGATGTCGGTGACCGGCGAGCCGACTTTGACCGGCGGCCGGCCCGGTCCTTCTCCGGTGATCGACATCAGACCGCTCATGCCCTGGGCGATCAGGTCGAAGCCGGCGCGGTCGGCATAGGGGCCGCTGCGCCCGAAGCCGGAGATGGCGCAGTAGATCAGGCCGGGATTGTCGCGCGCCAGATCGTCGTAGCCGAGGCCCAGGCGCTCCATGGTGCCGCGCCGGTAGTTCTCGAGCAGCACGTCGGCGTCGGCGACAAGACGGCGCAGCACGGCCTTGCCGTCGTCGCGCTTCAGGTCGACGGCGATGCCGCGCTTGTTGCGATTGACCATCATGAAGGCGGCCGCCTGGCCGCCGATCGCCGGCGGCAGGCTGCGGCGCGAGTCGTCGCCGCCCGGCACCTTCTCGACCTTGATCACCTCGGCGCCCATGTCGGCCAGCATGAGCCCGCAGACCGGCCCGGCCATGACATGGGCCAGCTCGATCACCTTGACACCGGCCAGGGGACCCCGCCGTACGGCCGCCTCGCCCATGCTAGCGGCCCTCGAAGCGGGGCGTCTGCTTGGCCAGGAAGGCGCGGTAGCCGGTCTGAAAGTCCGCCGTGCCGAAGCAGGCGTAGCCCTCGTCGAGCTCGGCCTGGCTGAGCGGCGCCGGGTCCTCCAGGCGACGCAGGAACTTCTTGTGCCAGCGGTTGACCAGCGGCGCGCCGGCGGCGATGCGCCGCGCCGCCGCGTAAGCCTCGGCCTCGACTTGGTCGTCCGGCACGACGCGGCTGACCAGGCCCTTGTCCTTGGCCTCGGCGGCGTCGAAGACGCGGCCCTCGAGCAGGATTTCCAACGCGGTGCTACGCCCGACCAGCGCCTTGAGGCCGGCGATCTCCGGATAGGCCATGACCAGGCCGAGCCTGTTGATCGGCACGCCGAAGCGGCTCGACCGGCCGCAGATGCGCAGGTCGCAAAGCGCGGCGATCTCCAGCCCGCCGCCGACGCAGATGCCCTCGATCAGCGCCACCGTCGGGTGACGGCAGACCGAGACCGCCGCCATCGCGCGGTTGACCAGCGCGCCGTAGGCCTTGGCCTGCATTGGGTTCGAGCGCTCGTGCTCGAACTCGCCGATATCGTTCCCGGGAGAGAAGGCCTTGCCACCGGCGCCGCGCAGCATGATGCAGCGCAGGCTCCGGTCGTCGTCCAGCTCGGCCATCACATCGCCCAGGCGACGCCACATGTCCTTGGTCAGGGCGTTCAGTTTGTCCGGCCGGTTCAGCACGACGGTCGCGATCGTGTCGTCACGCTGCACGAGAACGTGATCGAAGGCAGCCTGATCAGCCATGACCTGCTCCCTGCGTTGGCCGCCGCCGCGCCGTCAGCGCATGGAAGGCGAGATCGCGGGCCGCGGCTGCTACTGGATCGTCTTGAGATACCAGTCGACGAAGTGGATGGGAAAGCTTTCCATCGGCGAATAGGGCCCCGGCTGGTAGAAGCGCGAGCTGACGCCCTGCTGGTTATGCTCGATGATCGCCTTGTCGGCCTTGGTGGTGACGTCCCACAGCCAGGTCAGACGGTCGAGGTCGTAGTCGCGGCCCTCGACGGCGTCGCCGCGCACCAGCCAGACGACGAGGCAGTCACTCTGCAGCGGCCCGCGCGGCGTGAAGACGTAGATCACCGCATGGTCGCTGTAGATCAGGCCGAAGGTCACCGGCCCGACCTGCAGGTTCGAGGCGCCGCCGTCGAAATCCGGAATGTCGCCCAGCAGCGGCGCCAGCGGCTTGCCGTCCTCGCTGCCGGTCAGGTAACCCTCGAACAGCGGATGACGATCATAGAAGTAGTGCGGGCCGGCCAGATGCTCACCGCTCGGAATTCGGCTGATTTTTGCCGTGGCGAGCCCGACCGCCGCCGCGCGCGTGTCAAGCTCCGCCTGCAGGCCGCGGGTCTGCTCGTGCGGCAGCTTGAGGCTGTGCGAGCGCGCATACTCCGGATGCGCCGGGGCGCAGTGATAGCATTCCAGGTAGTTCTCGAGCGACAGCTTCCAGTTGGCCGCGATCGGATAGAGCCGGCTGCAGGCGACCTTGGCTTCGGCCAGGCAGAAGGGCTTGAGCGACGCGTCGAGCGCCTTTGCGGCCGCGCCCAGGGTGGGCGCCTCGTCATCGAAGTTGAGGAACATCAGGCCGTGCAGGACTTCGAGCCGCAGCGGCTTCAGGCCGTAGCGCGACTTGTCGAAGTCCTCCGGCATGAGTCGCGCGCCGCGCAGGCCGCCGTCCAGGTCGTAGACCCAGCCGTGATAGGGGCAGAGGAAGGTCTTGGCCGTGCCCCGCTTGTCCCAGCAGACCCGCGAGCCACGGTGTCGGCAGACATTGGCCAGCGCCCGGACCTCGCGGTCGTGGCCGCGCACGACAATGACCGACTCGCCGGCCAGCTCGAAGACGAAATAGTCGCCCGGCCACGGCAGCTCGCTCACGTGGCCGACGTAGAGCCAGTGGCGCATGAAGATGCGCTCCAGGTCGCGCCGGTAGATCTCCGGGTCGCCGTAGAACGGCTGTTCGAGACAAAAGCCAGGCCGCTGACGCGCGATCAGAGCGGAAAGCGCGTCCGACGCTTCCGCGCCCACGTCCAGTGCCACATCCGACCGTGCGATAGAGCCTTCCATACCCGTCCCCTCACTCACTGCCGCCGCGCAGCGAACGGCGGAGTGCCCAGTCATACCTGACTTGAGGCGGCCCGCCGGAAGC
>JBHJOF010000104.1:0-4406 GCA_050330055.1 Kiloniellales bacterium
GACGCCCTGCCGCGGGGCAAGGCCAGGGCTGATCCGGCCTGGGGCCCGCTGGTCGACCGTCTGGCCGACAAGCGCCTGGCCACCGGCCTGGCCACCTTCCTGAACTGGTGCTCGACGAGCGGGATCGCGCCCGCAACCATCGATGACGAGACGATCGAGCACTTCCACGTTTGGCTGGAGACACGCACACTTTGCCCCAAGCCCCAGGATCTGGTCCGGCGCGTGCCCAGGCTCTGGAACGAGGCACGATCGCAGGTGCCCGGCTGGCCACAGACCAAGCTCAGCCTCCGTTCGTTTCGCAAGCCTCGGGAGCACCTCGACTGGTCCGAGCTCGCCTCCTCCTTCGTCGCCGATGCCGACGCCTACCTGGCCTTGCGGCGCAAGCCGGACCTCTTTGCGGCAGAGGAATCCGCGCCACGCCGGCCGCTCGCCGACTCGACCCTCCGGCAGCAGCGTGAACACATTAGGATCGCCGCCTCGCTCGTCGCACGGCGGCACGTCTGCGCACAGCAGGTGCAGCAGCTCGCAGAACTCGTGACGCCGGAGGCCTTCAAGGTTGTGCTGCGGCATTACTACGAGCGGGCGCAAAGCAAGCCGAACGCATTCGCCATATCCATCGCCAAGACCCTGATCGATGTTGCCCGCTTCCATGCCGGTGCCTCACCCGACCATCTGGCGGAGCTCAAGCGTCTCATGGGCAAGCTCCCGGCGGTGCCGCTGGAGCTGACCGAGAAGAACAAGGCGCTGATCGCCGATCTCGACGCCGACCGGGTGCGGGCCGCGCTCTACCGCCTCCCCGAGGAGGTGCTGGCCGAGGTGTCACGCAAGCTCGATGCGTCACGCTTCCCATTCGTGCAGGCGCAGGTCGCGATTGCCGTCGACATCGAGCTCGTCGCGCCCTTGCGTCCCCAGAACCTGAGCCGTCTCAACTGGCGCCGCCACTTCTCCGAGCCGAACGGTCCGCGTGGCCGCCTGCTGCTCCATATATCCGCCGAGGAAACCAAGAGCAGAAGGCGCGAGCTGATCTTCGAGCTGCCGCCGGACGTCGCGCAGCGCCTGCGCTGGTATCGCAAGCATCTCCTTCCGAGCCTGGACGCCGATGCCGACGGCGATCTCTTCGTCGTCGAGGGCGGCAAGCCCAAGGCCCAGGGTACGCTCTCGCAGCAGGTGTCGGAGCTGATTCTGGCGCGGGTCGGCCTCAAGATGACCATCCACCAGTTTCGGCACGTGGCGGCGGTCTTCTACCTCGAGGACCACCCCGAGGACTTCGAGACCGTGCGCGAGCTGCTCGGTCACGCCTGGTCCAAGACGACGCGCATCTACGCCGGCAACGGCAGCAAGCGCGCCAGCCGCGCCTTTGGGGACTTCGTCGCCAGGCAGCGCGAGCAGCTCCGCTTCAAGGGCAAGCGGCCACGCCGGCCGCGAAAGCAGTGAGCATCACGATGCGCCCCTTCAAGCACTTGCCCTTCGAGGAGTGGCCTGCATCGGACCGGGCCGCCTGGGATGCTGCCTTTGTCGAGGGCGACATCTTCGAGGAGACGCAAGGGCCCGGCGCCCATCTCTCAGCAGGTTCACAGCGCACCATCCTGTTCTCCTACCGCCGCTGGCTCGGCTTTCTCGCAGCGCTCCAGCCGCAGGCCATGGAGGGACCTCCGGCGGGCCGCATCACGCCTGCGCGCCTCCGCGACTACGTAGCCGTCCTCGAGGATGAGGGCTCCGCTACGACCACGGCGATCGCCGTCCACGGCCTCTATCTCGCGGCCCGCCTGTTGGCGCCCGAGGGCGTCTGGACCTGGCTACGCGCGCTGCGGTCGAGCCTCGCCGCCCAGGCACGGCCCGAGGATCGCTTCGAGCGGCTGGTGCCGCCCTGGCAGCTCCTCGACCTCGGACTCGATCTGATGGAGCGGAGCGCGACCGGCAACGCCTGGACGCCGAACGGCCTGCGCCAGTACCGCGACGGCTTGCTGCTGGCGCTGCTTTCGCTCTGGCCGATCCGCCGCAGGAGCCTGGCCGCCCTCACCGTCAGCGGACATGTCGACCGCCGGGGCGAGGTGCTGCGGCTAAGGCTCCGTCCCGAGGACACCAAGGCCGGACGCTCCGAGCAGATAACCTTGCAACCGCTCCTGGTGCCCTATCTGGAACGCTTCCTCATGGAGATCCGGCCGCGCTTTCCCGGCATGCTCGAGCACGACGGTCTCTGGCCATCCACCCGCGGCCGCCCGCTGTCCGAGCCGCAGCTCTACGCCATCGTCCGGCGGCGGACGGAGGCTGCCTTCGGCAAGGCGATGTGCCTGCACGACATGCGCCGGGCCGCCGCCACCTACCTGGCCATCGAGGCGCCCGAGCAGGTCGGGCTTATTCCGGGCATCCTGCAGCAGGCCTCGCCCGAGGTCGGCGAACGGCACTACAATCTCGCCCGCTCGACCCAGGCCAGCCGGCGTTTCGCGGGGCACGTATCGGCGATCCGCATGCGCCTCGGCCCGGCCCGCCGCAAACGAGGAGGATGAGCCATGCGCGCCGCCGTCTATGCCCGCTACAGCTCGAACAATCAGCGCGAGGCCTCGATCGAGGATCAGGTCGAGCTCTGCCGACGCTACATCGAGCGGCAGGGGTGGCAGCTCGCCGAGGGCTACGCCGATCGCGCACTCTCCGGTGCGAGCGACCGGCGCCCGGCCTACCGCCAGCTCATCGCCGACGCCGAGCACCAAGCCTTCGACGTGGTGGTGACCGAGCACCTCGACCGGCTCGGCCGCAAGCTGGCTGACGTGGCCGCCCTCTTCGACCGACTTGAGTTCCAGGGCATCGGCCTCCACGCCGTCAATCTCGGTCAGGTCACCACCCTGCACGTGGGCCTGCTCGGCACCATGGCGCAGCTCTACCTCAGCGACCTCAAGGACAAGACCCGGCGCGGCCAGCTCGGCCGGGCGCTCGCCGGCAAAATCCCCGGCGGCAAGGCCTACGGCTACGACCTGGTCGAGGGAGAGACCGGCGGGCGGACCGTCAACCAGGCCGAGGCCGCCGTCGTGTGGCGGATCTTCCAGGCCTATGCCGATGGCCGCTCGCCACGGGCGATCGCCAGGCAGCTGAACGCCGAGAGCGTGCCCGGCCCCGAGGGTCGCGAGTGGCGCGACACCACGATCCGCGGCCAGGTCGAGCGCGGCACCGGCATACTCAACAATGCGCTCTACGCCGGCCGTCTGGAGTGGAACCGCTGCTCCTACGTGAAGGATCCACGCAGCGGCAAGCGGGTCGCCCGGCCCAACCCGCGCGAGCTGTGGGAGATCGTCGAGCTGCCGGAATTGCAGATCGTCGATAAGGCGCTCTGGGACGCGGTCAAGCAGCGCCAGCAGTCCGTCACCTTCGAGGTCGGTCGGGATGACCGGGGCCAGCCGCTCAACCGCGCGCACCGCCGGCGCTTCCTCTTCTCCGGGTTGCTCAGGTGCGGCCTCTGCGGTGGCGGCTACACGATCATGGCCGCCGACCGCTATGGCTGCGCCACGCGACGCACCAAAGGCACCTGCGCCAACTCGGCGACCATTCTGCGCAAGGAGATCGAGGCGCGCGTGCTAGCCGGCCTCAAGGAGAAGCTCATGGCGCCAGAGCTGGTCGCGACCTTCGTCGAAGAGTTTCAGGCCCAGGTCAATCAGGTCGCGCGCGACGCCGAGCAACGGCTTGCCGCGCTCCGCCGCGAGGCTAAGACGATCGAGAGCAAGATCGCAGGCCTGCTCAAGGCCATCGAGGATGGCATGTACACACCTGCCATGAAGGACCGCATGGCGGCCCTGGAGACACGCCGGGACGAACTCGAACGAGAACTCCGGTCCGCCATGCCCGCCCCGCCGTTGCGGCTCCACCCAGGTCTGAGCAGGATCTACCGCCGCAAAGTCGAGCAGCTGGAGGCGGCGCTCAACGACGACAGCATCAAGGCCGAGGCCGCCGAGGTCTTACGCGCGCTGATCGACTGGATCGAGCTCGTCCCGCGCGCGGACGGCGCCGGGCTGGACGCCCGCCTCCATGGCGAGCTGGCGGCGATCCTGGCGTTCTGCGATGAAGGCGAACACAAAGAGAAACTCCCCGGAACGGGCGTTCCGGGGAGTCAACTGTCGGTGGTTGCGGGGGCCCGCACGCCACATTGCCTTACCCTCCCGGTCTGCATCGTGCCGCTGGTCGAGCCCAGGCAGCAGGCAGCGTAGCAGCACTGTTCTAGCGCATCACACAAGCCCCGCCCGCTCCGGCCGGCGGGGCTTTTCTTGCGCTTAGATCCGATGCAATATTCCAGGATGAAATCGGATGACGAAACTGAACGTCAGTGGGGCAGCCGGCTTGAAGAACTTGGCGTGGATGCTGTTAAGCTTCGGCTGCTATCACAAACAACTGTTGGGCTCGGTCGTGACGCGGTTGTTCTG
>JBHJOF010000105.1:0-8044 GCA_050330055.1 Kiloniellales bacterium
GAGCCGACGCCAGCGCCGGTCGGCACCACCACCTGCTCGATCTCGAGCTTCTCGGCCAGGCGTGCGGCGTGCAGCGGCGCGGCGCCACCGAAGGCGACCAGGCTGCGCCTGGCGACGTCCTTGCCCCACTCGACGGCGTGCACGCGCGCGGCATTGGCCATGTTCTCGTCGACCACCTCGGCAACCGCGAAGGCGGCCAGCGCGTCGCCGACCTCGAGCGGTGCGCCGACGTTGCGCGCGAGCGCGTCGCGCGCCGCATCCGGTTGCAGTATTACGGTGCCGGCGGCGAAGCGCTCGACCTCGATGCGGCCCAGCACCAGGTCGGCGTCGGTCACCGTCGGCTCCGTCCCGCCGCGGCCATAGCAGACCGGGCCGGGCTCGGCGCCTGCGCTCTCCGGCCCGACGGTGACGCGCTTCAGGGCATCGACCCGCGCGATCGAGCCGCCGCCGGCGCCGATCTCGACCATCTCGATCGCCGGGATGCGCAGCGGCAGGCCGCTGCCCTTCATGAAGCGGTAGACCCGCGCCACCTCGAAGCTGCGCGAGGTGAGGGGCCTCGCCTCGTCGATCAGGCAGAGCTTTGCCGTGGTGCCGCCCATGTCGTAGGACACCACGGCCTCGAGCCCGCACTCGGCGGCGATTCGGCTGGCCAGGATGGCGCCGCCCGCCGGGCCGGACTCGACCAGGCGGATCGGGAAGCGCACCGCGGTCTCGAAGTCGGTCAGGCCGCCGCCCGAGGTCATCAAGAGGAAGGGGCAGGCAAAGTCGCGCTCCCGCAGCGCGCGCTCGAGCGCCACCAGGTAGCGCGCCATCAGCGGCTGCACGTAGGCGTTGGCGACGGTGGTCGACTGCCGCTCGTACTCGCGGATCTCGGGGCAGACCTCGCTCGCCAGCGAGATCGGCAGCGCAGGGAAACGGCGCCGCAGGATCTCCGCCACGCGCCGCTCGTGCGCCGGGTTGGCGTAGGCGTGCAGCAGGCCGACCGCGAGGCTCTCGATGCCCTGCTCTTCGATCAGCGGCAGCAGCGCCTCGACCGAGGCCTCGTCGAGCGGCAGCAGCACCTCGCCGCGGGCGTTCAGGCGCTCGCCGACCGGCCAGCGCAGGGCGCGCGGCACCAGGGGCTCGGGCCGGTCGATCATGATGTCGTACTGCTCGAAACGGTTCTCGTAGGCCATCTCGAGCGAGTCGCGGTGGCCCGCTGTGCAGAGCAGCGCGGTTTTGGCGCCCTTGCGCTCGATCAGCGCGTTGGTGGCGAGCGTGGTGCCGTGGATGATGAGGCCGACCGCATCGGGCATGATTCCGGCCAGCTCGAGCACCTTGGCGATGCCCTCCAGCACGCCCGCCTCCGGCGCGCGGGTGGTGGTCAGCACCTTGGTGGTGACCCGGCGCTCCCCCACCTCCAACGCCACGTCGGTGAAGGTGCCGCCGATGTCGACGGCCAGGCGGGCGCGATCAGGCGACCTGTTCATCGCATTGTTTCGGCCGGCGCGCCGCGCCGGCCGGCCACCCTCACCCGGCGCACCAGCGCGCCGACCTCTCCCCTCAAGGGAGAGGTAAAAAAGCTCTGCGCGCCATCGCGATTACTCTCCTCCCCCCTTGATGGGGGGAGGCCGGGCCGCCGTCGCGCCGTAGCGGTGCTTTGGCGCGCCGCGAAGGCGGGAGGGGGGCGGCCGCGCAGCGGAGCTGTCATCGCAGCGGCCTCGCCGGAGGCGATTCGATTGCCATGACTCAGGAATCCATTCCGGCGATCGTTGTAGCGGGGAGCGGCACGGTAGGAGAGGCCGGCGCTTCTGCCAAGGCGCTTGCGGCGGCTGGCGCCCGCCCGGCCGAACCGCTAAAGAGGGGCGCCAAACGGGAGCGCCCATGCCACAGAACGCCGAGCAACGCTGGCCGCACGCCATCTTCGAGGCGCTGAAGGCGCTGGCCGTGCGCCAGGTCGCCTACGTGCCCGACGCCGGCCACGCCGCCCTGATCGAGCGCTGCGCCGCCGAGCCCGGCATGGAGACGGTGCTGCTGACCACCGAGGAGGAGGGCATCGCGCTCCTGGCCGGGGCCTGGCTCGGCGGGCAGCGCGGCGTGCTGCTGCTGCAGTCGAGCGGCGTCGGCAATTGCGTCAACCTGCTGGCGCTGCCGCAGGTCTGCCGCTTCCCGCTCTTGATGCTGGTGACCATGCGCGGCCAGTGGGGCGAGTTCAATCCCTGGCAGGTGCCGATGGGCCAGATGACGCCCGAGGTGCTGCGCCTGGCCGGCGGCCTGGTCTTCCCCCTGGAGGAGGCGGCGCGCGCCGGCGAAGAGGTCACCGCCGCCGGGCGCATGGCCTTCGAGGGGCCCGCCACCGCCGCCGTGCTGATCGGCCAGCGCCTGATCGGCGCCAAGTCCTTCGGGCGCTGAGCCATGACCGCTTTGCGCAGCGATAATTACTCCCTGCGGCGCCGCGAGGTCGTGGCGGCGCTGCTGCGCGACCGGGACGATCTCCTGGTAGTGAGCGGCCTGGGCGCGCCGAGCTGGGACGTGACCGCGGCCGGCGACCATCCGTTCACCTTCCCGCTGTGGGGCGCCATGGGCGGCGCGGTCATGGTCGGGCTCGGCCTGGCGCTCGCCCAGCCCAAGCGCCGCGTGCTGGTCATCACCGGCGACGGCGAGATGCTGATGGGACTCGGTTCGCTTGCCACCGTCGCTCTGAAGCAGCCGCGCAACCTGGCGATCGCCGTACTCGACAACGAGCGCTACGGCGAAACCGGCATGCAGGCGACCCACACCGCCGGGCCGACCGACCTGGCCGCGGTGGCGGCCGCCGCCGGCATCCCCGAGGCCGCCAGCGCCTACGACCAGGACGCGCTCGACGAGGCGCTGCCGCGGCTGCGCGGCGGCGAGGGCCCGGTCTTCGTCGCCATCAAGGTGCGCGCCGAGGAGCCGCCCCTGGTGCTGCCGCCCAAGGACGGCGCGCACCTGAAGGAACGCTTCCGCCGCGCCCTGCTCGGCCCCGGCGCCGAGGACTGAGCACATGATTGTCGGCGCGCGCTTTCACCCCCTCCCCGGCCCTCCCCCATCAAGGGGGAGGGAGAATAAGAGACTGCGCAATCTCATTCCTCCCCCATTGACGCGAAGGTGCTCGCACATCTGGGGCACGAGATGCTCGCCCTTGCCACACTCACGGCTGTCGTCCCGGCACTTGTTGCCGGGACCCAATGCCCTCGCCGTTGACGATGATGTAAACTTAGTAGCGAATCATCGCGCAGCAGCGCCATTGGGTCCCGGGGACAAGCCCCGCCTGCGCGGCCGAAGCCGCTTCGGCGCGGCGAAGGCCCGGGACGACAGTGGTGAACGTTGCGACGGATCGCGGCGCGTCCCGATAGAAGGAGCGCGCGCCGGAATACAAAGCGATGCCCGCTAGCACCGACGTCGCGATCGTCGGCGGCGGGGTGATGGGCAGCGCGATCGCCTATTTCCTGGCGAACGACCCGGCCTTCGACGGCAAAGTGCTGGTGGTCGAGCGCGACCCGTCCTACGCAAACTGCGCCACGACGCGCTCCTGGGGCGGCATCCGCCAGCAGTTCTCGACGCCGGAGAACGTCTCGATGTCGCTCTTCGGCGTCGCCTTCGTCCGCCAGGTGGCCGAGCTGCTCGCGGTCGAGGGCGAGGCGCCCGATCTCGGCTTCAAGGAGCAGGGCTATCTCTTCCTGGCCAGCGACGCCGGCCTGCCGATTCTGCAGCGCAACGTCGCGCTGCAGCAGGACCTGGGCGCCGCGGTGACGCTGCTGCTCCCCGACGAGATCGGCGAGCGCTTCCCCTGGCTCAGCACCGACGGCATCGCGGCCGGGGCGCTCGGCCTCGCCAACGAGGGCTGGATCGATCCGGCCGGCCTGCTGCAAGGCTTCCGCCGTAAAGCGCGGTCGCTCGGTGTCACCTATCTGCACGATGAGGTCACGGCAATCGAGCGCGACGGCGCGCGGGTGACCGGCCTCAAACTACGCGACGCCGGTAAGATCAATTGCGGCGTGGTGGTCAATGCGGCCGGCCCGCAGGCCGGAGCGGTGGCGGCGCTGGCCGGTGCCGAGCTGCCGGTCGAGCCGCGCAAGCGCATGAGTTACGTCTTCGACTGCCGCACCGACCTGCTGCGCGCGCCGCTCACCATCGACCCGAGCGGCGTCGCCTTCCGTCCGGAGGGCCAGCAGTATCTCGCCATCATCTCGCCGCCGGAAGAGCAGGATGGACCCTGCGACGAGCGCGACCTGGAGCTCGACTACACAGTCTTCGAGGAGGTGATCTGGCCGACCCTGGCGGCGCGCGTGCCGGCCTTCGAGGCGATCAAGCTGAGCGGCGCCTGGGCCGGGCACTACGACTACAACGCCTTCGACCAGAACGCGGTCCTGGGGCCGCACCCGGAGATCGCCGGGCTCTACTTCTGCAACGGCTTCAGCGGCCACGGCATCCAGCAGTCGCCCGCCGCCGGCCGCGCGCTCGCCGAGCTGATCGTGCACGGGACGTACCAGACGCTCGACCTGACGGCGCTCGGCTACGCGCGCCTCCTGGAGGGCCGGCCGCTCAGGGAAGCGAACGTGGTGTGACGAAGGTTGACGGGCGGCAGATCGGCGCCCTAGCTAGGCCGCATGACCCTGTGGCTGATCCTGGCCGCCATCACGCTGGTCGCGGTGGCCGTGCTGCTGCTGCCGCTGCTGCGCCGCGCAGCCGCGCCGGCACCGCGCAGCGCCTATGACCTGAGCGTCTACCGCCAGCAGTTCGTCGAGATCGACCGCGATCTGGAACGCGGCCTCCTGACCGAGGGCGAGGCCGGTGCCGCGCGCACCGAGGTCGAGCGTCGCATGCTGCAGGCCGCCGACCACAGCGAGGACGCCGGCACGGGCGGCGACCGGGGCCGGCCCATCGCCGCGATTGCCATTGCCGTGCTGCTGCCGGTCGCCGCCTTCCTGGCCTATCACTATCTCGGCGCGCCGCAGCTCGTCGATCGCGAGCGGCTAATGGCGGCGCTGTCGCAGAGTGGCCGGGACGCGGAACGAGCGCCGCTTCCCGGTCTTTCGCCGGAGCAGCAGGCTGAGGTCGAGGCCATGGTCGGGCGCCTGGCCGAACGGGCCATGGCCGCGCCCGACGACCTGGAAGTCTGGCTGCGGCTCGGCCAGGCCTACGGCGTGATCGGCCGGCCGGCCCAGGCGGTCGAGGCCTTCCGCGAAGCGCTGCGCATCAGCGGCGGCAGGCCCGACGTGGCGGCCGAGTACGGCGAGAGCCTGGTCATGCTGCACCAGGGCGAGGTGGTCGCGGCGGCGCGCGAGGTCTTTAACGGCGTGCTCGCCGACGAGCCGCGCGAGCCGCGCGCCCGTTACTACCTGGGCCTGGCCGCGGCGCAGGACGGCGACTGGCCGCTCGCGCTCGAGCGCTGGACCGCGCTGGCCGAGGACTCGACGCCCGATGCGCCCTGGCTGCGCAGCCTGCGCCAACGCATCGCCGACGCCGCCCTGGCGCTCGGCCGCGATCCGGCCAGCCTGCCGATCATCGCCAGGCTCGACGCCAAGCTCGAGCGGGCAGCGGAGCCCCAGGCGCAAAGCGAGGTCGATCCGGCCCAGATCGAGGCCATGGTGGCTGGACTGGCGGCCCGCCTGGAGGCCGAGCCGGACGACCTGCAGGGCTGGCTCATGCTGCTGCGCTCCTACCGGGTGCTGGGGCGGGAGGCGCAGCTCGCCGAGTCGCTTGAGCGGGCCCGCGCCGTCTTCGCCGGGCGCCCCGAGGCCCTGAGCGAGATCGAGCGTCTGGCCGAGCAGCTCGGTCTCTCGCCGGAAGCTCCGCGAGCCCCGGCACCGGCAAGCCAGTAATACCAGCGGTGCTTATTCTTGACCCGTCATCCCGTGCGCACCGCAGCACGCAGTGATGCGGTGCAGACACGGGATCTGGCGCTATCGAAGCTCTCCATCTGGCAGATCCCGGATCAGCGAAGCAGCACTGCGTGCTGCATCGCATCCGGGATGACGAGGCAGAATTAACGGCCGTTGGTATGAGTAGGCGTCAGCCGGCCCCCAAAGAAGAAGCGCCGCCCAAGGGGCGGCGCTCTTCCGTTCCGAGAAGGATCTTCGGCCTAGGCGTCTAGGAACCGACCACCTGCTGCGCTAGCCGAGGCATGGGCTGCGGCGAGCCGACATCGGCCTGGCGCATCACGAAATCGGTCGCCAGGTCCACCGAGAGTTCGACTTTGCCGCAGCTCGGGCACTGCACCGAGAGGCTCAGGTTGCGCACCAGAAAGCTGTGCTGCTCGCCGCCGCCGTCGCAGACAACGACGTAGCCTTCGGCCAGCTTGTCGTCGATGTACATACGCATCTCCATGCTGGATGTGATACCCGGCAGCCCTGGCCTTTGCGACCGCTTGGTCGTTTCGCCTTGTTGAGCTTGCCCCGAACGCCCCATTCGCGCCCCGTCGTCATGACCCCCCGTCGGCGTGAAAGACGAGAAGCTAACATATGATTGATGAAATTGCATCAAATTCTTTCGATCCGTTAACCATACTTGAAAGTAAAGCCAAGAAGTTGCAGGAACAGTTAAGATAGTTTACGCCGACTGTTCTGGTGCTGTTCTAGGAAGCCTATCCCAGAACCAGCGGGTAACCTTAATATTGTTCACGAATGCCGCTTTGTCCTGAGTCATCCCTGGGGCAAAAAGCGGCGATTCCAGCGAAAAGACGAGGATCAATCCTTCACCGGCACGGTGTAGTTGAGGGCCAGGCGGCCGCCGTCCGGATAGATGGTCTGGCCGGTAATGTAGCTGGAATCCTCCGAGGCCAGGAAGAGGGCCACCCGGGCTACCTCCTCCGGCTCGCCGAAGCGGCCCATGGGGGTGCGGCTGAGCGCGCCGCGGCGCTTCTCGGGATCGGCCAGCACCGTCTGGGCCAGTTCGGTAGCGATCGAGCCGGGGCCGATGGCGTTGACCCGGATGCCCTTGTCGGCGAGCGACAGCGCCATGACCTTGGTCAGCTGGTTGACCCCGCCCTTGGCCGCCACGTAGGGCGTGATCGCCGGGATCGCCATGACGGCGTTGACCGAGGACATGTTGATGATGGTGCCGCCGCCGCCCTGCTTGACCATCTGGCGTGCCGCCGCCTGGCCGGTCAGGAACACGCCCTTGAGGTTGACCCGGATCACCCGGTCGAAGTCTGCCTCCTCGAGCTCGAGAAAGTCGCAGGCGTGCACGATGCCGGCGTTGGCGATGGCGCAGTCGAGCTTGCCGAAGGCGCCGACCGTAGTCTCGATCAGGCGATCGACCTCGGCCTTGTCGCCGACGTCGCAGAGACTGAACAGGGCCTCGCCGCCGTCACCCTGGATCGCCTCGGCCGCCGCCTCGCCCTTGGCCTGGTCGACGTCGGCCAGCATGACCCGCGCACCCTCGGCAGCGAAGACCCTGGCGCAGGCCAAGCCGATGCCGGCGGCGGCCCCGGTGATGACGGCGACCTTGTCCTTCAGGCGCATGACGATTTCTTCCCCAACGCTTCCCCGGCGCCGCGCAGTCCTAGCACGAACGATCGGCGGTGCCGAGAGTTGCTTCGTGCGACTGCAGACTCTTTGTTGAGTCCTCCTCACCCTCCCAGCCGCTGACGTGCGGGGGCTCTTCTTACCTGAACGAAAGGCGCGCAGACCCGCAATGCACAACCGTCATTTCTCGGGAATGAGACGAAATCCACCATCCGTCAGAATGAAATGATGGGGGCGTTCGCTCAGGTTTTGTGGAGGCATATCGTGCTTGGGTTCAATTCGATGGAGCAGTCTGACACTGTTGACACTCATTAGTTCGTATTCTTCTGGCCGAAGGCCGACGACCGCAGTTCTAGGGCCCTCCGGCCTGGGTAGCTGCTTGGGCAGACCGGACCGAACCTCAATGGGCAGGTGGTCCAGCACAAGATTTCGATCCTGATCGTTGTCTACCGCCTTAGAGTCCGACTCGAAATGAATTGAGTGTCTTCAAGCTCTTGCCAATCTGCGCATGAGGAGTTGGACGCTGGCAAGGTAGAGCCAGGTCTCGGCGCTTGCGAGGCTTGCCTCGAAGTCCT
>JBHJOF010000106.1:0-15023 GCA_050330055.1 Kiloniellales bacterium
GTCGTCGACCGTGACCGGGCGCTCGGCCGCGGTGCCCAGCACCAGGAAGCTCATGGCGATGCGGTGGTCCAGGTCGGTGGCGATGGGCGCGTTGTTGCCGCCGCGCGGCCGGCCGCCGGCGCCGCGCACCGTCAGGCTGTCGGGGCCTTCCTCGACCGTGACGCCGCAGGCCGCCAGGCCGCGCGCCATGGCGGCCAGGCGGTCGCTCTCCTTGACCCTGAGCTCGCCCAGGCCCTGCATCACGGTCGTTCCCTCGGCCGCGGCGGCGGCCACCGCCAGGATGGGGTACTCGTCGATCATCGAGGGCGCCCGCTCGGCCGGCACGGTGACGCCCTGCAGCGGGCCGGCGCGCACCACCAGGTCGGCGACCGGCTCGCCGTTGACCTCGCGCGCGTCGACGAACCGCAGATCGGCACCCATCTCCTGCAGCGTCGCGTAGAGGCCGCAGCGCGACGGGCTCACGCCGACCCCGGTCAGGCGCAGGCTCGAGCCCGGAAGCAAGAGCGCCGCCACCACGGCGAAGGCGGCCGAGGAGGGATCGGAGGGCACGACGACGCGCCGGCCGGTGAGCTCCGGCTGGCCGACCAGGGTGATCGCCTGGCCGCCGGTCTCTTCTTCGCCGTCGGCTTCCGCGTCCCGGTCCGGCTCGACGCGCAGTCTGGCGCCGAAGTGGCGCAGCATGACCTCGCTGTGATTGCGGGTCGGCGCCGGCTCGATCACCGTGGTCTCGCCCGGCGCCATCAGGCCGGCCAGCAGGATCGCCGACTTGACCTGGGCCGAGGCGACCGGCAGCCGGTAGCGGATCGGCAGCGGCTCGGCCGTGCCGATCACGGTGAGCGGCAGGCGCTGGCCGGCGCGTCCGGTGAAGTGGGCGCCGATCTGGCTCAAGGGCTCGGTGACGCGGGCCATCGGCCGGGCGCAGAGCGAGGCGTCGCCGGTCAGCGTCGCGGTGATCGGATGGCCGGCAATCAGGCCCATCAGCAGGCGCGCACCGGTGCCGCTGTTGCCCAGGTCGAGCACGGCGTCGGGTTCGACCAGCCCGCCGAGGCCGCGGCCGTAGAGCCGCCAGCGGCCGTCCGCCTGGCGCTCGGCCTCGGCGCCCAGCGCGCGCATGGCGGCGGCGGTGCGCAGCACGTCCTCGCCCTCCAGCAGGCCGTCGATCTCGCTTTCGCCGAGCGCCAGGCCGCCCAGCATGAGGGCGCGGTGCGAGACCGACTTGTCGCCGGGCGCGCGGGCGCTGCCCGAGATCGCCTCGGCGGGATGTGCGGTGAGCGCCTGCATGGCTCCTTGCCGGCTGGTCCAGGTTCATTCAAAGGGACGGCGCGGCCATCACTAACACGGTGCGGCGGCCCTGCAAACCGCCGCTTCCCTGGCCTCCGAGAGCCCTCGCCAGGGCTCCGGGCCGGGTGTCGTTCCCCGTATCATTTTGGTTTTGACAGCCTCCCATGATCGTGGCAATTGCGTCGCCCAGCCTTATCCCCCTCGTGTTGGAGGATTGCCCATTGGCCAAGCCGGAATGGGGCACCAAGCATACCTGCCAGAGCTGCGGCGCGAAGTACTACGACCTGCAGCGTACGCCGATCACCTGCCCGAAGTGCGGCACGCAGTTCGACCCCGACGCGCTGCTGCGCTCGCGGCGCGGCCGCGCCACTGCGGTGCCGGCCGAGGCCAAGCCGTCCAAAAAGCCCGAGAAGAAGGTCGCGGCCGATGAGGACGCCGATGTGGCGGACGACGAGGATCTCGAGGTCGACGAGGAGGTCGAGGAGGACGAGAACCTCGGCAAGCTCGAAGAGGGCGAGGAAGACGAGGACTTGATCGAGGACGCCTCGGAGCTCGGCGAGGATGACGACGACATGGCCGAGGTCGTGATCGACGACGAGAAGGAGGAGCGCTAGCGGGGCTCCGCCAGAGACTCCCGGTGGCGCGACATTAGGGCTGCGTTAACCACCACGCGGCAAGACTGCCGCCGCGTCGCCGTCCTCTTGGCGACCCGGCAGCAGACCGATTTTCCCCTTGCCTTGCCCGCGGCGGCTACCTAGGTTCCTGTCGCCGCGCAGCGGCGGAGTTTCCGCCGGCGCGGGGCGCATCCGCGATCCCTATGGGGCCGTAGCTCAGTTGGGAGAGCGCTACAATGGCATTGTAGAGGTCAGGGGTTCGACTCCCCTCGGCTCCACCAGTTTCCCCGCGGCGTTCGCCCGAGCGCCGCGGGGTTTTCGTTCCAGCTTGGGGTGCAATTGGAGTGCAACGCCCCCCCAACCGCCTGCTCCAGGGCGGCCACGACCTCGTCCCGATAGCTTGGGCCGCGGCGCCCGCAAGGTGCGTTAACGCTGCGGCAACCTTCTCGCCGACATGATGCGAGGCCATCGCATTGAGGTTGAGAGGCCGGGCCGCGGCGCAAATGCCCCCGGTCGGCCAGGCCTGATATGCTGTCGTGACCGGGTGCCGATGCCGAGAGAGAACGGCCTTTGACTTGCAGTCGCGTGTAGCGCTGGCCGGCGAGAATATCCAGATAGATGGCATGAGCCCGTGGCGCCGTCTCGGATTGCAGCGTCGGAGCGATTTCAACTTGGTACGCAGAAGGTGACGCCATGCGCAGAAACGTCGTGATCGCAGGCTACGTCCGCTCCCCCTTCGATGCGGCGACCAAGGGCGCGCTGGCGCGCGTGCGGCCCGACGAGATGGCGGCCCAGGTCGTGCGCGGCCTGCTGGAGCGCACCGGGGTCGATGCAGGCGAGATCGAGGACCTGATCGTCGGCTGCGCCTTCCCCGAGGCCGAGCAGGGGCTCAATGTCGCCCGCATCGTCGGCTTCCTCGCCGATCTGCCGCTCAGCGTGTCCGGGGCGACGGTGAACCGCTTCTGCGGCTCCTCGATGCAGGCGGTCCACATGGCGGCCGGCAGCATCCAGATGGATGCCGGCGAGGCCTTCATCTGCGCCGGCGTCGAGTCCATGTCCCGCGTGCCGATCCCGGGCTTCAACCCCCTGCTGCATCCGGGGCTCGCCGAGCGCTTCCCCCAGGCCTACATCTCCATGGGCGAGACGGCGGAGAACCTGGCGGACAAGTGCGGCATCTCGCGCCAGCGCCAGGAGGCGCTGGCGGTCGAGAGCCACCGCAAGGCCGCCGCGGCCAGGGAGTCCGGCAAGCTGGCGCAGGAGATCGTGCCGATCCGCCACGGCAATCACAGCGTCGACGCCGACGGCTGTATCCGGGGCGACACCACCGCCGAGGTGCTGGCCGGGCTCAAGCCGGCCTTCCGGAAAGACGGCTCGGTAACGGCCGGCACCTCCTCGCCGCTGACCGACGGCGCTGCGGCGCTGCTCGTCGTCTCCGAAGACTTCGCCAAGGCCCATGGCCTGCCGACGCTGGCGCGCATCCGCTCGATCGCCGTGGCCGGCTGCGCGCCGGAGATCATGGGCATCGGGCCGGTCGCCGCGACGCGCAAGGCGCTGGCGCGCGCCAAGCTGGAGATGGCCGACATCGACGTGATCGAGCTCAACGAGGCCTTCGCCGCGCAGGTGCTGGCCTGTACCGACGAGCTGGCGCTGCCGCTCGACCGCATGAATCTCGACGGCGGCGCGCTGGCGCTCGGCCATCCGCTGGGCGCGACCGGCGCGCGCATCACCGGCAAGACGGCCCAGCTCCTCAAGCGCGAAGGCAAGGCGCTCGGCCTGGCCACCCAGTGCATCGGCGGCGGCCAGGGCATCGCCACGGTGCTGGAGGCGACCCCGTGACGATCGAGCGGGTCGCCGTCATCGGCGCCGGCGTGATGGGCGGCGGCATCGCCGCCCAGGTCGCCAACGCCGGCGTGCCGGTGCTGCTGCTCGACATCGTGCCCGAAGGTGCCGAGGATCGTAGTGCAGTGGCCAAGGCCGCGATCCAGCGCATGCTGAAGACCGACCCCGCGCCCTTCATGAGCAAGCGGGCGGCCAGGCTGGTGGAGCCCGGCAACATCGAGGATCATCTCGACGAGCTCGCGACCTGCGACTGGATCGTCGAGGCCGTGGTCGAGCGGCTCGACGTCAAGCGCGATCTCTATGCCCGCATCCAGGCGGCGCGCAAGCCGGGCTCGGTGGTCTCCTCCAACACCTCGACGCTGCCGCTGGCCACCCTGGTCGAGGGCCTGCCCGAGGCCTTCGCCCGGGACTTCCTGATCACCCACTTCTTCAATCCGCCGCGCTACATGCGCCTGCTCGAGCTGGTCGCCGGGCCGGCGACCCGGCCGGAGGCCGTGGCGGCGCTGACCCGCTTCGCCGACCTCAGGCTCGGCAAGGGCGTCGTGCTGTGCCACGACAGGCCGGGCTTCGTGGCCAACCGGATCGGCACCTTCTGGATTCAATGCGCCATTGTCGAGGCGCTCGACCGCGGCCTCACGGTCGAGGAGGCGGACGCCGTCATGGGCCGGCCGATCGGCGTGCCCAAGACCGGCGTCTTCGGGCTCATGGACCTGGTCGGCATCGACCTCATGCCGCACGTCGACCGCAACCTCGCCGAGGCCCTGCCGCCCTATGACCGCTACCTGGCGATCCGCCGCGAGCTGCCGATGATCCGGCAGATGATCGAGCAGGGCTACACCGGCCGGAAGGGCAAGGGCGGCTTCTATCGGCTCGACACGGCGGACGGCCAGCGCATCAAGGAGGCGCGCGACCTCGCAAGCGGCGCCTACAAGCCGGCGGCGCGGCCCGCCCTGGCGAGCCTGGAGGCTTCGAAAGCCGGCGGGCTCAAGGCCCTGGTCGAGCATCCGGACAGGGGCGGCCAGTACGCCTGGGCCGTGCTGTCGCAGACGCTGGCCTACGCCGCCTCGCTGGTGCCGGAGATCGCCGATGACGTGCAGGCCGTCGATCGCGCCATGCAGCTCGGCTACAACTGGTCGCACGGCCCCTTCGAGCTGATCGACAGGTTGGGCGCCGACTATCTCGCCACGCGCCTGGAACAGGAGGGCGCCGCCGTGCCGCCGCTGCTCGCCATGGCGGCCAAGGCTGGCGGCTTCTACGGCGTGGACGATGGCCAGCTGCAGTATCTCGGCACCGACGGCGCCTACATCGCGGTGCCGCGCGGCGACGGCGTCCTGCTGCTGTCCGACATCAAGCGGCGCAGCCAGCCCCTGGAGCGGAACGGCTCGGCCAGCCTGTGGGACACCGGCGACGGCGTCACCTGCCTGGAAGTCCACACCAAGCTCAACACCATCGACCCGGACGTGCTCGCCATGCTGCGCAAGGCGATCAAGATCACCGGCAAGAGCTACAAGGCGCTGGTGATCTATAACGAGGGCGAGCACTTCTCGGCCGGCGCCAACCTCGGCCTCGCGCTCTTCGCCGCCAACACAGCGCTCTGGCCGATGATCGAGGACCTGGTCACCCAGGGCCAGGAGACCTACGCGGCGCTCAAGCAGGCGCCCTTTCCCGTGGTCGCCGCGCCCTCCGGCCTGGCGCTCGGCGGCGGATGCGAGATCCTGCTGCACGCCGACGCGGTGCAGGCCCACGCCGAAAGCTACGTCGGCCTGGTCGAGACCGGCGTCGGCGTCGTCCCGGCGTGGGGCGGCTGCAAGGAGCTGCTGCTGCGCCTGGCCCGCGATCCCAAGCGCCCGCACGGCCCCATGCCGCCGGTGGCGCAGGCCTTCGAGACCATCGGCCTGGCCTCCGTCGCCAGGTCGGCCTTCGAGGCCCAGGAAAAAGGCTTTCTCGGGCCGCGCGACGGCATCACCTTCAACCGCGAGCGCCTGCTGCAGGACGCCAAGACGCGGGCCCTGGAGCTGGCGCAGGACTATCAGCCGGCGGCGGCCGAGCAGCTTACCTTGCCCGGCCCCTCGGGTAAGGCGGCGCTGCTCTTCGCGCTGCGCGACCTCAAGGCCAAGGGGCTGGTGACGCCGCACGACGAGGTGGTCGCCGAGGCCCTGGCCGAGGTGCTGAGCGGCGGGCCGGGGGCCGACCACGTCGAGCCGCTCGGCGAGGATCGCGTGCTGGCGCTCGAGCGCGCCGCCTTCATGAAGCTGGTCCGTACCGCGCCGACGCTCGCGCGCATGGAGCATACGCTCGAGACCGGCAAGCCGCTCAGGAACTGACCATGGTTTCCTATAGCGCGCCCCTCGAAGACGTCCGCTTCGTGCTGCACGAGCTCTTCGACTATGACGGCACGGTCGCGTCGCTGCCGGGCTACGAGGAGGCGACGCCGGACCTGGTCGATGCCGTTCTCGAAGAGGGTGCCAGGTTCTGCGAGAACGTCCTGCTGCCGCTCAACCGCAGCGGCGACGAGGAGGGCTGCCGCTTCGAGAACGGCGTGGTGCGCACGCCGGCCGGCTTCAAGGAGGCTTACGACGCCTTCGTCGAGGGCGGCTGGCTGAGCCTCGCCTGCGATCCGCGTTACGGCGGCCAGGGCCTGCCGAAGACGCTGCAGTTCATCCTCGACGAGTTCGTCTGCTCGACCAACCTGAGCTTCGGCATCTATCCCGGCCTGAGCTGGGGCGCCTACCGGGCGCTCGCGCTGCACGGCTCCGAGGCCCAGAAGGCGCTCTACCTGCCGCAACTGGCCAAGGGTACCTGGTCGGGCACCATGTGCCTGACCGAGCCGCACTGCGGGACCGACCTCGGCCTGATCCGCACCAGGGCGGAACCCGACGGCGCGGGCGGCTACAGAATCACCGGCGGCAAGATCTTCATCTCCGCCGGCGAGCACGACCTGACCGAGAACATCGTCCATCTGGTGCTGGCCAAGCTGCCGGACGCGCCGCCGGGCACCAGGGGCATATCGCTCTTCGTCGTGCCGAAGTTTCAGGTCAAGCCGGACGGCACGCTCGGTCCGCGCAACGGCGTCACCTGCGGCTCCATCGAGCACAAGATGGGCATCAAGGGCTCGTCGACCTGCGCCATGAACTTCGACGGCGCCGCGGGCGAGCTGGTGGGCGCGCCGCACAGCGGCATGCGCGCCATGTTCACCATGATGAATGCGGCGCGCCTGGTGGTCGGCATCCAGGGCCTGGGGCTCGCCGAGACCGCCTATCAGTCCGCCGTTGCCTATGCCAGGGAGCGCCTGCAGGGCCGCGCGCTCAGCGGCCCCAGGTTTCCGGACAAGGCCGCCGATCCGATCATCGTCCATCCCGACGTGCGCCGCACCCTGCTCACCATGCGCGCCTACAACGAAGGCGCCCGGGCGCTGGCGCTCTGGGTCGGCATGGCCCTGGACGTCGCCGAGCAGCACCCGGACCCCACGACGCGCCAGGAGGCCGACGATCTGGTCGCCCTCATGACCCCGATCATCAAGGCCTTCCTCACCGACTGCGGCTTCGAGGTCACGAACCTGGGCATGCAGCTCTTCGGCGGCCACGGCTATATCCGCGAGACCGGCGTCGAGCAGCTCGTGCGCGACGCGCGCATCGCGCAGATCTACGAGGGCACCAACGGCATCCAGGCGCTCGACCTGGTCGGCCGCAAGCTGCCGCAGCACATGGGCCGCCTGCTGCGGCGCTTCTTCCACCCTGTCGCCGCCTTCCTCGAGGGGCACCAGGAGTCCCCGGAAGCGGCCGAGTTCATCCTGCCGCTGGCCAAGGCCTTCGGTCGCCTGCAGCAGGCGACCGCCTGGGTCGCGCAACAGGGCCTGCGCGACCCGGACGAGGCGGGGGCGGCCGCGAGCGACTACCTGCGACTCTTCGCCCTGGTCGCCCTCGCTTACATCTGGGCCAGGGCGGCACTGGTGGCCCGCACGCGGGTCGACGGCGAGAACGGCGCCTTCTACCAGGCCAAGCTCGCCACGGCGCGCTTCTTCATGGCGCGCCTGCTGCCGCAGAGCTCCAGCCTGTTCAGCGCCATCATGTCCGGCGCCAAGCCGGTGATGGCGCCGGAGGAATCCTGGTTTTAGAGCAAAGCCGTTCAGTCGTGATCACCGTGCAGGGCCTCATGCTTCGACAGGCTCAGCATGAGGGGCTTGTGCTGGTCCAGCACAAGCCCGCCTCACCCTGAGCTTGTCGAAGGGTGAGGAAAGCAATGCCGATTCAATTCGAACGGACTACGCTTTAGAGGAGCCGGCTGTCGGCCAGCCGGTCGCACCCGCTACTCGTCGAGCAGGGCCGCGAGCTTCATGGCGATGCCCATGGAGCCGCTGATCTTCAGCTTGCCGAGCGTATAGGCAAGCATCGGGTTCAGCGTCCCGGCAATCAGCTTTTCCATGTCCGCGGCGGAGAGCTGGATCGTGCAGTCCGCGTCGAGCGGTTCGTTCGAGACGCTGGGCGGCGTGGCGGTCGCGTCGACCACGAGGATGCCGGTCTCGCCGAGATCGAACATGACCCTGGCGTTGAGGCCGGCCAGGTCCTGTGAACGCGCTTTTACGCTGTCGGTGATCCGGTCCAGGCTCATGCCGCGCTACGTCCTCTCGTTCGTCCCTGCAGCTATCCTCGGGTCAGCCGGTGGCAGCGGCCGCACCCTCGTCCTCTGCCGGACGTGGCGCAGGCGCGTGCCTTTCGGCCGACATCTCCTGTTTGACCAGCTCGCGCCGCAATGGCTTGCCGAGCGCGGAGCGGGGAATCTCGTCGCGGAATATGATGCGCCGCGGCTGCTCGAAGCTGGCCAGCTTGTCCTTCAGGAAGCGCCGCAGCTCGCCGACTGAAAGACGCTGTCCGGCGCGCAGCCTGACGAAGGCGGCGACGATCTCGCCGTGATGCCGGTCGGGCAGCCCGCAGACCACCGCCTCCTCGACGGCGGGGTGGAGGTAGAAGGCCTCTTCCACCGCGCTGGGATAGACGTTGTAGCCGCCGGTGATGATGAGATCCTTGATCCGATCGATCAGGAACAGATAGCCGTCCTCGTCCAGGTAGCCGACGTCGCCGGTGCGCAGGCGCCCGTCGCTGAGACAGCCGTCGGTCTCCTCCTTCTGCTTCCAGTATCCCGCCATGACCTGCGGACCGGAGACGCAGACCTCGCCCACCTGACCGATGGGCAGCCGCTTCGATGGGTCGTCGAGGGAAACGATCTCGATGATGGTGCCGGGGATGGGCAGCCCGGCCGACCCCGGCTTGTTGACTCCGTCGAAGGGGTTGATCGTGCAGACCGGGCCCGCCTCGGTCAGTCCGTAGCCTTCGACCAGGATGCAGCCGCTCAGCTGCTCGAAGGTCCGCTTGATCTCCTGCGCCAGCGGCGCACCGCCGGAGACGCAGAACTTCAGGCTCGAGAGATCGTACTTCTCGAGGTCCCGGTGCGTATTGATCGCCGAATAGATCGTCGGCACGCCGAAGAAGATGGTGGGCTGCCGCTTGTCGATGGTGGCAAGCACCTCGGCCACGTTGAAGCGCGGCAACAGCACGATCTCGG
Source organism: Kiloniellales bacterium (assembly GCA_050330055.1). GTDB lineage: Bacteria > Pseudomonadota > Alphaproteobacteria > Kiloniellales > JAKSDN01 > JBHJOF01. The sequence goes on from JBHJOF010000106.1 coordinate 9,294, forward strand.
CGCCGATCACGATGCCGGCGTTCATCACGCCGGTCATACCGAAGGCGTGGAACAGCGGCAGAACGCCCAGGATGCGCTCGGCGCCCGGCTCGATGTCCTTGCCCCAGAGACGGGTCTGCAGCGTGTTCGCGTAAAGGCAGGCGTGGGTCAGCATGGCGCCCTTGGGATGCCCCGTGGTTCCGCCGGTGTACTGCAGGACGGCAATGTCGCTCGCCGGGTCGATCTCGACCGGCCCGCAGTCGCCCGCGTTGTCGATCAGCTTCTCGAACTTGACGTGGCGGCCGTCGGCCGGCGTGCTGGAGATCTCCTTGCGTCGCAGGAAGGCGAAGAGCGCCTTCTTCGGTAGCGGCAGGACCCCGCCCATGCCACAGACCACGATCTTCTCCAGCTTGGTATCGCTCAGCCGCCCCACGACCTTGCCGTAGAGGCTTACCAGGTTGAGGGTCACCATGATCTGGACCTCGGAGTCCCTGATCTGGCGCGCGATCTCGCGCTCGGCATAGAGCGGATTGAAGTTCACCACCATGCCGCCGGCCTTGAGGATCGCGTAGTAGCAGATGACGTAATAGGGCGTGTTCGGCAGGAACAGCCCGACCTTGACGCCAGGCTTGACGCCGAGATCCTGCAGGCCGCGGGTCGTGCGTGCGACAAGCGCGCCGACCTGCGCGTAGCTGTAGGCCTTGCCCATGAAGTACAGGCAGGGCCGATCGCCGTGCGCGGCAACCGCCTCGTCGAGGATTGCGAAGAGGGGCTTGGGTTCGACCGCGAAATGCCAGTCGATGCCTGCCGGATAGGCCCGTTCCCAGGGAAAAGGGCCGGGCTCGACCGGCGTCTCGACCTCGGCCGGGGCGCCGCGGAACGCGAGAAGGCGCCCGAGAGCCCGTCGCAGCCGGTCCAAGGCGCCTGTTATCAGCTGCGCCCGCCTGTTTTGGGCTTTGGCAGTTTCCTGCGGTTGCGACGATCCGGCCATGGCTTTGCTAGGCCTCGCGAGCCGGACTGGTCGGCCCCGGGCCCTCGCATGGAACGCTTTCCGAGCTCATCATCCGGCAGCCTCAAACATCGTCATGGCCTCGCGTATCTCCGGCTCCGCCTGACGGATCGCCGCTTCACCGGCGCGCATCGCCTCTTTGGCCCGATGGAAGTCGAGCATGCCGACGTCGCTCAGCCTCGGGATGATATTGAGATCCGGCGGCTCGGCCGCAAGACGGCTTCGCGTTACGCGGTCCTGGACGATGTTGAGCGTGGAGGCCAGAACGTTGAGCAGCGATGGCGTGCTGTCCTGGGCTTTGGGCTTGTCTGCCGCGTCACCGTTGCGACCGTTGCGGCGGAAAACGGTCCCGGTCCAGCGTGGTAGGGGATCGAAACCGGATGTCTTTGACTGCTGCTTGCCGTGTGTCCCGTTCCTTCTGGGCGGCGAACAGTTCAGGTTGATGGCGATGATCACCCGTGCGCCGAGCGCGTGGCAGACCGATATCGGCACGGGGTTGACGATCGCGCCGTCGATCGCCCATCGGCCGTCGATCTGCACCGGCTCGAAGAGGCCAGGCAGAGAGAAGGACGCCCGAACCGCGTCTATCAGGCGTCCCTGGGTCAGCCAGATCTCGTGGCCGGTGAGGAGGTCGGTCGCCACGGTGGCAAAGGGGATCGGAAGATCCTCGATTCTGATATCGCCCAGGTAACGCTCCATCTCGTTGAACAGACGGTTTCCCGAGATGAGCCCGTTTCGCCTCAGGCCAGGGTCCATGTAGCGGATCATACGCAGCTTGGTCAGGCGGCGTGCCCAGTCCTCCAAAGCGTCAAGATGCCCGGTCAGATAGAAGCCGCCGATCAGCGCGCCGATCGAGGTGCCGCAGATGACGTCCGGCCGGATGTTCAGATCGGAAAGCGCGCGCAGCACGCCCAAGTGGGCCCAGCCGCGGGCGGCGCCGCTACCGAGCGCGAGACCGATCGCCGAGGTCGATGTTCTCATCATGGCAGATTAAGCATATGTAAAATGGCTAAAAAATGCATTACGGGCAGCCTTCCCAAAGTCTTACGAGCAAGGCGCGCAGGTCGTCCCCGCGGTCCTTTCTGCGCGCCAGCCGTCCGCGGGGCGGCGCCTTCGCCCTGAGGCAAATATGGTTAACGCCGGAGCATGCGGGAAGAGCCGTCCCGGCCGTCCAGTGGGGTGGTCGCCTCTACGCCGGGCTGGGCCGTGCGCGCTCGACGATCCTGGCGAGCGCCAAGCCGTCCGGAAGCGTCCCGTAGGCTCGCCCCCAGTCTCCCGCCAGGCGGCTTGCACAGAAGGCGTCCGCGACCGCGGTATTGCCGCCACGGAACAGCAGCGCGGCCTGCAGCGCCAGCGCCAGGCGCTCGGCCAAGCGCCGGCCGACCGCCTCGCTCGCCTCGGTCTGGCGCAGGTCTTCGGCCAGGCTCCGGACGGCCGCGTCCAGCCGTCGGTCGGCACCCTCCGCGGCACGAAGCTCGGCAAGGAGGGCCTCCAGCGCAACCGGCTCCTTGCGGAGCGTTCGCAGTATATCGAGGCAGATCACGTTGCCGCAGCCCTCCCAGATCGAGTTGATCGGGGCCTCGCGGTACAGCCGCGGCATGATCGATTCCTCGACATAGCCGTTGCCGCCAAGGCATTCCAGCGCCTCGTAGACAAAGGAAGGCGCTCGCTTGCAGGTCCAGTACTTGGCGATGGCCGTGCCGATTCGGGCGAACGCCCGGGCCCGTTCGTCACTTGCGCTCTCGTCGAAAGCGCGGGCCAGTCGCATCGACAGGATGGTTGCCGCCTCCGATTCGATGGCAAGGTCCGCCAGCACGTTCTGCATCAGGGCCTGGTCGATCAGGCGGCGCTGAAAGGCCGAGCGATGAGTCGCGTGATGGACGGCCTGCACCAGCGCCTGCCGCATCAGCGCGGCGGAGGAAATCGCAGCGTCCAGGCGGGTCTGCTGCACCATCTCGATGATCGTAGGCACGCCGCGGCCCTCCTCGCCAACGAGGCGCGCCCAGGTGTCGTGATATTCGATTTCGCTGGAGGCGTTCGAACGGTTGCCCAGCTTGTCCTTAAGTCGCTGAATGAAAAAGCGATTGCGGCTGCCGTCGGGCAGCCAGCGCGGCACCAGAAAGCACGACAGGCCGCCGGGGCTGTAGGCCAGGGTGAGAAAAGCGTCGCTCATCGGCGCCGAGAAGAACCACTTGTGGCCGGTCAGGAGAAAGGCGCCCGAGCCCTCGGCCTCGACCGGCACTGCACGGGTCGTGTTGGCGCGCACGTCGGAGCCGCCCTGCTTCTCGGTCATGGCCATGCCGATCGTCGCCGCGGTCTTCTCGTCGGCCGGCTGGCAGCGTTTGTCATAGCGCGTCGAGCGCAGCCGCGGCTCCCACTCCGCAGCCAGATCCTCCTGATGCCGCAGCGTCACGATGCTGCCGCAGCTCATCGCGAATGGACAGCAGACGCCGCTCTCGGCCTGGTTCATGAGAAAGGCCAATGCCGCGCGGGCGACATGGCTTCCTGGCCGTGGCTCGTTCCACGGCAGGGCGTGCAGCTCATGCTCCATGCCGAGGGCCATGAGCTCGTGCCAGGCGGTATGGTACTCGATTTCGTCGATGCGATGTCCGAAGCGGTCGTGCGTGCGCAGTTGTGGAGGGAAGCGGTTGGCGAGATCGCCCAGCTCGATGACGGCGGCGCTGCCGATCATTTTCCCGAAGGCGGACAGGCGAGACTCTGCCCAGTCTGCCCCCTCGCGCTTCACGGCCTCGACGAGGCAGCGATCGGTCCGAAAGGCGTCGTAGTCCGCCAGGGGTGGCGGCTGGTTCTCGACCTCGTGCGTTGTGAGGGTTGAGCTCTGATCCCCCGCCATCATGGTCACCTCGTTTCTTGCAGCCAACGTGGCCAAGGCGGCGTTCGTAGAAGAATCGGAGAAGCCCGGTCCCTCGCCGCTCGAAGCCAGCGCACTTATCATGCCATAGACGCAGCCGGCCGCATTCGGGCAAGTGCCTTTCGCTCGCATGGAGCTTGCCTGCTGGCGAAGGAAGCGCCGGTCATGATCGAAGCGGCCTTCGCGGCGGATTCCCCATTACACAGGGAGAATGCCGGGAGGGTCAAAAAAACCGGATGCCGCCGGCCATTGATCGGTTGGAATGGCGGCCCGGCGGCCCGTGAGGCTCCCTCGGCGAGGAACCTTCACGGACGCCGCCTCGCGTCTTGCGGCTCGGCGGCCTGGGCAACCTGGGCGCGCCGCCTATTCGGCGGGAACGGCGACACCTGCCAAGGACTCCGGGGGCACCGGATGGCCCTTGAGATTGCTCTTGAGATGCTTGGTGCTGTAGCCGTTGAAGACGTGGCCCAAGAGGCCGCGGTCGAGGTCCGAGGTGCCGAACATCCAGTCGGCGATGGGAAAGGTCAGGTTCATGTTGGTCTCCATCATCAGGCGCGTGTTGTGATGCGCAAAATGATGGCGCCGCAGCGTGTTGACGAAGGGACAGTTGCGCACGAACCAGTTCTCGTCGACGTGGCAACAGAAGTGCATGAACTCGTAGATCAGGTACATGGCGGTGGTGGTCGAGATCACCATCCAGCCGACGTTGGCCGAGATCAGCAGACCGAGGATCAGCGCCGGCGGGATCGACATGATGGTGAAGGTGACCAGCGCGAAGGGCGGGAACACGGTAACGCGCCAGTCCTTGTGGTCGCGGAAGCGCATCTCGCCGTCGGTGAAGAACTGGTGGTGGTTCAGGGTGTGCCGCGCATAGACCGCGCGCAGGCCGGGAATCCTGGTCGGCCGATGCATGACGTGGCGATGCACGAACCATTCGAAGACGTTGCAGAAGATGAACATGGCCGGGATGGTCAGCCACTCCCACCAGAGCACGTCCGTGATGTGGTGGATGTAGTAGGCGAGCGCGGCGCCGCCCATCAGGTAGATGACGACGATGTGGAAGTAGCCGTTGTACCAGCCGGCGATGCGCGAGCGGTACTCCCTGCGGAAATCGGCCTGCCGTTGCGTCATCATGGCTCGGGTCTCCTTCTAAGCGTCAGGCGGCGCCTCACTCGGACCGTCACTGGGCCGCGCGCCAGTCCTCTTCCTGCTGCAGGGCGAAGATCGAGGTATAGCCGCCCGACCAGTCCGGCGGCATCAGGCAGGGGCGCGGGTCGTGGTGTGCCCAGCGCACCGGCTGGCCGCGCACGATTGCCTGGTCGTACTTCGAGGTGAGCGGGTTCTTGGTGTAGGGGAAGGCGTCGGCCGCGGCATAGACGTTGAGCAGCAGCGGCCGTCCCAGGTCCGAGCGGTTCGGCTTCGAGCCGTGGATGGTGCGGCAGTTGTGGATCGTGATCGAGCCGGCCGGGCCTTCGAGATAGACCATCCTGGCCGGATCGAGCCTGGCCGCGTCCGCGTCCGACAGGCAGCCGACCCATTCGCCGCGCGCGTTGTACTGGTCGTAGAGCGGCCCGTCGTGGCTGCCCTCGATCACGCCGAGCGGACCCTGGTCCAGGCCGCAGTCGTAGATGTAGCTGCCGACGGTGAGCGGGCTGTAGTTGGTGTGCGGCCAGAAGCCGATGTCCTGGTGCCACTTCACCTCGTCGCCGCCGCGCGCCCATTTGAAGTTCAGCTTCGAGTGATGGAACTTCACGTTCGGGCCGACCAGATCGGCGACCACGTCGGCGATGACCGACTGCGAGGCATAGGCCCAGTAGGTCTCGTGGTGGTCGTTCGGGCTCGACAGGCGGCGCAGACGCGGCTCGGCGGG
>JBHJOF010000107.1:0-2596 GCA_050330055.1 Kiloniellales bacterium
CAGGCGGCCGACCTCCAGGCGATAGCGGATCATCTCCAAGAGGCGCAGCTCCTCCTGGCTCGCCTTGCCGTCGGCGGCGGCCACGTCGCAGGCCAGCGCATAGGCGGTCTCGCGCAGCTTCTCGGGCAGCGCCTTGGCGATCAGATCGAGCGCCTTCTTCAGGCCGTCCGGATCGTTCAGCAGCTCGGCGCAGGCCTGCGCCGTCGCCGTCAGGGTCTCCAGGTCGTAGTCGCGGAACACCGGCAGGTGCTTGACGATGTCGCCCATGGCCTGCAGCTCGGCGTCGGTCATGTCGCGGTCCGAGGCGGACATCAGGACCATGGTGTAGATCAGGGCGTCCTGCGGGCTGATATTCTTGCTCATGGCGGTCGCTCTCGGGCCTTTCTCTTGATCGGGCGGCAAGACACACCCTCGCACTTCGACAGGCTCAGTGTGAGGTGCTTGAGATACTGACATCCTCATCCTGAGCTTGTCGAAGGATGAGGCTAACGCGGCGGCGCAGTCCCTCCAGAGGAGCGGTCGACTGGGCCGGCGCCACGGCGCGCCAACCTAGGGCGCGCGCCGCCGTCTGGCAAGGCCAAGGGGACAAGGCTCGACAGCCGGGCCCGGCGCCGCCATCCTTGGCGCTCCCCGACTCCGACCCCTCCCCTGACCGCAAGCCCGCCCATGACCGCTCCCATTTCATGACCTCCATTGTCAACGTCGTCCTGCCGGTCTTCGCCATCATGCTGGCGGGTTATCTCGCCGGCCGTTTCCGCCTCTTGGGCGAGCCGAGCAGCGAGGCCTTGAACCGCTTCGTCTATTTCGTGGCGCTGCCGGCCCTCTTCCTGGTCTCGATGGCGCGGGTCGGCCTGGGCGAGGCGCTTAACGGCCCCTTCATCGCCGCCTTCGGCGGCGGTCTGCTCGCCACCTTCCTGATCGCCGTCGCGGTCGCCCGCTTCGTCTTCCCCAACCGCCTGGGCGCGCTCGGCCTGCACGGCATGAGCGCGATCTTCTCCAACACCGGCTACCTGGGCATCCCGCTGCTGATCACCGCCTTCGGCGAGCCGGGCAAGCTGCCGGCCATCATCGGCACCATCACGACCGGCGCCGTGGTCATGCCGGTCGGCGTGGTGATCCTCGAGCTCGACCTCGGCCGCGGCCACGGCCCGCGCGTCATCCTGCGCAACGTCGCCGTCGCGGTCGGCCGCAACCCCCTGGTGCTCTCGGCCGCCGCCGGCCTGACGCTCTCGGCCGCGGGCCTGCCGCTGCCGGCGCCGGTCGCCACCTTCTGCGACATCGTGGGCGCGGCGGCCGGCCCTTGCGCGCTCTTCGCCATCGGCCTCTTCATGGCCGGGCACTCCTTCCGCGCCGGCATGGCCGAGGTGAGCTGGCTGGTCGCCCTCAAGCTGGCGGTGCAGCCGGCGATCACCTGGTGGCTCGCCTACCGCGTGCTCGACATGGAGCCGCTCTGGGCCGCCTCGGCGGTGATCCTGGCGGCGCTTCCGACCGGCGTGCTGGTCTTCGTGCTGGCGCAGCAGTACGACATCTACCTGCAACGCTCGACCGCCGTCATCGTGGTCTCGACGGTGGTCTCGGTGGTGACGCTCTCGGCGCTCTTCGTGGTGTTGGGGGTGGGCTAGGGCAAAATCCGTTTTGTCGCGATCACCGCGCAGCTCCTCATGCTTCGACAGGCTCAGCATGAGGGGCTTGTGCCGGTCCGGCACAAGCCCTCCTCACCCTGAGCTTGTCGAAGGGTGAGGCAAGCGACGTCGATTCGATCCGAACGGAATATGCGCTAGGGCGAGGCAGGTGAATGACGGCACGGCCGACAGCAGGAACTTGATTGACACAGATGAACACAGATGAACGCGAATGACGCTCTTCGTTGAGCGTCAGTGCCTTTGCACGACGATCTCCTGGCCTACCCGCAGCTCAGTTTGTGTTCATCCGTGTTCATCCGTGTCAAAACCAGTTTGTTGTCTCCGAGCTTGACCCGCCTGCAGGGTCGACCTTGCGTCGCCCGTTACGTGCCGACTCGCCCGCGCACCGCCCAGGCCCGCGCGGCCAGCAGGATCATGCCGTCGGGGTCGGTCGGCAGGGCGGCGCGCAGGCGCTCGCGGAGGTCGTTGCGCGCGCCCTCGTCGAGCGCGACGCAATAGCCCGGCGCCGGGCCGACGCCGCTGAGGAAGGGCGTCCAGTAGTCGTCGAAGGACTCGTACGGCGTCGGGATGTCGATCGGCACGACCTCGACCGACTGCAGGCCCGCGTCCTCGAAGAGCTTGCGCAGCGGCTGCGGCCGGCAGATGGGAAAGCGGCGGCCTTCGTCGCGCTCGGCGGCGGCGGGCTTCTGTGCCACGGCGGCGTCCCAGAAATGGCGCATGAACTGCACGTGCCCGGCGTAGTCCCAGACATAGGCGGCGATCCAGCCGCCGGGCTTCACGCAGCGCTTGAGCTCACGCAGCGTCGCCGCGGGATCGGGGATGAAGTTGAGCACCAGCCCGGAAAGCGCGCTGTCGGCGGTCGCGTCCTTGACCGGTATCTTGCTACCGTCGCCCTGGCGGAAGCTGACGCGGCTGTCCGGCACGGTCTGTCGCGCCGCGGCGAGGAACGCCTC
>JBHJOF010000108.1:0-7314 GCA_050330055.1 Kiloniellales bacterium
CACAGCCTCGGCACCGGCCGCGTCGGTCGCCAGCAGGGCGGCCAGGCGACGCAGGGCGTCGGGTGGCTCGTTCTCGGACAGCTCCTCGCCCGGCAGGCGGCCGTCCGGCTCGACGGCGATGAGGGCGGCCAGGCGCTCGAGCGCGCGCGCCTCAGGCAGGAAGGCGGCGAATACGCCGCTCGCCAGCATGATGCGGCAGACCGCGACCGGCTCCGGCGCCTGCAGCAGGCGCAGCAGCTCGTTGCGCAGACGCTCGCCGGACAGGCTCTCGAGCCGGGGTGCCAGGGCGCGCGCTGCGGCCAGGCCCTCAGGGTCGGGCGCGGCGCGGCCATAGTGCGCTTGGAAGCGAAAGAAGCGCAGCAGGCGCAGGTAGTCCTCGCGGATCCGCGCCTCGGCCTCGCCGACGAAGCGCACCCGGCCGGCCGTCAGATCCTCGCGCCCGCCAAAGGGATCGTAGAGGCTGCCGTCCAGGCCGCAGGACATGGCGTTGAAGGTGAAATCGCGGCGCGCCGCGTCGGCCTCCCAGTCGTCGGTGAAGGCGACCCGGGCGTGGCGGCCATAGGTCTCGACGTCCACGCGCAGGGTGGTGATCTCGAAGGGACGGCCGCCGGAAACCGCGGTCACCGTGCCGTGCGCCAGGCCGGTCGGCACCGCCGTCAGGCCGGCCGCCTCGAGCAGCGCGATGACCCGCTCGGGCGGGTCGGCGGTGGCGATATCGATGTCCTTGACCGGCCGGCCGGCCACGGCGTCGCGCACGCAGCCGCCAACGAAGCGGACCTCGCCGCCCTCGGCGGTCAGCGCGTCGGCCACGGCGCGGGTCTCCGACGCCGTCATCCAGGGCTGCGGCTCCAGTCGTGCGGCGGGCTTCATGGCCTCCCCCCCCTTTGGCCTGTCCTGGGCGGCCCCCACTTCGCTAGTCACCCGGCTCTCGGCCGACCGGATGACTAGGCTCGATCTCGCCGTCGATCATGCGTGGCGATATCAGCTTGGTACCGGGATCGACGCCGCTGCTCAGGCGAACGGCAAGCAGCACCGCGACCATCAGCACGACGCCCGACAGGATGATCCAGAGCCACGGTCCCTCCTGCCAGCGCGGCAGATTGCCCTCGCCGGCCAGGCGCGCCTTGCGCCGCGCCAGCGCCAGATAGGCGCCATAGACGACAAAGGGCAGCAGGAACGGCAGGGCGACGGTCAGGAGCTGGCGCATCACGGATCAGCCAGCACCTCGGCCAGGTTCACCAGCATGCCGGCGGTGGCACCCCAGATGAAGTAGTCGCCATAGGGGAAGGCGTAGAAGTGACGCTCCTTGCCCTGGTACAGCCGGCTATGCCTCTGGCAGTTCGCCGGATCGAGGACGAAGCCGAGCGGCACCTCGAAGACCTCGGCGACCTCGAAGCTGTCGGGCGCCAGCGGGAAGGGCGGCGTCACCAGGCCGACCTTGGGCTCGACCTCGAAGCCGGTGCGGGTGACGTAGGTGTCGAGCTCGCCGATCAGCCGAATGTGGGAGCGCGGCAGGCCGATCTCCTCCTCGGTCTCGCGCAGCGCCGCGGCCGCGGCGTCCGCGTCGCCCGGATCGACCCCGCCGCCGGGAAAGCAGATCTGGCCGGCATGGACGAAGAGGTGGTCGGTGCGGCGGGTCAGCAGCACGGACAGCCCGGCGGTGCGCTCGACCAGCGGCACCAGCACCGCGGCCTGCCGGAGCGGCAGGTCCGGATCATAGAGATCGGGGTTGAGGTCGTGATCACCCCGCGGACGGCCGAGGGTCCGGCCGGCAACGCACTCCTGTGCGCTCTGCGGCGACATACGCCGACCGGGCGGACCCTGGGCGGCCAGGCGGCGCACCACCTGGTCGGCGCTCAGTCCGGACTGCCCAGCGGAAAGAAATGTCCTTTGCTCCATAGGCCCAGCTCACTGACGCCGCCCCTCTTGCCGTCCCCCCGATCCCCTGGGCGCCGCTCCTCCGCCAGTTCCACCATCTCGTAGAACACCGACCGCAGAATAAGCGCCTCGAGGCGGTCTCGCACCAAGATATAGGGGCGAGGCTCGCCGGTATCACCGCGGGTCTCGACCCGAATCGGGTGCTCGGGGCCGGCCTCGATCCACTCGTCCACGTTGCTGCGGAAGCGCAGCACCTGGTCCCGGCCGCCGCCGATCACGGCAAGTTCAACGGCCACGAAGGGCGCGTCGTCGACCTGGATGCGGCCCTTCTCGACCGGCGTCTCCAACCAAAAATTGCCATGATCGTCCCGTTTTATGACCGTGGAGAAAAGCTTGACCAAGGCCTTACGACCGATCGGCGTGCCGCGATAGTACCAGGTGCCGTCCCGCGCAATGCGGATATCGAAGCTGTCACAGTCCGGCATGGTTAAGGCGCCTGCCGACTGGCCAGGGTTGAGCGAATTGCTTATCTTTTCCCCATGCGTGCCTGGCTGCGTGTCCGGCTGGCTCTTGCTCTCGGTCATGGCCCTTATTCGGCGCGTATCATTTAGTTTCGGGAGAATCCCGCGTGACCGTCACCCCCACCCAACTTGACGAAGCGTCGGCCGGCCGCCTGGCGGACGAGATCGAGCGCCTCGGCGAAGCCCTGCAAAGCGTCCGCAAATCCATCGGCCGGGTCATTTTCGGCCAGGAAACGGTTATCGATCAAACCCTAATCACCTTGCTGTCCGGTGGCCACGCCCTGCTGATCGGCGTGCCCGGCCTGGCCAAGACCCGCCTGGTCGAGACCCTGGGCACGGTCTTCGGCCTGGAGGACAAGCGCGTCCAGTGCACGCCGGACCTGATGCCGGCCGACATCATCGGCTCCGAGGTGCTGGAGGAGCGCGAGGACGGGCGGCGCAGCTTCCGCTTCATTCCGGGCCCGGTGTTCTGCCAGCTCCTGATGGCCGACGAGATCAACCGGGCCAGCCCGCGCACCCAGTCGGCTCTGCTGCAGGCCATGCAGGAGCGGCGCGTGACGGTGGCGGGCCACGGCCATGACCTGCCGCGGCCGTTCCACGTGCTGGCGACCCAGAACCCGCTGGAGCAGGAAGGCACCTATCCGCTGCCCGAAGCGCAGCTCGACCGCTTCCTGATCGAGATCGACGTCGGCTATCCCGATCTCGAGGCCGAGCGGCAGATGCTGCTCGCCACCACCGGAGCCGACAGCGTCGACGCGCTCGCGGTCATGACGCCGGATCAGCTCATGACCGGGCAGCGCCTGGTGCGGCGCATCCCGGTCGGCGAGTCGGTGGTCGAGGCGATCCTCGGCCTGGTGCGCAATGGCCGGCCCGACACCAGCGAGCTGCCCGAGGTGCCCAAACAGGTCGCGTGGGGCCCAGGGCCGCGCGCCAGCCAGGCTCTGATGCTGGCGGTCAGGGCGCGCGCCGTGCTCGACGGCCGCTTCGCCCCCTCGATCGACGACGTGCTGCAGCTCGCCGGGCCGGTGCTGCGCCACCGCATGGCCCTGAACTTCGCGGCGCGGGCCGACGGCGTGACCATCGACTCGATCATCGAGCGGCTGGCCGCGCCCTACGCCTGAGCAGAGAGCCGCAGTTCATGCCAATCTCGATCCTGCCGCTGCAACAACGGGCCGAGCAGCTCGCCGCAACCCTGCCGCCGCTGCTGGTCGCGGCCGAACGGGTCGCCGCCACGGTGGCGCAGGGCGTGCACGGCCGGCGCCGCGTCGGCCAGGGCGAGACTTTCTGGCAGTTCCGCGACTATGAGCCCGGCGACGCGCCGCAGCTGATCGACTGGCACCAGTCGGCCAAATCGGACCGCGTCTTCGTGCGCGAGCTGGAATGGGAGGCGGCGCAGTCGGTCTGGATCTGGCGTGACATCTCGCCCTCGATGGCCTGGCAGTCGAGCGCCGCGGTGCCGGAGAAGCGCGAGCGCGCCGATCTGCTGGCGCTCGCACTGGCGGTGCTGCTGGTCGGCGCCGGCGAGCACGTCTCGCTGCTCGGCTCCGGCCTGCGACCGGCGACCGGGCGCAACGCGCTGCCCAAGCTGGCTACGGTTATGGCGCGCCACCGCGAGGCGGCCGCCAACGTGCCGCCGATCGAGCCCTTGCCGCGCCATGCCCAGCTCGTGCTGATGGGCGACTTCCTGGCGCCGCTGGAGGAGATCGACCGCATGGTGCGCGACTACATGGAGCGCGGCGTGCGCGGCCACCTGCTGCAGGTGCTCGATCCGGCCGAGACCGACCTGCCCTACCAGGGCCGCGTCCGCTTCGAGGGCCTGGAGGGCGAGGCACCCTGGCTGCTGTCCCGCGTCGAATCGGTGCGCGGCGATTACCACGAGCGCCTGGCGGCACAGCAGCGCGGCCTGGAGGCGATCACCCGGGTCGCCGGCTGGAGCTACGCCCGGCACCGTACCGACCATCCGCCGCAGACCGCCCTGCTGGCGCTCTACGCGGCGCTGTCGCAGAGCGTGGGGCTCTAGCGCGGTGGAGCTGATTCCCCTCGCCTTCGCCCAGCCCTGGCTCTTGGGAGCGTTGCTCGGCCTGCCGCTGCTCTGGTGGCTGCTGCGGGTCACGCCGCCGAGCCCGCGCCGCCTGGGCTTTCCCGCCATTCGTCTGCTGCTCGGCCTGACGCCGCCGGAGGAGACCCCGGCGCGCACGCCCTGGTGGCTGCTGCTGCTGCGCCTGCTCATCGCGGCCTGCATCATCCTTGCGCTGGCTCAGCCGCTGCTCAATCCGGCGGCGCGCCTGAGCGGCAGCGGGCCGCTGCTGCTGGTGGTCGACGACGACTGGGCCGCGGCGCGCCAGTGGGAGCGGCGGCTCGAGGTGATGGACGACCTGCTGGCCCAGGCCGAGCGGCAGAGCCGTCCGGTCATGCTGCTGACCACCACGCCGCCGGCTACCAGCGAGCCCATTGTCGCCAGCGGCCTGCTGCCGGCGCACGAGGCGCGGCAGCGGGCGCAGTCGCTGCAGCCCAAACCCTGGGCGGCCGACCGGCGAGCGGCCTTGGCCGCGCTGCGGGACGTCAGGCTGGAGGGCTCGGCGCACGCGATCTGGCTCTCGAACGGCTTCGAGGATGCCGGCGCCCGCGACCTGGCGGAGCGGCTGCAGTCCTTCGGCCGGCTCAACGTGCTGCGCGACGAGGACGGCCGGCTGGCGCGCCTGCTGCTGCCGCCGCACAGCGAGGACCTGGCCCTGGTGGTGAGCCTGCGCCGCGTCGTGGCCAGCGGCGAGGAGACCGCCAATGTGCTGGCCGTGGCCGAGGACGGTCGCTTGGTCGGCGGACTGCCGGTCACCTTCGCCCCTGGCGAGACCACGGCCGAAGCACGCCTGGAGCTTCCCGTCGAGCTGCGCAATCGCATCGCCCGCCTGGCGGTCGAGGGCGAGACCCAGGCCGGCGCCGTGCAGCTGCTCGACGAGCGCTGGCGCCGCCGGCCGGTCGGCCTGGTCGCCGGCGGTCCGCTGAACGAGGCGCAGCCTCTGCTGAGCGAGCTCTATTACCTGGAGCGCGCGCTTGGCCCCTTCACCGAGCTGCGCCGCGGCCCCATCGGCGATCTCTTGAAGCGCAAGCTTGCGGTGATCGCGCTGGCCGACGTCGGCAGCCTGCCCGAGCCGGAGCTGAGCGAGCTGCGCCAGTGGATCGAGGCCGGCGGCATGCTGCTGCGCTTCGCCGGGCCGCGCCTGGCCGAGGACGGCGGCGACGAGCTGCTGCCGATGCGGCTGCGCGGCGGCGGCCGCACACTGGGCGGCGTGCTGACCTGGGACAGCCCGGCGCGCCTTGCCGCCTTCGATCCCGACAGCCCCTTCGCCGGCCTGGCAGTACCGCGCGACGTGCTGATCAACAGCCAGGTGCTGGCCGAGCCGTCGCTCGACCTGGGCGACAAGACTTGGGCGAGGCTCAGCGACGGCACGCCGCTGGTGACGGCGGAGCGGCGCGGCGAGGGCTGGGTCGTGCTGGTCCACACCACGGCCAACACCGACTGGTCCAACCTGGCGCTGTCCGGACTCTTCGTCGATATGCTGCGGCGCATGGTCGCGGTCAGCCAAGGCGTCGCCGGCGACAGCGCCGAGACGCGCGAGCTGCCGCCGATCGAGGTGCTCGACGGCTTCGGCCGGCTCGTTGCGCCAGCGCCCACCGTGCTGGCGGTCGACCAGGACACGCTCGACGGCGGCGCGATCGGCCCGCAGCACCCGCCCGGCTACTACGGCAGCGACAGCCTGCGCCGGGCGCACAACCTGGCGCGCTCGGACACCACGCTCAACGTCCTGCGCAACCTGCCGCCGGGCGTGACGCTCGGCACCTATGCGCGCAGCGGCGAGACCGACCTGAAGCCCTGGCTGCTCGCCGCGGCGCTGATCCTGGCACTGAGCGATCTCGTCATCTCGCTCTATCTGCGCGGCCTGCTCGGCGGCACGCCGTTCAGCGGCGCGAAGCGCGGCGCCGCAGTGAGCCGCACCACCACGGCCGCAGCCCTGCTGGCGATCCTGCTGACACCCGGCAACGGCCTGGCGCAGAGCGGCGAGGGCAGTTCCGGCCTGGCGGCCGACCGCTTCGCCGCGGAGGCGACCGCGGAGACGCGCCTGGCCTATGTGCGCACCGGCGTGCCGGCGGTCGACAACGTGAGCCGCGCCGGCCTGTTCGGCCTGACCCGCATTCTCGAGCGGCGCACCTCGGTCGAGCCCGGCGCACCGATGGAAGTCAATCTGCTGCGCGACGAGATCGCCTTCTTCCCGCTGCTCTACTGGCCGGTCACGCCGGAACAGCGCTCGCTCGACGACGCGGCGCGGCGCAAGGTCAACAGCTTCCTGGAGAACGGCGGTACCATCCTGTTCGATCTGCGCGAGGCGGGCAGCGGCGTGCAGCTGCTCGGCCGCAGCAGCCAGAACAGCGAGGCATTGCGCCGCCTGACCGAAGGCCTCGACATGCCGCCGCTGGAGCCGGTGCCGCCCGATCACGTGCTGACCAAGTCGTTCTACCTGATGCAGGAGTTTCCCGGTCGCTTCTCCGGCGGCGCGCTCTGGGTCGGCGCCACCGAGGGGCGGGTCAATGACGGCGTCGCTTCGGTGATCATCGGCTCGAACGACTGGGCCGGCGCCTGGGCGCTGAACGAGTACGGCCGGCCGCTGTTCGCCGTGGTGCCCGGCGGCGAGCGCCAGCGGGAGCTGGCCTACCGGGTCGGCGTCAACATCGTGATGTACGCGCTCACCGGCAACTACAAGGCAGACCAGGTGCACGTTCCCTTCATCCTGGAGCGGCTCGGGCAATGAGTGGGCCCTTCAGCATCGCCTGGGCGCCGCTCATGCCTTGGCAGCTGGTGATCGCGCTGGCGGCGCTGGCCGCCGCCGCGCTGGCGCTTGCGCTCTGGCGCCGCGCGCCG
>JBHJOF010000109.1:0-8175 GCA_050330055.1 Kiloniellales bacterium
ATCGGCCAGGCGCAGCGCCTGCGCCATGCAGAAGTGGGCCGAGAGCCCGCAGAGCGTGACCACGACCAGCCAGCCCCAGGTGATCGCCGTCGGCATCTGCAGGTGGCCGAGCGAGGGGATCAGGCCCATCGGCGCCTGCACCAGCGCCATGTAGAAGAGAATGGTGAGCGAGCTTTCGGTCGACGCGAGGCGCTTGGTCACCATGATGGTGCAGGCGAAGGCCAAGGCAGCGATCACGACGGCTAGGTGCCCGCCGCTGACGGGCGCGGCACCCGGCCGCACGATGATCAGGATGCCGGCAAAGCCCACCAGCACCGCGGCCCAGCGCACCGCGCTCAGGCGCTCGTGCAGCACGAAGGGCGCCAGCAGCGCGACCCAGAGCGGGATGGTGAACTCGATGGCGAAGACCTGGGCGAGCGGGATCAGCGCGATGCCGTAGAACCAGCCGAACTGGCCGACGAAGTGGACGACGTTGCGGCCAAGGTGCAGGCCTAGGCGCCGGGTGCGGAACTGCGCCAGTCCGCCCGGCGAGAGCGCCGCCACGGCAACGATGACGATCAGGCCGATCAGGCTGCGGTAGAACATGAGCTGGAAGGTATCCAGCTCGAACGAGATCTCACGGCCCGCCACCGCCATGGCCGTGAAGGAGAACAGCGCACCCACCATCCAGGCCGCCGCGATGAGCGGCGCTGAGGTGGGGTTGCTGGGATGGCGCATGGTCTGGCCTGGTCTCTAGTCCGCGGTGCTGCGCCGCCTGTGTAACAGCTTCGGCCAGGGCTCGCAGCGTCGGTGAGCGGTTGTTAGTATAGCAGGCTGACGTAAATGCATTGGACGGGTCGCGTTTCCGGTGCCGAGGTTTGGAGCCAGTTCCACCACTCCAGAAGGGAGACGCCATGGCCAAAACGCATAGGGGAACCTGTTTCTGTGGGGCAGTGGCGATCGAGGCAACAGGCGTGCCCGAGGAGATGGGCTACTGCCATTGCAGCTCGTGCCGATCCTATTCGGGGGCGCCGGTGAGCGCCTTCACCTTGTGGAAGGCGGAGAACGTAGGGGTCGCGAAGGGAGCGGAGCTCCTCGGCCGGTTCAACAAGACCGAATTCAGTGACCGGCGCTTCTGCACGAAATGCGGCGGCCACGTCATGGTCGATCACCCGAGCCTCGGCCTTACCGATGTCCATGCCGCAACCATCCCGACCTTGGCCTTCAGGCCAGCCGTTCACCTGAACTACGCCGAAACGGTGCTGCCGATGAAGGATGGGCTTCCCAAGTTGAAGGACTTTCCCGCCCAGGCGGGCGGGTCCGGCGAGACGATGCCCGAATAGCGTCCGTCGTGTCTGGCCCACTGCTGGGTCGTTAGCGGCCTGTCTCTTCGCTCGCGCCCTCCACCCGCCCCTCCGCCTCGTCCATGAAGCGCTGCAGCACCTCGCCGGCGTCGCTGACGTGGGCGGTGACCAGCTCTGCCGCCCAGGACTCGTCGCCGCGGCGGTAAGCGGCCAGGATGTCCCAGTGCTCGCGCTGCGAGCGGTCCTGGTAGTCGGCGGTCTGCCAGACTACGCGCAGATAGCGGTCGACGCTCTGCCACAGGCCCTCGATGGTCCGCAGAAGACGCGGCCGGCCGCAGGGCGCGTAGAGCGCGCGGTGGAAGTCCCAGTTGAGCCGCGACCAGTCGTCGAGCGCCGTCGCCCGGTCGGCCTGCTCGAGGATCGCCTCGGCCGCGGCCAGGTCGGCCTCGCCCGCCGTCTGCACCGAGAGCTGCACCGCCAGCCCCTCGAGGGCGACGCGCATGTCGGTGACGTCGCGCGCCTCGGCGGCGCTCAAGCGCGCCACGAAGGTGCCGCGCCGCGGATAGTGGGTGACCAGGCCCTCGGCCTCGAGGCGGCGCAGCGCCTCGCGCACCGGGATGTGGCTGACGCCCTGCTCGGCGGCGATGTGGTCCTGGCGCAGCTGGGTGCCGGCCGCCAGCCGGCCGCTCAAGATCGCCGTGCGCAGGGCGTCGGCGACGGTCTCGACCGCGCCCCCTGGTCTGCCCAGACGGCCTTGGGGGCGGGCCTGGGGACGCGGTCCGGAGGGTCTTGACAAGAGCCACGGAGACTCGTTCATATATTATATATAAACTAAATAAGCTGCTGGGAGAACAGGAAAATGACCGTCTCGCGCCTGGCCGAGATGCCGGGGATCGGGGTCGACCGCATGGGCGCGGCCGCCGATGCTGCCGCCGCCGCCAATCCGGCGCTGCTGCGCCTGGAGAACCTGGACACCGACCTGCGCCCGCCGCCGGCCGCGATCGCGGCGACCCGGGAGGCCGCCGGGCGCGACGAGGCCAACAGCTACCTGCCCTTCCTCGGCCAGCACGCCCTGCGCCGCGCCGTGGCCGCTCACGTCGGCCGGCTGTCCGGCGTCGCCTACGATTCCGAGCGTCAGTGCATCATCACCGCCGGCGGGCTGAGCGGCTGCCTGATCGCCTTGCTTGCTCTGCTCGAGCCGGGCGACGAGGTGGTGCTGACCGACCCGACCTACGTCGGCATGCTGAATCGCGTGCGCCTGGCCGGCGGCCGGCCGCACCTGGCGCCCTTCGTGCGCGACGGCGCCCAATTGCGACTTGACCTCGACGCCCTGTGCAAGGCTTTCACGCCACGCACCGGGGGGCGCACCCGCGCCGCCTTCATCATGAGCCCCTCGATGCCCTCGGGCGCCGTGCTGAACCACCAGGAATGGCAGGCGATCGCCGCGCTCTGCCAGGAGCACGACGCCTGGCTGCTCTACAACGCCGCCATGGAGCGCATCCTCTACGACGGCCGGCCGCACATCCATCCGGCCGGCCTGCCGGGCATGGCCGAACGGACCATCACGGTCGGCAGCGCCTCGAAGGAGTTCCGCATGATCGGCTGGCGGGTCGGCTGGGTGGTCGGGCCGGAGGCGATCATGCGCGACATCGCGCTCGCCAGCATCTCGGACGTGGTGGTGCCGGTCGGCATCGCCCAGGAGGCGGCGCGCGCCGCCCTGGAGACGCCGGAGCAGGACGTCACCGACGCCGTCGCCGAGTGGCAGCGGCGCCGTGACGTGATCGTCGAGGAACTGGCCGGCCTGCCGCTGATCCCGGCGGCCGGGAGCTGGTCGATGCTGCTCGACGCCGGCGCCCTGGGCCATGGGGCGGCCGACGCCTCGGCCCTGCTGCTGGAGCGCGGCGCGGTGGCCGCCACGCCCATGGCCGGCTGGGGCGAGGTCAACGGGCCGCAGTTCGTGCGCTTCGTCTTCAGCAACGAGCCGGCCGCGCGCCTGCGCGGCCTCGGCGAGCGGCTGCGCCGGGCGCTGACCTGAAGCCCATAGCCGAAATAGAAATAAGGGGACAGTATACTTAATTCATCCCAGCCAGTAGGCGCAGTGAGGCACGCCAACGGCCGCCGCATCGAAATCGAATTAAGTATACTGTCCCCTTATTTCCCGTTCGCTTCAGTCCTTGCCGATCTCGACGCGGCCGGGACAGCGCAGCAGCATACGGTTGAGCCCGTTGAGCGGACCGTAGACCTGATCGAACTGGGTCTTGAAGCCCGGCCAGCCGAGCGTCGGCTCGACCATGCGCAGCGCCTCGTGGATCGCCGCCAGCGTGGTCTCGCCGTCGACGCGCGATAGGATCGCCGGCGCCAAGGGCGGCAAGGTCAGGGTCAGCGACAGGCCATCGAGCTCCGCCTTCAGACGGCCGTCACGGCGCAGCGCCTCGGCCAGCTTGTCGCCGTCCAGCTCGCGCAAGAGCGGCACCACGTCCGGGCCGTCGGGCCGGGCGACGCGCATCGTCGCCAGCACGGCGTTCGGCTCGGGCGGCCGCGCCAGGTAGGCGACGTGCTTGCGCATGTTGCCGGCGATGATCTCGGCGATCGCGGCGCGCGCGATCGGGTCCTTGTCGCGCAGCCGCTGCAGCAGCAGCGGGTCGCGCAGATAGACCGAAGGCTCGTAGCGCAGCGGCTCGATCATGGCGGTGATGGCCAGGCCGGCCTCACGCACCAGCGCGACGAGCTGCGGCACCGTGTAGGCCCGGTCGCGCGCGTGCAGGCAGAGGTCGACCAGCTCGGCGTCGCTACGCTGATGATCGGTCATCAGGCTGTTGCGCCGGAACCAGTTGGTCGCCGGCAGGCCGGCGATCAGCTTGCGCGCCAGCACGACGCGCTGGTCGAGCGGCAGATCGCCGGTCAGGCTGCGCAGCACGGCCTGCAGCGGATAGAGCCCGGTGCGGCCGTACTCGCCATAGACCATGAGCCCGATGCCGCCGTCTCCGGCCAGCACCGCCTTGAGCGCGGCGAGGCCCGCCGCCGGATCGGCCAGGTGGTGCAGCACGCCGCAGCAGTCGATGTAGTCGAAGGGGCCGAGGCCGAGCTCGGGGAGCGCCTCGATGCTGCCGGTGACAAAGCTGACATTCTTCAGGCCGCGCGCTTCGATCCGCGCCTCGGCGATCCGGCGCGCGGCCTGCGACAGGTCGAAGTACGTCACTTCGCCCCCTGTAACGCTGGCGTCACCGCAGTCGGCGAGCTGCTGCGCCAGCATGACCGTGGCATCGCCAGTGCCGCCGCCGGCGACCAGGGCGCGGAACGGCCGCGTGAAGTCGCGCCTGCCGCCGAAGAGGTAGTGGTTGATCTCGGCCAGGTTGCTCGGCGAGCCGGTGATCAGGCGCTTGGCCTCGTCGGCCGGGTTGCGCGCCGGGTAGGGATAGGCCTCGTACTGCTGCTGGACCTGATCGTCCCGGCCCTGCTCGCTCGCGCTTCTGTCGTTCATGCCGGCCAGCACCTCGTTGCGCCGCGCGCTCAAGCGCGGTTCGTGGTCAGCACCACCTTGCCGGTCGAGCGCCGCTCGCCCAGCAGGGCGAGCGCGTCCGCCGCCTGCTCGAGCGGCAGACGGTGCGACACGTGCGGCTTCAGCTTGCCGGCCTCGTACCAGCCGAACAGCTCGGCAAAGGCCTGCTGCAGGCGGGCCGGCTGCTGCTGGCGGTAGGAGCCCCAGTAGAGGCCGATCGCCGCAATGTTCTTGACCAGCAGGATGTTGGCCGGAATCTGCGGGACCCGGCCGCCGGCGAAGCCAATGATCAGCAGCCGGCCGTCCCAGGCGATGGCGCGCAGCGATGCCTCGAAGACGTCGCCGCCGACAGGATCGAAGACCACGTCGGCACCGCGCCCGCCGGTCAGGTCCTTCACGGCGCTGCGGACGTCCTCGCACTTGGTGTCGATCAGGTGATCGGCACCATGCGCCTTGGCAACCGCCAGCTTGTCCGGCCCGCCGGCCGTGGCGATCACGCGGGCGCCCATGGCCTTGCCGACCTCGACCGCGGCCAGGCCGACGCCGCCGGCCGCGCCATGCACCAGCAGCACCTCGTCGGGGCGGAGGCCGGCGCGCCAGACCAGCGCGCCCTGCGCCGTGCCGTAGGTGATGGGGAATCCGGCGGCGGTGACGAAGTCCATCGTCTCGGGGATGACGAAGACGTCGCTCTCGCCGGCGACGGCAGTCTCGGCGAAGCCGCCCCAGTCGAGCAGGCCCAGCACCCGGTCGCCCGGCTTGACCCGGGTAACGCCGGGCCCGACGGCGCTCACCCGGCCTGCCACCTCGAGCCCCGGGCTGAACGGCAGCGGCGGCTTGACCTGGTATTTGCCGGCGACGATCAGGGTATCGGCGAAGTTGACGCCGGCGGCGGCCACCTCGATCGCGAGCTGGCCGGGGCCGGGCCGCGGTGCCGGCAGCTCTTCCACGGTCAGTCCGCCGGAGCCGTTCCAGTCATGGCAGAGTACCGCGCGCATCCCCTCTCCCTTGCCGCCGCTTTTGCGTGGCCCTAGAAGGGCCCCCTAGAAAGGACCGGGCGTCGTGCTGCGTATCTGGCCCACGGTCAGGCCGGCCCGGTTCAGCACCGGCGGCTCCAGCACCTCCTCCAGCACCTGCGACCCCGGACGCCCTGGGGCCTCGTCGAATACGCCGAAATGGCGCAGCAGGCGGCCCATCAGGACGTTGCCGGCGCGGCCGGCACCGTCGTCTACCTTGAGGGCGATGCCCAGGCCCAGGCCCGGCAGGCTGCCGCAGTAGACGCCCTCGGCCCCGGTCTTGATCAGCGCCGCGGCGCCGGTCACGGTCATCACCTGGGTGCAAAAGCGGCCGCTGCCGGCGACCATGAAGGGCTCTGCCGCCACGGCGTGGCGAATGCGCGCGCAGGCCGCCTGGCGCGACTCGGGCTGATCGCGCGGGTCGCCGAGCCGGGCCATGGCCAGCGCCAGGTTGCCGAGCGGAATGCCGATCGTCGGGATGCCGCAGCCGTCGATGCCGCGCGGTGCGCGAGAGAGATCGAGGCCGGTCATGCTCTCCAGCACGCCCAGGATGTGCTGCTGCACCGGATGGCCATAGCCGATGTAGCCCTTGGTCGGCTTGCCCAGGTGGCGCGCCACGGTGAGGAAGCCGCTGTGCTTGCCCGAGCAGTTGTTGTGCACTGCACCCGCCTCGCCGCCGCTGCGCAGCAGGGCCATCATCGAGGGCTCGTGCGTCGGCAGGTGGACGCCGCACTCCAGGTCGTCGGGCGAGCAGCCGATGCGCGCCAGCCAGGCCATGACGGTCTCGACGTGGCGCGGCTCGCCGCCGTGGCTGGCGCAGGCCAGGGCGATCTCGGCGTCGCCCAGCCCGTAGGCCGCGGCCGCGCCAGTCTCGATCAGGGGCAGCGCCTGCAGCGGCTTGATCGCCGAGCGGGGATAGACCGGCTGCTCCAGGTCGCCGGCGCTGAGTGCGACGCCGCCGGCCGCGTCGACCACGGCGAAGGCGGCGCGGTGGCGGCTCTCGATCATGTTACCGCGCGTGACCTCGACCACCAGCGGATTGGCGCCCGCATGGCTCTCGAGAGACTCCGGTTGGACCGCGGCCGGGCGGTCCGAAGGGCGTTCGACTGGCTCCATGACTCGAAGCACTTCGCAGGGGCTGCGGCGGCCCCGGAGAAGGCGGCCCGGGAAGGCAGCCAGGGGGCGGCTCGCAAGCGAACAATCCAGCAAGCAACTTGCCTCGCGCGCCCTGCCGGTGCAAGGTCCCGCGCCATGCGCGGTTACTTCGCGATCGGAGTCGAGAAGATCAGCAAGCCCATGAATCTGGGCAACCTGCTGCGCAGCGCCCATGCCTTCGGTGCCAGCTTCTTCTTCACCATCGAGCCGGACTTCAGCGTGCGCGAGGTGCGGCTCGCCGACACCTCCGACGCGGCCAAGCACCTGCCGCTCTATACCTACGCCTCGGTCGAGGCGCTGGCCCTGCCGCGAGGCTGCCAGCTGGTCGGCGTCGAGCTGACCGAGGAGGCGGTCGAGCTGCCCAGCTTCCACCACCCGAGCTGCGCCGCCTATGTGCTGGGGCCGGAGCGCGGCAGCCTGTCGCCGGCCCTGCTGGCGCGCTGCGACCATGTGGTCAAGGTGCCGACCAGCTTCTGCGTCAACGTCGGCATCGCCGGCGCCATCGTCATGTACGACCGCCTGCTGACACGTGGCCGCTTCGCGCGCCGGCCGGTGGGCTCGCGCGACATACCGGAGCCACTGCCGGTTCACGTCCAGGGCGCGCAGGTGGTGCGCCGCAAGGGGGCCACGGGCCAGGCGAAGGCCGCCCTCGAAACGCCCCGCGGGAGCAAGGCCAAGGCCGCGAGGCTTCCGGGGGGCCGATCCCGATCACTGCAACGGAAAGGGTAGCGAAGGTGTTCCGTCCGAATATAATGGCCAGCATGAAAATCTTCACGACGACGACGCTAGTTGCATTCGTCGCCCTGCTGAGCGTTTCGGCAGGCGGGGCGGCCGCTTGGGCCCAGGGCATCGAACGCCTTGGAGACTTCGACGACTGGAGCGCATTCCGCTTTACCGAGAACGGCAACAGGGCCTGCTACATGGCCAGCCAGCCGGCCAAGGCGGAGGGCAGCTACACCAGGCGGGGCGACATATACGCCCTGGTGACGCACCGGCCGGCGGAGAACCGGCGCGATGAGGTCAGCTTCATCGCCGGCTATTCCTTCAGGGAGAACAGCACGGTCGAGGTGACCATCGGTGGGCAGGCTTTCCAGCTCTTCACCAGCGACGACGGCGCCTGGACCGCCAACAAGGACGAGGACCAGAAGCTGGTTCAGGCCATGATCAAAGGCAATCGCATGGTGGTGAAGGGCACCTCGTCGCGCGGCACGGCGACCACCGACAC
>JBHJOF010000110.1:0-10273 GCA_050330055.1 Kiloniellales bacterium
GTTCGGGGGCCGGCTCCGGTGCGCGCTCGGCGACCTGCGGCGCCGGGGCCGGGGCCGGGGGACTAGGGGCCGCCCGGCTGGGGGCTGGTGGCGTCACCGGCTCGCTGGGGGTGGGGGCCGGCTCATCTGTCGATGGCGGCGTCAGCGCCACGCTCGGCTGCCCGAAGCGGGCCGTCGGCTGCGTGGCCATGCCCGGGAGCTGCAGCGTAACGTGGCTTTGCGGCGGGCTCGGCGGCGGGTAGAGCAGGGTACCGGGCCGGGTCACGTACTGCGGGTTCAAGCCGTCGTAGGTCGTGGCCGGCGCGCCATAGCCGTAGGGTGCGGCATAGCCGTAGGTCGTCGCCGGCGCGGCATAGCCGTAGGGCGAAGCATAGGCCGGCCCGGGACCGAGGCTGTTCAGCACCTGCATGTTGACGAAGACGTCCGGTTGGCCGCTGCCGCCGATCACGACCGGCTGCTGCGCCGCGGCGCTGCCCGCGCCGAGACCGGACACACCAAGTCCGGACAGCAAGGCGGCTGCGGTCATTCCGAAGATGGTGCGCGCACCACACCTCGCCCGGCGGCGCCACGCGGGGTGGCGACTCGCCGACGCGCTTCCCGGGATGCGGCCTCTGTTACCGGTCATCATCCCCCCGCACACTTTGCCCAGAGTTCAATTCGCGCCATAGAGTAAGCCGTGCAAGCTCCATCGACAACCGCTTTGGCGGCAGGATCACTTGGCCATATCCACGGCTTAGCCATCGGCCTTGCCAGAATTGGCGAGGAGATCGAGCAAGGGGCGGTGCAATGCGTCGGTCGCCGCCAGGATCGAGCGACCGTCGAGCGCCAGGCTGCTGCCGTCGATCGCGCTGACGTTGCCGCCGGCCTCACGCACCAGCAACAGGCCGGCGGCGATGTCCCAGGGTTCGAGCCCACGCTCCCAGAAGCCGTCGAATCGCCCGGCTGCCACATAGGCGAGGTCGAGCGAGGCCACGCCCCAGCGACGCACGCCGGCGGTGTGGCGCATGAAGAGGTCGAGCTCGGTGACGAATTGCTGCTCGCCGCCCTTGCCTTTGAAGGGAATGCCGGTGCCGAAGATCGCGTCGGCCAGCCTGGTTCGGCCGGAGACCCGGATGCGGCGGTCGTTCAGATAGGCGCCGGCCCCCTTCTCGGCGAAGAACAGCTCCTCCTTGACCGGGTCGTAGACCACGCCGGCGATGATCTCGCCGTTCTCCTCGAGGGCGATCGAGATGGCGAAGTGCGGCAGGCCGTGCAGGAAGTTGGTGGTGCCGTCGAGCGGGTCGACGATCCAGCGCCGCGGCCCCGCCTGGTTGCCGCCGGCGCCCGATTCCTCCATCAGGAAGCCGTAATCGGGGCGTGCCTTGTGCAGCTCCTCGCGCAGCACGCGCTCGGCCTTGAGGTCGGCCACCGAGACGAAGTCGGCCGGGCCCTTGCGCGAGACCTGCAGCGCCGAGACCTCGCCGAAGTCGCGCTTCAGGCCGCGGGCCGCGCGGTCGGCGGCCCGCACCATGACGTTGATGACCGGCGAGCGCTTGGTCATGGGGCGCTCCGGCCCGGCAGGGCGTCGCCGGGCGTGCCGGCGCCTGGATTTCGGGCGTGCCGGGTCACTCCTTGGCGCGTTCCACGTAGCTGGCGTCGGCGGTGTTGACCACGATCCGCGTGCCGCTCTCGATGTGCGGCGGCACCATGGTGCGCACGCCGTTTTCCAGCATGGCCGGCTTGTAGGACGAGGCGGCGGTCTGGCCCTTGACCACCGGATCGGCCTCGACGATCTCCATGACCACGGTCTCCGGCAGCTCGACCGAGATCGGATCGCCCTCGTAGCTCTCCACCGTGACCATCATGCCGTCCTGCAGGAAGGCGGCCGGCTCGCCCACCAGGTCCTTGTTGAGCGTGATCTGCTCGTAGGTCTCCGTGTCCATGAAGGTCAGCATGTCGCCGTCGGCGAAGAGATACTGGTAGTCCTTCTGGTCCAGCCTCACCCGCTCGACGTCCTCGCTCGCCCGGAAGCGCTCGTTCAGCTTGGTGCCGTCGCGGATGTCGCGCAGCTCGACCTGCAGGTAGGCGCCGCCCTTGCCGGGCTGGGTGTGCTGGATCCTGACCGCGCGCCACAGGCGGTTCTTGTGCTCGATGATGTTGCCGGGACGGATGGCGTTGCCGTTGATCTTCATGGCGGATTGTCCGGATGTCGCTCGGGTATGTCGCTGGGGCCCGTCATTCGGGCCGGGGAAAGCGGCGCGGAAGCTATCAGCTTGCCCGCGGCGAGGCAATCGCCTGCGGGTTTGCTGGCAGGCTCTAGCGGGGCTCTCTCAGCCAGGCCCGGCAGGCGGCCGCCGGGTCCGCCTGATCGAGCAGGTCGAGCGCGTCGAGCCGCTTGGTCAACAGGCGAGCGCCCTGTGCCTCGGCGATCGGCGCCAGGGCCCTGGCGACGGCGGGCCGGCCGCTGAAGCGCAGCTGCTTCAGGCCGAGACGCAGGCCGGCCAGCACGTCGCCCGGCTTGTCGGCGCAGTCGAGGATCGCCGTGACCTCGACCTCGGGATGGCGGGCGTGGGCCAGCGCCGCCAGCTCGCGGAACCACAGCGCGCCGGCATAGCCCGCGGCCCCCTCGGCCGACAGCAGGGTCAAGGGCGTGCCGCTCTCGGCCGCCGCCGCGACGGCCGCTTCGGCCTGTTCCAGGCTGTGCACGATGACCGCCTTGCCGGGCATGGCGCGGATTATGCCGATTTGCCGCCCGCTCGCCAATCAAGCCGGCGG
Organism: Kiloniellales bacterium; assembly: GCA_050330055.1. Taxonomy (GTDB): domain Bacteria; phylum Pseudomonadota; class Alphaproteobacteria; order Kiloniellales; family JAKSDN01; genus JBHJOF01. The sequence goes on from JBHJOF010000110.1 coordinate 2,755, forward strand.
GAGCCTGGAACGGGCACAGGGCCGTAGCGGTCCCGCCCCTGCTGCCGGGCGAGGCAAGCGCCGCGTCAGGATCGCTCCGCAGCAAGCGCTCTCATCCTTTCGCGCGCTGACGCGCGGCTCTTTGTTTCCCCCTCCCCCTCCCGCGCGCTGGCGCGCGCGGGCCCCTCCCTCTCCCCTCCAAGGGAGAGGGGAACAAACCGGCGCGCTGCAGATTCCCTCTCCCTCGAGGGGAGAGGGAGGGGCCCAACACGAAGTGTTGGGAGGGTGAGGGTGAAACAACGGGGCCCATCGCGTCAGCGATGGGCGAATCCGGGGCTAGTCCTGATCAGGAACCGGTGACTACAGCAGCTTGCCCATGGCGACGGCGGTGTCGCTCATGCGGTTCGAGAAGCCCCACTCGTTGTCGTACCAGGACATGACGCGCACGAACCTGTCGTCGATCACCTGGGTCTCGGAGAGGTCGAAGGTCGAGCTGGCCGCGCTGTGGTTGAAGTCGATCGAGACCAGGGGCTTGTCGTTGACCGCCAGGATGCCCTTCAGGCGGTTGCCCTTGGAGGCCCGCAGCATGGCCTCGTTGACCTCCTCGACCGTGGTCTTGCGGTTGGCCTCGACGGTCAGGTCGATCAGGCTGACGTTGGGCGTCGGCACGCGGATCGCGGTGCCGTCCAGCTTGCCCTTCAGCTCCGGCAGCACGAGCCCGACGGCGCGCGCGGCGCCGGTCGTGGTCGGGATCATCGAGACCGAGGCGGCGCGCGCCCGATGCAGGTCCTTGTGCAGCGTATCGACCGTGCGCTGGTCGCCGGTGAAGGCGTGGATCGTGGTCATGAAGCCGTGCTTGATGCCGACCGCGTCGTGCAGCACCTGGGCGACCGGCGCCAGGCAGTTGGTGGTGCAGGAGGCATTGGACACCACCGTGTGGCTCTTGCGCAGCTTGTCGTCGTTGACGCCGAACACCACGGTCAGGTCGGCATCGCTGCAGGGCGCCGAGACCAGCACCTTCCTGGCGCCGCCTTCCAGGTGCTTGGCGGCGCTCGCCTTGCTGGTGAAGAGGCCGGTGCACTCCAGCACGATGTCGACGCCCAGCTTGCCCCAGGGCAGCTTGGCCGGATCGCGCTCCGACAGCACTTTGATCTTCGTGCCGTCGACCTTGATCGCATCCTTCTGCGCCTCGACCTTGCCGGGGAAACGGCCATGCACCGAATCGAAGGCCAGGAGATGGGCGTTGGCCTCGGCCGAGCCGAGGTCGTTGATCGCCACGAACTCGATGTCCTTGCGCTTGGACTCCAAAGCGGCGCGCAGCACCAGCCGCCCGATGCGCCCGAAGCCGTTGATCCCGACCTTCACCGCCATGCTGTCCTCCTTATCTTTGTCCCACTTTGTCATAGCCGGGCCTTGAGTCACGGCTGTCCGGTTAAGCAAGACGGCTTGTTTTGTCGTCCGCTGCGCGGACGCCCCCCTCCCAGCCCTCCCCCTCAAGGGGGGAGGGGAAGTAAGGGGCAGCCGTCAGTCTTTGCCTCCCCCCTTGAGGGGGAGGCGGCGCGCAGCGCCGGAGGGGGGCTGGCGCGAAGCGCCGAAAGGGCCAATCCTCCAAGCAAGTCCACCTTTCGCCGTTAGGCGCTATCACCAAAGGCAACACAACTATGTCGGCTGGCCGCCGTCCCCGTCACGCGTAGGTGCCGGTGGCCGCCATGCCGTTGGCCTTGGCGCGCTCGAGGAAGGCCTGCTGCCCTTCGGCCACCTTCGAGGCCTTGCCGCTCCAGGCCTTGAGCGGCGCCGCCTGCAGCGCGCGGCCGTAGGAGAAGCTGAGCTTCCAGGGCAGCGTCTCGTCCAGCTTGTTCATGGCGTTGAGGTGCAGGGTCGCGACCTCGTCCGACTGCCCGCCGGACAGGAAGACGATGCCCGGCACCGCCGCCGGCACGCAGCGCTTCAGGCTGGCCACCGTACGCTCGGCCACCTCCGGCACGCCGACCTGCTCGGGGCAGTCCTTGCCCGACAGCACCATGTTGGGCTTCAGCAGCATGCCCTCGAACTCGACCTCCTGCACGGCGAGCTCGGCGAAAACCGCGCGCCAGGCGTCCTCGCTGACAAGCTCGCAGGTGTCGATGTCGTGGTCGCCGTCCATCAGCACCTCGGGCTCGACGATCGGCACCAGGCCGGCCTCCTGCGACAGCGCGGCGTAGCGCGCCAGCGCGTGGGCGTTGGCCGAGATGCAGGCCGGGCTGGGGATGTCCTCGCCGATGCGATAGACCGCGCGCCACTTGGTGAAGCGTGCGCCCAACTCGGCGTACTCCTTGAGCCGGTCGCGCAGGCCGTCGAGGCCCTCGGTCACGGTCTCGTCCGGATGGCCGGCCAGCGGCTTGGCGCCCTTGTCGACCTTGATGCCGGGGATGATGCCGGCCTCCTGCAGGATCTCGACAAGTGGCCGGCCGTCGGCCGTCTTCTGGCGAATCGTCTCGTCGAACAGGATGACGCCGCTGATGTAATCGGCCGCACCCGGCGTGGTGAACAGCATGGTGCGATAGTCGCGCCGGTTCTCCTCCGTCGATTCGATGGAGATGCTGTCGAAGCGCTTCTTGATGGTGGGCGAGCTTTCGTCCGCCGCCAGAATACCCTTGCCCTCGGCGACAATGGCTTGTGCCGTCTCTGCGAGCGAGGCTGCCGTCATTGCCTGAACTCCCTATGAATTGTCCGTCACGATTTGTTGGTCGCGTTGTCAGTCTTGCGTCATCGCGGCTGGCGCGAGCGTGCTCCGCCGGGCCGCGGTCAAAGAGAGTTAGAGCCGGGCCTTCACCGCCTCGATCACGGATTCGGCGGTAATGCCGAAGTGCTTGTAGAGCTGCTCGGCCGGGGCCGAGGCGCCGAAGCCGGCCATCCCGATGCAGGTGCCGTCGGCGCCGGTCCAGCGCTCCCAGCCGAAGGGGGCGGCCGCCTCGATGGCGATGCGCAGCGCGCCCGGGCCCAGCACCTCGTCGCGATAGTGCGGCGGCTGCTGCTCGAACAGCTCCCAGCAGGGTATGGCGACCACCGCGGTGGCGATGCCGTCGGCCTCCAGGCGTCCCTGGGCGTCGAGCGCGATGCTGACCTCCGAGCCCGAGGCGATCAGCGTCACCTGGCGGTCGCCGCTGGCCGGCGCCAGTATATACGCCCCATAGGCGGAAAAGTTCTCGCCCGCCTCGGCGCGCACGCAGGGCACGTTTTGCCGGGTCAGCGCCAGGATCGAAGGCCGCTTGCTCTCGGCCAGCGCCAGCTCCCAGCACTCCGCCGTCTCGATCACGTCGGCCGGGCGGAACACCAGCAGGTTGGGGATGGCGCGCAAGCTGGCCAGGTGCTCGATCGGCTGGTGCGTCGGCCCGTCCTCGCCCAGCCCGATGGAGTCGTGCGTCATGACGAAGACGACCCGCTGGCTCATCAGCGCGGCCAGCCGGATCGCCGGGCGGCAGTAGTCGGTGAAGACCAGGAAGCTGCCGCCGTAGGGGATCACGCCGCGGTGCAGCGCCAGGCCGTTCATCGCCGCCGCCATGCCGTGCTCGCGCACGCCGTAGTAGATGTAGCTGCCGCTGAAGTCGTCGCGCGTCACCACCGCCTGGTTGGCGGCCTTGGTGCCGTTCGAGCCGGTCAGGTCGGCCGAGCCGCCGATCAGCTCGGGCAGCACCGGCGTCAAGGCCTCGAGCACCTTCTGCGAGGCGACCCGGGTCGCCAACTTCGGCTTCTCCTCGACCATGCGTCCCTTGAAGTTGGCCAGTGCCGCACGGCCCTGCTCGGCGAGATCGCCCGCCTGGCGGCGCTCGAACTCGCACCGGTTCGCCTGCTCGAGGCCTGCCAGGCGCCGGTCCCAGGCAGCGGAGAGTGCGGCGCCGCGTGCGCCGCTGTCGCGCCAGGCGTTCAGCACGTCCTCGGGCACCTCGAAGGCCGGATGGGGCCAGTCGAGCCGCTCGCGCGCCCCGGCGATCTCCTCGTCGCCCAGCGGCGAGCCGTGCGTGCTGGCGGTGCCGGCCTTGGTCGGGGCGCCGAAGCCGATCACCGTGCGGCAGGCGATCAGGCTCGGCTGACCGCTCTGACGGGCCGCGGCGATCGCCGTGGCGATGCCTTCCGGATCGTGGCCGTCGACTGCGGCGACCTCCCAGCCGTAGGCCGCGAAGCGGGCCAGCTGGTCGTCCGACACCGAGAGCGAGGTCGGGCCGTCGATCGAGATGTGGTTGTCGTCGAACAGCACGATCAGCTTGCCGAGCCCGAGATGGCCGGCAAGCGACGCGGCCTCGTGGCTGATGCCTTCCATAAGGCAGCCGTCGCCGGCGAAGACGTAGGTGTAGTGGTCGACGATTTCCTCGCCGAAGCGCGCCGCCAGCAGGCGTTCGGCCAGCGCCATTCCGACCGCGTTGCCCAGCCCTTGGCCGAGCGGGCCGGTGGTGGTCTCGATGCCGGCGGCGTGGCCGTACTCCGGATGGCCAGGGGTGCGGCTGCCGAGCTGGCGGAAATTCCTGATCTCCTCCAGCGTCATGTCCGGATAGCCGGTCAGGTAGAGCAGGGCGTAGAGCAGCATCGAGCCGTGACCGTTCGACAGCACGAAGCGGTCGCGGTCGGGCCAGTCGGGACGCTGCGGATCGAACTTCAGGAACCGGGTGAACAGCACGGTCGCCACGTCGGCCATGCCCATCGGCATGCCCGGGTGGCCGCTCTTGGCCTTCTGCACCGCGTCCATGGCCAGGAAGCGGATGGCGTTGGCCATCTCCTGATGGCTCGCGAGGGGCTGGCTGGCGCCCAGGCGATTGGCTGGGGGCGCATCAGCCGGCTGCGGGGCGTTTGACCGCCGAGCGTCCATCAATGTCCTGTCCCGGGTCGTGAGAGAAGGCCGGAGTCCGGAAGCGCCATAGGCTGCTCAGTGGCGGCAAAATGCCGGGACACAGGGTAGCCGTCAACCGCCATATGGCGGCCTGCAAAAAGGCCGGCCGCGGGCCGTTGCGGCCTGGTCGGGAGCGGGCCGGCGGTGCTTCGCGGCGCGGTTGACCCCTGCCCGGGGCCATGCCTATCCTGCCTCGCCATCACAATTGTAACCCGGCCTCTCCGCGCGAAAGGAAGGCAACGCCGATGTCTCAACTCGATCAGGCGACGCAGCGCCTGCTGAAGGCACTGGATCGTCTCGAGCGGGCGGCCGCGCGGGTCGAGGCGCGCGGACAGGACGTTTCGGGAGCAAACAGCGAGCTGGCGGCCCTGAAGAAGGAGAATGCCAAGCTGCGCAGCCTGGGCGGCGACATGGCGGGACGGCTCGATTCCGCGATCGACCGGCTGAAGACGGCGCTGGAGGCCTGAGATGGCGCAGGTCAGCGTCACGGTCAACGGCCGCCCTTACGAGATCGCCTGCGACGACGGCCAGGAGGAGCGCCTGCTGGCGCTCGGCCGCTATCTCGACGCCCGCGTGGCCGAGCTGACCGCGCAGGTCGGCGCGGTCGGCGAACTGCGCCTGACGGTGATGGCGGCCCTCTTGATCGCCGACGAGCTGCAGGATGCGCTCAGCCAGCTCGAGGAGCTCGAGGAAGGCCAGGGCGCCGGCGCCAACAACGTGGAATCCGCCGCCGCCGGGGCGCTGGACGACTGCGCCCGCCGTCTGGAAGCGATTGCCGCCCGGCTCGAAGGCGCCTAGATAAGGGATCGGTGCTGCGGGGTGCGTCAGGCCGTTCAATCCCTGGGGCCAATACAAACCTCTAGGGAGCTGTCCCTGCCGGAGCCCTGGCTTCGGTACACGGCGCCCACCTGCTTTGGCAGGCCGCAGAGGATGAACGTCGGCCAACGGCCTTCGCGGCACCACCTCTGTCCCTCCCCACAGGAAAGCCCGACAGCTTGGCCCAGCGCGCAGCCCCCGCTATGACCACTGGGCCCATGACCGCCGTCAAGGAGAGCAAGGCCGCGCTCAGGGCCGAGGCGAAGCGCCGCCGCGCCGCCGATGCCGCCGCTCTGCCCGACGCCGGAGAGGCGCTTGCCCGCCGCGTGCTGGAGGCGGTGCCGCCGCTGGCGGGCGCGGCGGTCTCGGCCTACTGGCCGATGGGCGACGAGCTCGACTGCCGGCCGCTCATCTCGGAGTTGCAGCGGCGCGGCCATGTCATAGGGCTGCCGATCATTGTCCGCAAGGGCGAGCCGCTGCGCTTCCGTGCCTGGCAACCGGGCGTCGCGCTGGAAGCGGGCGGCTTCGGCACCTCGATACCGCCTGAGGATGCGCCCGAGGTCGTGCCGGACTACCTGCTGGTGCCGCTGCTCGCCTTCGACCGCGCCGGCTATCGCCTGGGCTACGGCGGCGGCTTCTACGACCGCACCCTGGAGGGGCTGCGCCGCGCCGCCGCCGTGCCGGTCACGGCCGTCGGCATCGCCTTCGCCGGCCAGGAGGTGGCCGAGGTGCCGCGCGAGCCGAGCGACCAGCGCCTCGACTGGATCGTGACCGAAGCCGAAACGATCAAAATCTGACGGGTCGAAGCGATGCGTCTCTTGTTCTGTGGTGACATCGTCGGCCGGCCGGGGCGCAGTGTGGTGACCGAGCAGGTGCCGCGCCTGCGCAAGGAGCTGGCGCTCGACTTCGTCATCGCCAACGGCGAGAACGCCGCCGGCGGCTTCGGCATCACCGACAAGATCTGCCAGGAGCTGCTGGCCTGCGGCGTGGATGTCATTACCGGCGGCAACCACAGCTGGGACCAGCGCGAGATCATCGGCTCGATCGATCGCGAGCCGCGCCTGCTGCGGCCGCACAACTATCCGGCCGGCACGCCGGGCCGCGGCGTCGGCGTCTACGAGGCGCCGCGCGGCCGCAAGGTCATGGTGCTGAACGTCCTGGGCCGGCTCTTCATGGAGGCGCTCGACGACCCCTTCGCCTGCGTCGAGCGCGAGCTGGCCAAGCAGCGGCTGGGCGGCACCGTGCACGCGATCGTGCTCGACTTCCACGCCGAGGCGACCAGCGAAAAGATGGCCATGGGCCACGTGGTCGACGGCCGGGTCAGCCTCTGCGTCGGCTCGCACACCCACGTGCCGACCGCGGACGAGCTGATCCTGCCCGGCGGCAGCGGCTACATCTCGGACGTCGGCATGTGCGGCAATTACGACTCGGTGATCGGCATGGACAAGGCGGTGCCGATCGCCCGCTTCACCCGCCACCTGCCGACCGAGCGGCTCAGCGTGGCCGAGGGCGAGGCGACGCTCTGCGCCGTCTTCCTCGAGACCGATGATGCGACGGGTTTGGCGCGGCGGATCGCGCCGGTCAGGATCGGCGGCCGGCTGAGCCAGGCCTTGCCGACCTAGGGCAGACGGCTGGCCGGTTCAGCACGGCTGCCCGATCAAGCCGAGGGTGACTTGTTGCAAGTTGTTGTTGCAGCAAGCGTGACAGACACACCAGCACAATCGAGACTCGCTTTTCCGGCGTGCGCATTCGGCGCTTTGCGCCAGCCCCCTCCGGCGCTGCGCGCCGCCTCCCCCTCGAGGGGGGAGGCGAAGAAACTGCCGCCCCTCTTACTTTTCCCTCCCCCCTTGAGGGGGAGGGCCA
>JBHJOF010000111.1:0-10479 GCA_050330055.1 Kiloniellales bacterium
CCGCCAGACGCTGCTCTTGTCGGCCACGATCCCCGACGAGGTCCTGAAGCTCGCCCACGAGGTGACGGAGGACCCCGATGACGGCGCCCTGATCCACCTCGCGACCCACTTCCACTTCATCGATCGCGACGTGCATCGGGTCGGCCGCAGCGTCCTGCGCTTCACGCCGCGCGACGAGCTGGCGCCGCTGCTGCACGACGCCGGCCTGGTCGTGGAGCGCTGGCTCGGCGACTGGGACGGCCGTCCCTACGACGAGGCCAGAAGCAAGGAGATCATCGTCGTCGGCCGCCTGCGCGGCGCCGGGCGATCTTGAGGCCGTGCCGCCTGCTGCCCACCCTTCGAGACGGCCGCTTGCGGACGAAGGCCCGCTCCTTCGGACTCGCGGCCTCCTCAGGGTGAGGCCCGCGCAGCGTCAAACACCGGCCTCACGCTGAGGAGCTCGCGGAGCGAGCGTCTCGAAGCGTGGGCGAGCGCTCGGCCGTTTCAGTCTATGATGGTAAGGCCTTTCAAAGACGCATCGCCTTGTCGCCGCCGTGCTGGGTCAGCCGGCGGTAGAACGACCAGGCGTAGAACATGAAGAACAGCGAAAAGTACATCTCCTGCGGCTCGCTCATCCGCATGTCGAAGATACCTTCCGGATACCACTGCAGCAGGTCGCGGATGCGCTCGAAGCTTTTCAGGACCGTGGCGAGCAGGCAGGACGGCAGCACGACGATGGTCGGGACGAACCAGTACATCCAGCCGTTCGGGTCGAGTCGAATGCGGCGGAACATCAGGTACAATGGCAGCGCGATGCCACCGATCATGCTGGCAAAATCGACCACTTGCTTCGGCTTCTCGTCTGCCCAATTGGTTATGTTGTGCAGGTTGGTTTCGTTGTGGTCATTGAGCCTGGCGATGAACTCCGGAGTCTGCCAGCCAAACAGGTGCTGACCCCAGCTTGCTTCCTCGCCGCCGAAGTAGAATGCGCCGGCGGCGAACACCATCAGCCACCAACCGAGCCAAGGTCTCGGCAAGGCGGCACGCCGGCGCCAGCATGCCAGCGCCAGTGCACCGGCGGTCAGCGCGAAGACCATAGTCGCCAGCTCGACGATCCCGAGCTCGCCATAGATCCAGCGCTCGTAGAAGGCGTTGCCGGCGAGGCGGCCGCCGAATATTACGGCCAGCATCCCGACCGGTAGCCCGAACCACAACACGGTCGGCAGATCATCGCCTTGGTAGGCAGCTTCCCCGGCCGTCGAATATGCTGTATCCACCACCACCCCCCATTAACCGGCGGTGCGACGCATTCCCGCGCCCCGTGAAAACGGCAGCGAGCTTTCCCGATGTTCCCCAGAAGACCGCCGGATTGAGCGTCAATGTAGCCGTGCGGGCATGCGATGACAATCCGATTACAGCAGGATGACGGTGGAGTGCCCGGCTTGAACCGAATTGCCCGCAGGCCTTACAGCCGCATCGCCTTGTCGCGGCGGCGCTGCACCGAGGAGGGGATGCGCAGCGACTCGCGGTACTTGGCGACGGTGCGCCGGGCGATGTCGATGCCGTCCTTGCGCAGCAGCTCGACCAGGGTGTCGTCGGACAGCACGGCGCTCGGGCTCTCTGCCTCGATCAGGCCCTTGATGCGATGGCGCACCGATTCGGCCGAGACGCTGTCGCCGCTGGTGCCGGCGATCGCGGCGGTGAAGAAGTACTTGAGCTCGTAGATGCCGCGCGGCGTCGTCATGTACTTGTTGGTAGTGACGCGACTGACCGTCGATTCGTGCATCTCGATTGCCTCGGCGATCTCGCGCAGGGTGAGCGGCCGCAGGTGGGCGATGCCCTTGCGGAAGAAGGCGTCCTGCTGGCGCACGATCTCGGTCGCCACCTTCAGAATGGTGGTGGCGCGCTGGTGCAGGGCGCGCACCAGCCAGTTGGCCGACTGCAGGCAGTCGGTCAGGAACTCCTTGTCGACCTTGCTGCGGCTGCGCTTGCTGAGCGACGCGTAATATTGCCGGTTGACCAGCACGCGCGGCAGGGTGTCGCTGTTGAGCTCGATCTGCCAGCCGCCGTCCGGCCTGGCGCGCAGCAGGATGTCGGGGACCAGGGTCTCGGCCGCCGGCAAGTCGAAGGCGAGACCGGGCTTGGGGTCGAGCGCCTTGATCTCGGCGATCATCTCGGCCAGGTCCTCGTCGTCGACGCCGCAGATGCGCTTCAGCTTGACCAGCTCGCGGCCGGCCAGGAGGTCGAGATTGTCGAGCATCGCCGCCATCGCCGGATCCAGGCGGTTGCGGTCGGCGAGCTGCAGGGCCAGGCACTCGCGCAGGTCGCGGGCGAAGACGCCGGCCGGGTCGAAGCCCTGCACGATATTCAAGGTGGCGGCGATCTCGGCCGGCTGGCAGCCGAGCAAGGCCGCCAGCGCGTCGAGGTCGCCCCTCAGGTAGCCGGCCTCGTCCAGCATGTCGATCAGGTGCAGGCCAATGATGCGCCGGGCCGGGTCGCTGACCGCGAGCTGGAGCTGGCTGATCAGGTGGCTGCGCAGGGTGGGCTGCTCGCTCAGCCGTTCCTCGAGGCCGTAGCCCTCGCCCTCGAAGTCGACATTGCCGCGCCCGCTGCCGGCGGTTTCGATCAGGCCGCCCGAGCGGTCGTCGTCGTATACGTTCTCGTAGTCGCTGTCGAGCGGCGCGTCGGACTCGCTGGGCAGTCTGTCGGAGGCGGTCTGCGTGGCGGTGTCCGCCGTGGTGTCCGGGGGCGTCTCCGCGCGCTCGCCGGGCTGATCCCGGTCGAGGCCGTCGGCGGCTTCGCCTCGCTCCGGAGTCTCTGCGCCGGGCTCCTCCTGTTCCAGGAGGGGATTGCGCTCAAGCTCCTGCTCGACGTAGGCGGCAAGCTCGAGGTTCGACAGTTGCAGCAGCTTGATCGCCTGCTGCAACTGCGGCGTCATGACCAGGGATTGGGTCTGGCGAAACTCGAGGCGCTGGGAAACCGCCATAATCGCGAGCCTTACAGGCTAAACGTTTCGCCCAGGTAAACACGTCTGACATCTTGGTGCGACACGATCTCCGACGGCTTGCCTTCCATCAGGACCATGCCCTCGTGAATGATGTAGGCGCGGTCGACGATCTCCAGGGTCTCGCGGACGTTGTGATCCGTGATCAATACGCCGATGCCCCGGTCCTTGAGGTGCGAGACCAGGTCGCGGATGTCGTTGACCGCGATCGGATCGATGCCGGCCAGGGGTTCGTCCAGCAGCATGAAGTTGGGGTGCGAGGCGAGCGCGCGGGCGATCTCGACCCGGCGCCGCTCGCCGCCGGACAGCGCCAGGGCCGGGGTGCGGCGCAGGTGGGTGATCGAGAACTCGGCCAGCAGCTCGTCAAGCATGGCCTCGCGGCGGTCGCGGTCGGATTCGACCACCTCCAGCACGCTGCGCACGTTCTGTTCGACCGTAAGGCCGCGGAAGATCGAGGCCTCCTGCGGCAGGTAGCCGATGCCGAGCCGCGCCCGGCGGTACATCGGCAGGTCGGTGATGTCGTGCCCGTCCAGGGTGATCCAGCCATAGTCCGGCGACAGCAGGCCGGTCATGATATAGAAGCAGGTCGTCTTGCCGGCGCCGTTCGGCCCAAGCAGGCCGATCGCCTCGCCGCGCTGTAGCGACAGAGTGACGCCACGCAGCACCGGCCGTCTCTTGAAGGACTTGCCGATGTTGACGGCGACCAGGCCGGTGTTGTCGGCGATCAGCGACGGCGGCCGTCTCGGCTCGGCCTTGGGTGCGACCTTGGTCTCGCCCTTCGGTCCGTCTTTGGCTTCCGGGCCGGCTTTGGCCGTGCCGTGACTGGAGGGTCGCTTCATCGTCGACTCACGAATCCTCTGGGGCCGCGGGCTTGCGCTTGGGCACCAGGAGGCCGCGCACGCGCTGGTCGCCCCCGCTGCCGGGGGTGCCGCCCAGCAGACGGCTGACGCCGGTCGCCATGTTCATTTCAGCAAACTCGCCGTTCAACTGATTCTCGCCCCGCGTGATTCGGACCGAACCGGTCAGGGTCGCGAGCTGTTCGTTGGCGTAGTACACGCCGGCATCGCTGCGGGCGAACTCGGTGGGCGACGCGATCTCCACGTTGCCCTTGCCGTCGATCCGGTCGATCTGCAGGTCGCCGTCCGCGTTGCGTTCGAAGTAGGCGGTCAGCAGATCGGCGCGGATGCGCTTGTCCTGGCGCACGGCGACGGCGTTGCCGCGGGCGACTGCGAGCTGCCGCGTTTCCCAGTACTCCAGGCTGTCGCGTGCCGTCACCACGTCCTCCGCAGTCTCCAGGCGCAGGTTCTCGCCCCAGAGGATCAAGAGGCCGCGGTCGACTTCGTAACGGCCCAGGTCGCCATAGACCCGCTCGCTCGGCGTCACGATCCGGACGTTGCCCTCGGCGTCGATCTGATAGATCTCGGTGCCGCCGGCCGCGACCGGCCGATAGTGCGCGGTCAGGGTGTCGGCAAAGACCTCCAGCTCGCCGCGTGCCGCCCGCGCGTTGCCGCGAGCGATGTACTGCTGGCTGTCGCGGCGCCACTCGATGCCCTGGTCGGCGTTGATCTCCAGCGGGCTGTCGCCCCCCTGCAGCTGCCCGAGGCCCTGGGCCCAGGCCGCGGAGACAAGGGACGGGGGTGCATCGGATAGGGCCAGACAAAGGAATGCCGCGATCGCCAAGGCGCGCGACCCGCGCGACCGGGCGGCGCTCAAGGCAAGGCCTCCTGGCTCTCGGAATAGAGCACCAGCCGGCTCTTGCCTGTGAAGATGATTCGCTCGCCGCGATTGATAAGCTGAAAGCCTTCCGAGGTGAGCAGGCCGGAGGGGCCCTGACCCTGCACCGGCGACGAGCCGCGCGCCGCGCCCTCCTTCAGGAAGATGGTCGCGGCGTCGGTGCGCACCTCGAAGCCCTGATCGTGAAACACCACGACGTTGTCGTTCAGCTCGACGGTCTCCGCCTCGCGCCGGTAGCGGCCGGTCTTGGCCGTGAGCACCAGCCAGGTGCCGTCTTCCAGGGTGATGTCGGCCTTGGGCAGCTCGAGGTCGACGATATCGGCGTTGGCGCTCTCCTGGGTAGCCAGGTCGGCGGTGATGGTGAAGGGACGGCTCTCCTTGTCGATGCCATCGTAACGGGCGTTCATCATGCTTAGGTTTTCCGCCTGGCTCAGCGATATGCGAGTGACGCCGATGCGGAAGCGGCTGTCATCGGGATTAAGCTGCGGCCAGACCACGACCAGCAGGACCAGCGCCGCGGCGAATGCGGGCAGCACGACTTTCAGGACGACGACGAAGAGGCTGTAGGCGTTGCGCCCGGAGAAGCGCGGCGGGTGCAGGCCACGCCTGTGCGGCGGCCGCGGTATCTGGGTCGGCCCGCCGCGGTCCTCGCGCACGGCGTCACGGCGGCGCAGCCGCCGGCTCCACGCCGCCGTGTTCTCGCTGAAGTTTGGGACCTGTACCATGAGCCGCTGTCTCGATCGCCTCAGGTAAAGCCGGCGTGCAGGCAGTCGTGGATGCGCACGATGCCGATCGGCTGCGTGCCGGCCGCCGTCTCGTCGACCACGAAGAGGCAGTGGATCTTGTGGTTGTTCATCACGCCGAGCGCCTCGGCGACCAGCGCCGCGCCGTGAATGGTCAGCGGCTTTCGCGTCATCACTTCGCCGGCCGTGCGATCGAGCAGCTCCCGCTTCATGTGGCGCCGCAGGTCGCCGTCGGTGATGATGCCGAGCAGGCGGCCGTGCTCGTCGGTGACGCCGACGCAGCCCCAGGTCTTGGCGGTCATCACCAGTATCGCCTCCGACATTGGCGTGTCGGGACGGCAGAGCGGCAGCTCCTTCGGCCCGTGCATGACCTCGGCCACGCGCTTCAGCTTCTGGCCCAGCGAGCCGCCGGGGTGCAGCAGGTGGAACTGCGAAGCCGAGAAACCCTTGCGCTCGAGCAGGGCGATCGCCAGGGCGTCGCCGAGGCCGAGCATCATGGTGGTCGAGGTGGTCGGCGCCAGTCCCATCGGGCAGGCCTCCTCGGCCTGCGGCAGGATCAGCGCGACGTCGGCCTGCTCGGCGAGCTGGCTCCTCGCTTGGGCGGTGATGGCGATCAGCGGGATGGCATGGCGCCGGGTGTGCACGATCAGGTCGCCCAGCTCCACCGTGTCGCCGGAGTTGGAGAGCGCGATCACCGCGTCCATGTTGGTGATCATGCCGAGGTCGCCGTGGCTCGCCTCGCCGGGATGGACGAAGTGGGCCGGCGTGCCGGTCGAGGCCAGGGTAGCGGCGATCTTGCGGGCGACGTGACCGCTCTTGCCCATGCCGCTGACAATGACCCGGCCGCGCACCGCGGCGAGCCGGTCGATCGCCTCGACGAAGCCGCCGTCCAGCGCCCGGCTCAGCACCTGCAGGCCCTCGGCCTCGCGGTCCAGGACCCGCCGCGCGGCCTCCAGGTCCGGCTGGGCTTCCTCCTTGGGCTCGATCGCGGGTCCGATCGCCGTCTCCATTTGGGGCTTCATGCCGCCGCCCTTATGCCATCTCGCTCCCGACCCCGCCGCTTGCCTCGGCCCGTCTCTCGGGGCCGTCCGAGTCGGGTGGGATCACGATACGTTCGCGCATCGCTTCTTGCAAAGCCAAGTCCTTCCGGGCTCCGGCCGCTGGGCCGGCCCGCCGCAAGGTAGCGCTGGAGCCGCCGCAAGGCCAGTCGATCACAATGTTATACGTGGGCGAAGATGTCCACGTCCCCCCAGCCCGCGAGGTCGAGCGCCGCCCGGGTCGGCAGAAATTCGAAGCAGGCCTGCGCCAGCTCTACCCGGCCCTCGCGTACCAGAAGCTGATCCAGCGCCTCCTTCAGGCGGTGCAGGTAGAGCACGTCCGAGGCGGCGTAGTGGAGCTGTTCCTGACTCAGCTCCGCGGCGCCCCAGTCGGAGCTCTGCTGCTGCTTCGACAGCTCGATCCCCAGGATGTCGCGGCAGAGATCCTTGAGACCGTGCCGGTCGGTGTAGGTGCGGGTCAGCCGCGAGGCGGTCTTGGTGCAATAGACCGGCCGGCATGTCACACCCAGGTCGCGCTGCAGCATGGCCAGGTCGAAGCGCGCGTAGTGGAAGATCTTGGTGGTCTTCGGGTCGCTCAGCAGAGCCGACAGGTTGGGCGCAGTGTAGCGGCCGCCGCGGAACTGCACCAGGTGACAGGCGCCGTCGCCGGCCGAGAGCTGCACCAGGCAGAGGCGGTCGCGGCTGAGCGACAGCCCCATGGTCTCGCTGTCGACGGCGACGCTGTCGCCCAACGTCAGGCCGTCGGGCAGATCGTCTTGATGCAGCGTGATGTCCAAGAGCCGACCGCCGGCACTGCCCCGAGGAACGCGGCGCGCAGCCTGCCTGGAAAGAGCCCCGGCGCCTCGTTCGGGGGCCTCTCCGGCCGGGGCCGGGCGACGCGCGCGCATTGTCGTCAGGTGGACTCGGCTGTCAAGCCATATGCCCGGGCCATATGCCCCGAGAGCAGAGCGCGCCGGCGCCAGCTACCTTCGGGGCCTTGACCGGCCGGCGCATTTGCGCTGGGAAAGGCCCAGGCGCCTCGCTATACAAGCGGGCCGATCGAACTGCGGCCCCGGTCTGCGGCCCATTGCAAGGGGAAGAGCCATGGCAGCGCGTCTCGTGACCATCTTCGGCGGCTCCGGCTTCATCGGCCGCTATCTGGTGCAGCGTCTGGCGCGCCGCGGCTGGCAGATCCGCGTCGCCGTGCGCCATCCGCGCCAGGCACAGTTCCTCAAGCCCCTGGGCGACGTCGGTCAGATCACGCCGGTGCCGGCGGCGCTCCAGCACGAGGCCTCAATCGCCGCCGCGGTGCAGGGCGCCGACGCCGTGGTCAACCTGGTCGGCCTGCTCTATGAGAAAGGGCGCCAGACCTTCGAGAAGGTGCACGTCGAGGGCGCCGGGCTGGTGGCCCGGGCGGCCAGTGCCGCCGGTGCCCGGGATTTCGTGCAGGTCTCGGCGATCGGCGCCTCGCTCGACTCCGAGGCCGATTACGCCTGCTCCAAGGCGGCCGGCGAGGCCGCGGTGCGCGAGACCTTTCCCGACGCGGTCGTGGTGCGGCCCAGCATCGTGTTCGGGCCTGAGGATGGCTTCTTCAACCGTTTCGCGGTGATGGCGCGGCTGTCGCCGGCGTTGCCGCTGATCGGCGGCGGCCATACCCGCTTCCAGCCGGTTTACGTCGGCGACGTGGCCGAGGCCATGGCTATCTGCCTGGAGCGCCCGGACTGCCGCGGCCAGACTTACGAGCTGGGCGGTCCCCAGGTCTACAGCTTCAAGGAGCTGATGGAGCTGCTGCTGGCGCAGATCAGGCGCCGGCGCCTGCTGCTGCCGATCCCCATTGCGCTGGCCGAGTTGCAGGCCGCCGTGCTCGAGCTGCTGCCGGTGCCGCCGCTGACCCGCGACCAGGTACGGCTGCTGCGGCATGACAACGTGGTCAGCCCCGGCGCCCCCGGCCTGGCCGAGCTGGGGATTACGCCGACCAGCGTCGAGATCATCGTTCCGACCTACCTCGACCGCTATCGCGCGCGCGGCCGCGCCGCCGGAACCGTCGCTGCCTGAGCCCCTCGGATCGCCCTGGCGCTCAGCCCGGCGTCCAGCCGTCAAAGTAGCCCTGGTGCAGCATCCACAGCAGCACGCCGCCCAGGACCAGGCGATAGATCACGAAGGGGAGGAAGCTGGCGCGGCGCAGCCAGAGCATCATCAGGGCGATCGCCACCAGGGCCGAGACGAAAGCCAGGCCGGTGGCGAGCGCCACGTCGCTGCTGAGCTGCAGATTGCCCAGCTGGTAGAGATCGACGCCTTCCAGCACCCCGGCACCCAGGATCGCCGGGATCGCCAGCAGCAACGAGATGCGGGCCGCCTCGACCCGCTCGTAGCCCAGGATGCGGGCCGCGCTCATGGTGATGCCGGACCGGCTGGTGCCGGGGATCAGGGCCAATACCTGGGCCAGTCCGATGAACAGCGCGCCGGCCATGGTCAGGTGCTCGACCCGCCGCACGGTCATGCCCAGGCGGTCGGTCACGAGCAGCACCACGCCGAAGCCGATCGTCGCCCAGGCGATCACCTCGATGCTGTAGAGCGTGGTCAGCGCGATGCCTTGCAGCAGGTAGCCGGCCGCGATCACCGGCAGGGTGGCGACCACGATGTTGAGCAGCAGCTTGGTCTGCGGACCGCCGCGCAGGCTGATCAGCCGCCAGAAGCCGAGTGCCAGCGCCGCCACGTCGCGCCAGAAATAGACCAGCACGGCGAAGAGGGTCCCGATGTGCACGGCCACGAAGAGGATCAGGCGGTGATCGGGATCGGGCAGCGCCACCTCTGTCCTGGACATGACCTGCCAGGAGATTTCGAGATGACCGGACGAGCTGATCGGCAAGAACTCGGTGATGCCCTGGACGACGGCCAGGACCACAACGTACAGCAGCGGCACGGAGACCCCCGGATTGTGCTGCGCTTATGGCGCGGCCCCCTCCTCGGCGTCGAGGCGGCATTGAGGACGCGGGATACGGCGCCGCCCTAGGCCTCTGGGAGCGATGGGCTTATACCACTGGCTGCGCCCGCCCGCCCAGGTCTGAAGTTAGTACCTTTTTGGTACTAATTTATCCGGCAGATTCCGCGCTCTTCGAGCGCAGCTGGCCCCGGTAAATTTTCGCAATAAAATTATGTCAGGAAACTTGCCCTTTTTCGTCATTTTCTCTCGCATGGTTAAGCCAGATCGCGTATAAATAGCTGGCGATATCAGTCGCGTGCGCCGCGGCGGCCTGCGGTGAGGGGTGCAGGTGGGGTGCTGGCCGCGGGCGCGCTCCGGAGATGACGGAACAAGAAGGGCTGGGCCCGGGTGATCAAGGAACCCGGCACGGGGACGAGACGGGCCCCAGTCGGGCCGGGGTCCAAGACCTGCAAGGTCCAAGACTTAGGGGCAGGAGAGCATGGCCAGTCGCATGCTGAAGTTCGTGACGGTCGGCAAGCGCATGCCGGACAAGCGCGAGGTCGACGACCGCCGCCACGACTTCCGTGAGATCTTTCGCGAGTACGATGCGGCCGGCGCGGCCGAGCAGGCGGCGCGCTGCTCGCAGTGCGGCGTGCCCTTCTGCCAGGTGCACTGCCCGGTCCACAACAACATCCCCGACTGGCTGCTGCTGACCGCCGAGGGCCGCCTGGAAGAGGCCTACGAGGTCAGCCAGGCGACCAACAACTTCCCGGAGATCTGCGGCCGCATCTGCCCGCAGGACCGGCTCTGCGAGGGCAACTGCGTGATCGAGCAGGCCGGCCACGGCACGGTCACCATCGGCGCGGTCGAGAAGTACATCACCGATACCGCCTGGGAGAAGGGTTGGGTCAAGCCGGTCCGCCCGGTGCGCGAGCGCGACCAGTCGGTCGGCATCATCGGCGCCGGCCCGGCCGGCCTGGCCGTGGCCGCGCACCTGCACCAGCGCGGGCTTCCCTTCCACATCCTGGAGCAGAGCAGCGGCGTCGGCTCGGCTTGGCG
>JBHJOF010000112.1:0-34347 GCA_050330055.1 Kiloniellales bacterium
TGGAAGATTGGGGGCCGATGCCGGCCGGCGACGTGATCGCCGGCAACCCAATGCAGCAGGGCTTCAACTACTTCACCGATGCGACCGGCCGGCTGAGCGCCGGGGTCTGGGCCTGCACGCCCATGACCACCAAGCCGGGGCCCTACAGCGTCAACGAGTTCATGCTGATCCTCGAAGGCGCCGTCACCATCGTCTGCCAGGACGGCAGCGAGACCACGGTCCGCGCCGGCGAGAGCTTCGTCATTCCCAAGGGCCTGCACTGCTCCTGGCAGCAGAGTGAGCCGATCAGGAAAATCTACGTCATCTTCGACGATCCCTCGGGGATGAAGCCGGCCGATCCGGACGCCCTCGAGGTGATCAAGCTGTCCCCCAAAGGCCCGGCCGGCGGCCTCGAGCCGGTCGAGCTGCCGGACCTGAGCCTCTTCGAAGGGACGCCGCCGAGCCAGCATCTCTACACCTACTTCACCGACCTGACCGGGCAGCTGACGGCCGGCGTGTGGACCTGCTCGCCGATGACCCGCAAGGTCATCCCCTTCACGCGCAGCGAGCTCATGTGCCTGCTGGAGGGGGCCGTTACCATCATCGACGGCGAGGGGCGCGAGCAGCACTTCAAGGCCGGCGACGCCGTCCTGATCCCGCAGGGCATGGACTGCGGCTGGCGCAGCGAGGTTCCGGTCCGCAAGTTCTACTGCAGCTTCGAGCCGAGCGAGGCGGCGGAGGCGACGGCGGCGGCGCAGTAGCGGTCGGTCCGCGGTGCAATTTGGTGGGTAGGCGTCTTCACTTGCCGGCGCCTTCACCCTCACCCTCCCACGCGCCCTTCGGTCGCGCGGGCCCCTCCCTCTCCCCTCGAGGGAGAGGGAAAACCAGGGCGCCGGTTTGTTCCCCTCGCCCTTGAGGGGAGAGGGAGGGGCCCAACGCGAAGCGTTGGGAGGGTGAGGGTGAAAACAGCGTCGCCTTCTAACGCGCATTCACTTCACGTCTTAACCGGCTTACCCCAGTCGAAGCCGATCAGCAGGCAGCCGGTCTCGGTGCGCGAGTTGTGGCGGCTGCCGGGGTCGTAGTGCACGAAGTCGCCGACCGTCAGCACCCGGCCGTCGCTTTCGATCAGCTCGCCCTCCAGGATGAGATAGTCCTCGACGCCTTCGTGCGTGTGGGGGATGGTCTCGGCGCCCGGCTCCATGCGGATCGCATAGCAGCCGTTGCCGTTGGCGTCGTAGCTGAGCGGCAGCCAGCCCATATCCTCCTGCACCGGCCCTTCCATGTCGTAGACCCGGTAGCTGGCCTGGTAGATGTTGATGACCCTGCGGTCGGGGCGCTCGTCGCTCATTCGAGTCTCTCCTAGGATCGCGCGTCGAGGTAGTTGTCGGGTCGATTGTCAGGCAGGGCGCCAGGCATGGGCAAGCCGGGATCGGACTCCATCACCGTGCGCGAGCACGAGGACTTCGCGCGGGTCTACGACCTGCCCGACCCGCGCCCCTATTACCGGGCGCTGCGGCCGCTCGACTACCGCATGCCGGCCGTGGCCTGCGGCTACCTGGAGCAACACGCCGCGCGCATCGCATCGGCGCGGGGCCCAGGGCGCGATGGGGCGCGGCTGCGCCTGCTCGACTTTGCCTGCGGCTATGCGGCAAATGGCGCGCTGCTGCTGCACGAGCTCAGCCTGGATGAGCTCTATGCATTCTATGGGAGCGACGCGCCTGACGATCCAGGGGGCGACCCGACGACTCATGACGCACGCTTCTTCACCGCGCGGCGGAGCGCCGATCCGGCCTTCGAAGTCGGCGGGCTTGACGTTGCGGCAACGGCCCTCGCTTACGCGCGTGACTGCGGACTCTTGCACGAGGCCTTCGCCGAAAACCTGCTCGAGTCGCCACCGAGCACGTCCTTGAAGGCGTTCCTGGACAGCACCGACATCGTGCTGGAGACCGGCGGCATCGGCGACCTGCTGGCGCCCTGCTTCGCCCGCCTGCTGGACGCTGCCGGCGGCACACCCGGCAGCCGGAGGCCCTGGTTCCTCTACAGCCCGCGCGGCAACGTCGACGAGGCGCCACTAAGGCAGCTCTTCGCCGAGCGCGGCTACCGCCTGGAAACCTGCAGCGAGGAGCCCTTCCGCTACCGCCGCCTGATGAGCGCGCGCGAGGAGGCCGAGGTGACGGCGGCGGCGCGCCGCTACGGCAAGGACCCGGCGGCGCACTTCCACGACGGCTGGTTCATCAACCCGCTGCGTCTCGCCCGGCCGAAGGAAGACTCAGCCGCCCTTCCCGTCTCAGAGATCATGCTGAAACACCAGTGAGGACATAGAACAGCGAATCGATCCAGGACGTCATGGTCGGCGAAGGCCGGCCATCCACGAGTTGTTGTTTTCAGCGGGATAGCAGAGCAGCGCTGCATCCTGCACTCCAACGAGCGTGGCGGGCCCATCGCAGCCGCACCAATAAAAACGCGTGGATGGTCGGCCTTCGCCGACCATGACGATCTGTGTGAACGAGCCTTGGCCGAACGGCCGTAGATCAAGTCCGGGCATGACAGCATGTGTGGGCTGTCTCATAGGCTCGCAAGCATGAGGCGCTGCCAGACGACGAAGACCAGGATCATGTCGACTGTCTTGCCGTCACTGCCGAGCGGCAGGAAGAGGCGCTCCTCGTCGCGCGGGACGTGATTGTTGTCGAGGACAGTGTCGCTGCGATAGAGCGGCCGGGCAGTCGCTGCCACGTAGCCGTAGGTCTCGAGGGCGCGCTCAGCATCAGGGCCATAGTAGCCCTCGGTGACGTCGAGCCCGGTCGGGTCATGGCCGCGCCGATCGACGTCCCGGGTCCCGACCAGGCGATAGCGAAAGCGCCGCGGCTCGCTTTCCACGTCGACCAGCAGCACGCCGGGCAGGACGTGACGCGGCATGTCGACGGGATCGAAATCCGCCCGCGAGGGCATGGCGCGACCGCCGCGCCGCTCGTCCCACAGGCGGTAGACCGTGGCTATATCCGGATGACAGCGCGCCAGGAACGACTCGTCGCCATAGACGCCCTCCTGCGCAAGCAGGTCGCGCCAATCCTTCGGTCCAGCGCCACCCGTGGATTTCGAGCGGCTCTTGTCAATCAGGACTCCCTGCCGTTTGCGACGCGGCAAGGCTGAGACCCTCCCTGGCCGATACCATGCGGACAGGTCTTCCGGCCAGGAATGACGCTAGTCCAGCTCTCGGCCAAAGTCCATTGAGGGCCTAGAGCCGCCCGTCGTAGGCGGCCTTGTCGATCTTGCAGGCGATCACCGTGAAGCGGTCGGCGGCCAGCGCCGTCTGCATGGCTTGGCTCAGGGCCTCGCGGCTGGCGACGCCGATGCCGTCACCGCCCAGCGCCTTGGCGACCGCGACGAAGTCGGTGGCGCCGAAATCGACGCCGACCGCCGGGAGCTGGCGCTGGCGCTGCTTCAGGTCGATGAGCGCCAGGGACTCGTCGACGAAGACTACGATCACCACCGGCAGCTTGAGATCGCGCAGAGTGGCGAGCTCGCCCAGCACCATCTCCAGGCCGGCGTCGCCGGTGAAGGCGACGACCGGCCGCTCGGGTTCGGCCAGCTTGGCGCCGATGGCGAGCGGCAGGGCGCAGCCCATGGTGCAGAGCCCGGTCGACTGCAGCAGGCTGCGCGCCTCGTAGGTCTCCCATACCTGGCTCAAGAGGATGCGATGGGCGCCGCTGTCGACGGTGGCGATGCCGTTGCGCGGCAGGGCGGCGCGCACCGTCTCGACTATGGCGGCCGGGCCCCAGGCCTCGTCGACGCGGAAATCGCCGGGCAGCGCCTGCTTGACCGCCGCCGGCTCGCCGCCTGGCCAGGTCGGCCGCGGTTGGATGCCCTCGCCCAGCGCCGCCAGGCCGGCCGCCACGTCGCAGACGAAGCCGAGGCTCGCCTGGTGCATGCCGTGCTGGTTCGGGACTGCGGCGAACTCGACGACGCGCTGTTTCTCCGGGTCCCAGGGATCGCGCCAGCCGGCGCGCATCTCGATCGGGTCGTAGCCAGCCAGGAGGATCAGGTCGGCCTGGCGCAGCAGCGGCAGCAGGCGCCTGTCGGCGGTCGGCGAGAGCCCGGCGCCGCCCAGCGCCAGGGCATCATCCTCCGGCAACAATCCTTTTGCTTTGTATGTGGTTATGACGGGACAGTTAAAGTGTCGCGCGAAGCTGGTTAAGGCGACCTCGGCGCGTTGGTTGACGGCGTCGACGCCGGCCACGATCAGCGGCCGCTCGGCCTCCGCCAGCCACTGCCTGGCGCGGGCGAGATCGGGCCCGGCCGCCGGCGCTACCGGAGCCGGCGGCGCGCGGTGCGGCGCGGCGCCGTCGCTCTGCGCCAAGGCGGCGATCGAGATCGGCAGGTCGAGGTGCACCGGCCCCAGCTGGCCGTCGAGGGCGATGGCCAGCGCCTTGTCGGCCAGCAGGCCGGCGCCCTTGGCCGGCACGCGGAAGCTCGCCTTGGTGATGGAACGGAACAGCGCGCCATGGTCCATCACCTGGTGGGTGTAGCCGAGCGCCTCGTCGTCATCGACGCAGCCGGTCAGCACGATCATCGGCACGCGGTCCTGCTGGGCGTTGGCCACCACGTTGACGGCATTGGTGGCGCCCGGCCCCAAGGTCGCCACCAGCACGCCGGGCGCCCGCGTGCGCTGGTAGACGCCTTCGGCCAGGAAGCCGGCCGCGTTCTCGTGCTTGGTCAGGATGAAGCGGATGCCGGCGCGATCGAGCGCGTCGAGCAGCGTCAGCACCTCGCCGCCGGGAATGCCGAAGGCGTAGCGGCAGCCGGCGTCGTGCAGGCGGCGGGCGATGAGGTCGGCGGCGTTCATGCCCGGCAGCTTCGAGCCCTCATTCCGCCGCCTTGTCGCGGCTCCGCTCGGCCAGCCGCAGGTAGCCCTCGCGGGTCTGCGGCAGCTTGCGCTCGAGCAGGCGCCCGGCGATCACGGTGCGCAGGATCTGTGCCGTGCCGCCGCCGATGGTGAACATGCGCGCGTCACGCGCCATGCGCTCCAGCGGGAAGTCGCGCGAATAGCCGCGCGCGCCGAAGATCTGCAGCGCGTCATTGGTCACCTTGATCGCGGTCTCCGAGGCCAGCAGCTTGGCCTGGGCCGCCGCGGTCGGCTCGGGAAAGGCGCGCGCGCCCTGCTCGCCGCCAGCGCCGGCTGCCGCCTTGTGGATCAGCGCCCGCGACGCGGCGAGGCCCACGCTCATGTCTGCCAGCATCCACTGCAGGCCCTGGAACTCGCAGATCGGCCGGCCGAACTGCTCGCGCTGCTGGCTGTAGGCGAGCGCCAGCTGATAGGCGCCCTCGGCGATGCCGAGCGCCACCGTGGCGGCGCCGACCCGCTGGCTGTTGTAGGCGTCCATCAGGTCGGCGAAGCCGCGCCGGAAACCGCGCGGCGGCAGCAGCATCATTTCCGCCGGAATCTCCAAATCCTGGAAGATCAGCTCGGTCTCCGGGATGCCGCGCAGGCCCATGGCCGGCTCGCGCTTGCCGACGATCAGGCCCGGCGACTGGTCTCGCACGGCGATGAAGCCGCCGATGCCGAGCTCCTCGCCCTTCTCGTCGAACACGCGGGCGAAGATCAGATGCAGCTTCGAGACGCCGCCGCCGGTGATCCAGTGCTTCTTGCCGTTGATCACGTAGCGGTCGCCGAGCTTGTCGGCGCGCGTGGTCATCTCCGAGGCGGCGCTGCCGGCCTCGGGCTCGGTGATGCAGATCGCCGGCTTGTCGCCGGCCAGCACAAGCTCGGCGGCGAGCGTCTTCTGGGCGTCGCTGCCGTAGGTCATGATGGCGGCGATGGCACCCATGTTGGCCTCGACCGTGATGCGGCCGGTGACGCCGCAGACCTGCGCCATCTCCTCGATCACCAGCACGGTTTCGAGGAAGCCGAGCCCGGCCCCGCCGAGCGCCTTGGGGATGGTCATGCCCATGAAGCCGGCGTCGGTCAGCGCCTGCACGTTGTCCCAGGGATAGGCCTCGCTGCGGTCGACCTCGGCGGCGCGCGGCGCGATGATCGAGCGCGCGAGATCACGGGCGCGGGTCTGCAGGTCGCGCTGCGCGGGGGTCAGATCGTGGGGCATGGCGGAACGGCTCCGGTCGAGGCCGGGAGTGTGCGACCGGCGGGCTGTGGACGCAAGGGCTTGCTGCCTCGCACCGGGAAGCGGAAGCCGCGGCCGGGGCCCCGTCCTGAGACCGAGCCGGCCGCGGCCGCCCCACGGCCGATGCCCGCCGTCCTGGCGGGCCGGCCACGGAGGTGGCTGGACCGCTAGTAGCGGTATCCGGTCGGATAGCGGCCGCCCGGCACGAAGACGGCGCGGCCGAAGGTGTCGTAGCAGAGCGACCCGCTGCGCTTGGCCCGGGATCCCCTGTACCGGTCGATCACGACGACGGGGCGACAGCCATAGCCGGGCCACGGCGGGACCAGGGAATAGACATGGCCGTGTTTGGGGGCGCGGTGGAACTGGCCGGACCTGTGGTGAAAGGGGCGATAGGGCTCGTAGTGCCGCTTATGGTGATGGTGGTAGCTCGGCTGACGGAAGTTGCGCCAGTCGTGCTGACCGTGGTGATGGCGCGAGCCGCCGGCCAGAGCTGTGGCCGGAGCAGCGAGCAATGTTGCCAAGGTGAGGGCCGCCAAACGCCTGAAGAGCTGATCCATAGGAGCCTCCTGAGACCGCTGGCTAGCGCAGTACTGCGCGCAACTCCGGCTCGCCGACCTCTATGGATTGCTATACGGTGGCCTCCGTCCCGGCATCCCCGCAAAGCCGTTGCCCGGGAGCGGTCAGGGCAGGACGCGCCTGAGCTCCTGGACCACCGCGTGGCGCCATTCGACCAGCCGCAAGGACTGCTCCAGGCTGATCGTCCGGGTCGGCGCCGGCCCGCCCTGAAGTCCGTTCCGGCGCGCCCGGTCGAGGCTCGCGATCAAGCCGGGCAACTCGCTGGCACCGCTCGACGGGGGGTCGTCGAAGGTGACCCGGTTGATCGTGAAATTGGAGCCCGCGGCACCGTCTGCGATCCGATCGCTCGCCTGCTCCGCAAGGGCGGGTAGCGCGAAGCAGGCAAAGGCGGCAATCGGAAGCAGCAGGCGGCGGAACGACATGGTCCGGGCTCCCTCGTTGAGGAGCTCAGGATCGCGGCCCATTATTAACAGAAACTTTACAATATTAATATTCTTAATAATGACTGAAGAAGATCACAGGATTATCACAAAAGGTCTGAATCGCCCGGCAGCTCCTGCGCATATCGATACTTCTGCTTTACTTTCGATCAGCTGTCAGCCTTAGCCAAGTCGTCCCGCGAGGCGTATGCGCCCAAGGTTAATATTTGTTAACCCTGGTTCTTCACTGGACGCAAAACACTTCCCGCGACACTGCAGCGTCCTGCCCAAAAGGGCAGCCCTACCGAGCAGAGGATCGGCCATGAAGAGCATTGTCGTTTTGGGGCTGAGCGCCATTGCCCTGACCGCCTGCATGGGCCGGGAGCCCAACCCTGTCGCCGTGCAGAGCGAGCGCGACCACAGCCTGTCCTGCCTGGTGCTGGAGGCCGAGCGGGAGGGCAACTGGGAGCGTTTGCGCTACCTGCGCCGGGAGCAGGACGGCTCCGAGGACATGAACATCGTGGTCGGCTCGTTCGCCGCCGCCGTCTTCCCGCCCGCCCTGGTCGCCACCGACGTGTCCGATGCCGAAGTGGTGGAGATGCGCGCCCTGCGGCAGCGCAACGACCACATCGAGAATCTGCGCGTGGTCAAAGGTTGCATCACGGAGCCTTTGGTGCCGCAGGGCTACACTGCCGTCGAGCGCGGCCAGGACAGCTTTCAGGACGCCGAGGGCCGGACCTTCTCGCTGCGCTCCAGCACCTACATCTACGGCCGGGCGCCCGCCACCGCCGTCGGCGCGCCGGCGCAGCAGGTCGATCTGACTGACACGTCGCAAAACTAGCCCCACCTGGCCGGAAGCGCGGGAACTCCCGAAGAATGTGTGCACACGCTAATAGGGAACAGGGTTAACGGCTCTCATTCCCTATGGCTGCCGGTCTTGATATATGCTACCGTAATTCACAGAAAAAAAGTGGCCAACTGAGGGGCCGCGACCGAGTGAAGTTGAGTGAACCGACGTTCGTCCTGCTGTTGGAAAGAAGGGGACCGGAGGCTTCCGCGATGGCATTGCTCGGCAATGCTGCCTTGCGCACGAAGATGCGATGCAGGAGCACGCTGAATCTCATCCGCGACGACATGTTCTAGCGGAGTGAAGGCTCATTCGGTTGGGGGCCGAGGAGCATGGAGAAGCATCGAAGCCAGGCACGAGAATATTTGCAAAGGCTGTGGCTATATCCGGCCTTGTCCGGGCCCTTAGCGTCGTCCGGGCTCATAGCGACATTCTCTCGATTCCCGTTATTGGCGTCGCCCTGTCGCCCAGTCCGGAAATCTTCCCGCTGCGCCCCCCTCGTCGTTTCCCTAGCCGGCAATGATGCCGCTCTCCGGCGCACGTCCGGCGGGTGTGGGAGGCAATGGTCAAGATCGCCCCTCACGAGGCGGTCCAGAGCGTCGATCGCAGGCTCGGAGCGCTCGAGCTCATGCACCGCGACCGCGAAGGCTTCCGCAATCCGCCGACAATCCAACAGGCAGATGTCGCCGTCCCGGCTGAGCGCGGAGCTGAACCATCGTTTCGACAACAGGGCAATACGGCTGCCCCTGTCTGGCCATGACACCAGGGGCAATCGGCTGGCAGAGGAGACAGGAGCATGAGTCTTCTGGTCAGCAATCTGAAGAGGGCATGGGAAGTCCGACAGCCAAGCGGGATTCTGTGTCACAGATTCAAGTTCATCTACTTTCCAGTCTCAAAAGCCGGCGGCTCCAGCACGAAAATCATGATCGCCGAGATGGAGGGGCTGCCAATAACCGGCAACCCCCACAATGCGGTCCCGTTCGAGTGGGTTAGAGCGAAGGATTTGGACCGATATCCTGACTACAAGCGGTTCGCGATCGTCAGGAATCCCTGGGCGCGGATCCTTTCCTGCTACAGGGACAAGGTCTACTGGCAGCGTCTGGAAAGTGGCGAGATCATTCGACGGCAGAAGATCTTTGCCGGCTTCGCCAGGTACAACAGGCTGCTCCGACGGGAGCTGTTCCATCCGAACATGACCTTCGACGAATTCGTGCGGATCGTAGCAAGGATCCCCGACGTCTTCTCCGACAGGCACTTCCGATCGCAGCACAAGGAGTTCTGCCAATCGAACGGCACGCCTTTCGTGGAGCACCTCATACGGATGGAAGCCTATCAAGAGCAGATGCAGTCGTTCCTATCGAGCGTGGGCGCAGACGGCTTTGATATCAAGCACGAGCACAAGACGCGAAAATCTAAGCGCTCCGAGCAGTTCGACGACGAGCTGGCAGGGATCGTAGCGCGGCGCTACCGGCGGGACATCGAGTTGCTCCACTACGCAGGGCCCTAACAGGGTCCCCTGTCACTTTGGTGACGAACAGCTGGAGGCAGGCATGTATGCCAAGGTCAAAATCATACTGGGCGATCCAGCCGTCCGTACGGTCGAACGAAGCCATGCAGCCTGGTTCGTCTCCGGAGCGACCGCTTGCGTTGTTAATCGACTACGAGATCCTGGTCGTGGTGGACAGGAGGAACGAGAAATCTGCCTTGAAGCCGGTGATGTTTCCATCATCAAGGTCATGCATGATGACGCGGGGACTCCCGTAGAAGTAACGCTGTACCGCGGCCTCTCCTCGTCCCACCTGATCTTCATAGCTATGAGCCGCTCGAACGGCGAGATCGTCATATCAGATAGCTTTCGTGCAATCATGGCGGCGCTGCCGCCAAGCATGCGGTCGCCGTCCGACGAGGTGATTGTCGATCACTTCCTGTTCGGAAACGTGTCTGGAACGAACACCTATTCCAGCTGCGTTAAGCGCATAGCGCATGGCTCAAAGTTGACCGTCAACCTCAAGACAGGAGCGGTGCAAAACTCGTTCTTCGACAAGGTACCTTTGAGCGAAGCCGAGCTAACCGCAGACCACTATCTTGAAGCCATCGACCGCAATCTCAAGCGGTTTGCCAGCGACCACGTCACCTCGGCTAACTCCGCCGTTCTGTTTTCTGGCGGAGTCGACTCAGCTCTGCTGGGCTGTTACATCGGCCCCTCATTGTCCTACCTTAACATGCGGACCCATCCGACCACCTTCAATGCACGGCTCGAGCAGCAATATTGCGATGACGCCGCTGCATTGCTCGGGGTGAGAAGCGAGGTGCTCTACGAGGAACCGAAGGACTATCCAGACCAGCTATGCGCTTGCATCGACTCTCTTGGGTCTCCGCCGCAGGCGTTGCACATGGTTTGGTTCGATGACGCCTTCCGACGGACAGACTACGACACGTACTTCGTGGCAGAACGAGCCGATGCCCTCTTTGGACACGGCGGGCGAATCGCGCGGTTCGCCTCGCACTTCACGTCACCGGTAGCCTTTCAGCTCTTGCGCTTGGCAACGGCCGTGCTGCCCCCGTCAAACAGACTCAAGTGGCAGCATATCTTGCCCGCGGCGCAGAAGCTTAGAGAACAGCCGCAATCGGCCTATGGCTATGCGGCGCAGACGTCAATGTGGACGACGCCCGAGTTGGTTTGGAGAATGTTTCCTGCCAACCTGATCGAGGAACGAATCAAAGCCCGACTTCAGTACATGCTCGATAGGGTCGAGCTTCCAACGCACTACGAGAGTCAGTTTCACCGCCACATAGAGCTGGCACAGTGGACCGACTACTTCTGCGAGGATACTTTGTCGCTGTACCGGCAGTGTGCCCACGCTAACGGCAAGACGCTCCTATCGCCGTTCTTGAATGCGGACCTGTTGCGTATCGTTGCCAGGGTGCCGGCTGACTGCCGATACATCAAGGACGGGCAAGGCAAGTACCTGCTCAAGCGTCTGCTCAAGATGAAGTTGCCGGAGTATCAGGTGAACAAGCGCAAGGCTTTCCCTGAAATGCCGTTCAGCCTGCTCTACCCCAATGGGACACTGAACGGCATCTGGGAGCGTTATGACCTTCCCGACTTCATCGACGGGGACGTGCGCGACGAGATCTTGTCCAATCCTCACCTGGTGACTTGGCAGGCCGTCAAGTACGCCATGTGGGAGAAAGAAATTCGAGCGGCGGCCGAACTGCAGTTGCCTTCAACGTCGGCAATCGTCGAATACGACTTGAGGACGCCCATCTCAGCCCGCCCTCTCAGGCGCCTCCACAGGCTTCCCCACTAGCCGCCGCAAGGCGGCGGGTCGCGCGCCACGGCGCCCCGCCTCAGCCTGCCTCGGCTCGCTTGCGGTGCCGGAAGCAGCCTCAGGACTACAGGACGCGACCAACCGCCCGACCTCGCGACAGGCCGCGGGGCCCGCCAACCAACGACCCAGTCCCTAGCCCGCGGCCGACTACTCGGATCGCGATTTCCTGGGATTGGCGCTCGCCAGGTCGGAGGGCGCTGCGCCGGGCGCAGTGTGGCCCGTCACCTTGGGCGGCGGCGCCGGAGGCGGGGCGGCATAGAACATCCGATCCGCCTGCTCGATGTCCTTCTGCTGCGGCGAGAGGCGAACCTGCACGGTGCCGCCCTCGGCTTCCGCGGCACGCTGGGCCTCGTGCAGCTGGCGCGCCACCTGCTCGTCCCAGGGCAGCACGTAGGAGCGTGGCTCCTCGCTGTCCGGACGCTGGACCCAGAGGTAGATTGCTACGTCCTCCTTCATCTGGGCGGCGATCACCGTGGTCTCGTCGGCCTTCGGCGGCGTCCACTCGAGCGCGATCGGCTTCGGCCGGCTAAGCAAGGTGACCAGCGAGAAGTAGCCCGTCGGCAGGGCCAGCGCCGCAATCGCGAGGGCGGCGACCTTCACGGCCAAGCGGTGGTGCGACCAGATTCCGATATTGGTCAAGATCGCCACCAAAGCTGCGACGAGGCCGAAGAGCAAAAGCAGATCCAACATTACGATGCTCCGCCGCGCAGGGCCTTCGGCGTGTCGTGCACGCTGCCCGGCACCAACCGGCCTTCCTCGCTCAGCTCGAAGCGGAAGACCGTCAGCTCCTCGCCGAGGCGAGTCAACGTCACCTTCTTGGACAGCAGCTGCTTGGCCGATTCTTCCGGCCGCCGCTTGAGGCTGACCACGACCGCGACCGGCACCGGATAGACCTTGGCCGCGTTGCTATAGAGATGCAGGTTGACCGTGTAACCGCCCGCCGGAATGCCGCGGCTGAACGACACCTCGTAGTTCATGTCGGTAAAGTCGCCCTTCTTGCCAAGATCGTCGCGCAGCAGATTGAAGGTCGCGTCACCCTTGTTCGAGTAGCCGACGGGGCTGCCGCCCGGGGCCTGGACCCAGAGGTCGACGTCAGCGTCGATGTCGTCCGGCCAGCGGATCTCGACGATCACGTTGCCCGGGCTGCTGCTCTCGTCGTCGGCCTTGGCGGGCGGGTTGAGATGCGGCAACAGAAGCAGGACGACGGCGACGAAGCCTGCCAAGGCGAGCATGATGACATCGCGGAAAACCGTGTCGCTGCTGTCGCCATCAAATTGATCAAGCCCCTGCATTGAGCTCTCCAAACTCGACCAGGCCGGTGATCAGCTTGACCGTGCCGGTCGCCAGCAGCTGATAGTTGGCAAGCAGCCAGAGGTTCAGGACCGAGCCCACCAGGGTGGTGTAGAGCGCGGTCGACATGCCGTCGATCATGGTGGAAACCATCGGGCCGATGGCGCTGACGTCCGCCGCCTGCTCCGGATTGACCCCGGAGAGGGCGATGACGAAGCCGACCACGGTCCCGATCAGGCCCAAAAGCACCAGGCTGTTGGCGATTTGCTTCACCAAGGTGATGCGCTGCGACAGCTTGAGGCGCTGGGCCGAGGCCAGCAGGTTCCGGCTCTCGCCGTGGGCGCCGCGCAGCAGCGCAAGGTAGTCGGCCGCCCGCGACTGCATCAGGGGATCGAAGCTGCGAAGCTGGTCAAGGTCCCGGCTGGTCTGCTTGACGCGGATGGCGCAAAACGCCAGGCCGCCGAGAAAGACCGCGAATATGATTGCCGATAAATGGGTCTGGTCGGCGCTCCAGATCAGTTCGATCAGGCCGAACGAGTACGCCACGGCCAGCAGGGCGAAGCCCACGAGGTTCAGCAAGCCGAAACGGAGCAGCAGCAGCGAGCGGCGCTCATCGGCGGTGCCGTTGCGCACCTTCGACATCATCCAGGCGATATGCTCGCCTGCAGTCTCTTCGCGGTCTGGGACGGTGGGGGCCTGCGGCGCTTCGTTACCCTTCACATCCGGCGCCAATACGTATGCCATAAAGCTGGTCTCCAGCATTGCGGGAGCCCGGCTAGGCGCGATCTCTTGAGGGTTCCTCGCCTCTATCTTGCCGCGCCCGAAGCACCCTTTCCTCATAGATCAGATGCTGACGGGCCCACGCGCGTTACGTTAAAACAAGGCGTTGCAGTGTCTCGTGCATCTTCCAGCGACGCCTGCATCGCAGCGCGATGACTTCACTTTGACGGGGAGTGGTTAACAATCGTTTACTGTGCGATGCTTCCTGAGCAGGCACCGAGCCGATTGCCACCCTCCATTTCAGACCGGCGACTCACCGCCGACATCTCACCTGGCCAAAGTTGGACGCCTTAACGCAATTCCTATGCCATTCGCATCAGCCGGCCTTTGCCGCGTTCGGTCGCGAGGCTTTGCCAGGTCATCAAGCTGCTGCCGAAACCCAACATTGCCTTTGACTTACCTTCATATGCGGTCGCCGGACGGGGACCAAAGTGACGCCCATCACCTCTCACCGACACGTCAACGGCCGTGATCCTAGGCAGTTTCGCGCCGCCCGACAGAAGACACAGGGCCGTGCCTGCCCAAAAAATGAGCAGGGCGTCCTGGAAGGCCGCCCCGCTTTGAGGAACCGAGCAGGCCAATGGCCCGCTTGCAGGCGCAAGCAAGCCGGGCGGCCGTTCGACCCTTTCCTCACGGTCACGTCTTCCTGGGCGACTCAATCTTGCTGAGCTGTGACACCACGGACACAGTCGCCGTCGCCCCTTGGGTCGTTCTGTTTCGCCAGGTTTAGTTCGGTTTAGTCAGCGGGTCGTGAAGGCAGCCCCCTGCCCGGGCCATTTGCCTGCTCCGGCGTATAGGAGCTTGTGTGATCGCTTCAATCAGGTGCCCAGGCGCCACCGCACGCCAGCGCTTGACGGGATCTCCAGCGCGGCGCCAAGCGACCGGTCGGTGCCGAGCGCCGCCAAGGATGAGCGGTCAGGCTTCGCTGGTCTTGGCGAGGAGCGACTTCAGGAGCCGCGTCTGTTCCGGGGTCAGCGACAGATAGCGCACACCGAGCGAGCCTCGCTTGGTCGACACGCGGACGATCTCGACCTCGATGCATTCCTCGGGAAAGCCTTCCTGACCGAGAAAGCGCAGGGAGGCCCGTTGCCCACGCTCGGGCCCGAGCTCGCCATCGATCATCATCTCGATCTGTCCCGTGCCGATACCGCCCAGGCTGATGTCGGTGACGGTGACCGGGAACTGGTCGAGAAGCGCAGGCAACATCACGCTGCTGCGCGGGAACCTGCGCCGCTCCTTGGCCATGGTATCGGCTGCCAGATTCATGGTGCCAAGCCTTTCGCTGCCATGCCCCCACTACGATGCTCGGGGGCTGAGGGCATTATGGCGAGGCCAATCGTGTATAAATGGTTATTGCCGGCGAATGACCGCCTACCTACTGACGGCGGCGCAGCATCACGAGCAGCTCATGACTGGCTACGGCCAGCGCGTGGCTCGGGTGCTTGTGACAGTAGGCGTCGAGCCATTCGAGCAGGAAGGTGCCGTCATAGGGATGCGTGATGTCCGGGCCCTTGTAGACGAACTCGTTGAACGCCGAGAGATAGCCGGCGACCCACATCTCGCTCTGCTTTGCCGAGCTGTTGCCGTTCCGCCGGTCCTCCAGCCAGCGGCTGCAGGCCAGCTCGCCGGAGCCGAAGATCCGGAAGCTGCCGGACGCATCGGCCGCCGATGCCGGGGGCGACACGAAGGCCCATAGGGCGGCAAACAGCATCGGCGCAAGCGCGGAGGCAGCGCTGAGCGACGCTAGGCGCGACCTGCGCCAATGTCCCAAAATTGCCACTTTGTTAACCATTCGTTAACCATATGCAACGATGTTAGAACCACTCTCCTTGCTTTGAACGCCTCCCTGTTCCGAACTTGCCCCGTCGTCTCGGCGGGGCATTCTTCTTTCGCAGCGCAAGATCCCGGCCGACAAGTGTGCGTGGCAGGTCTTGCGAATCGTTTAAGCGCGCCTTCCGGCACTCGCCTTAGACCCCTGGATCGTTAGCTGCTATGGTGGTGGCGAGCCCTCAGAGTCACCTCGCACCACACCACTTATGGGATTGGGACAATGGGTCGCCTGCTTCGAGTCGCGGTGCTGATACCGCTCCTGCTGGTCGCCTGCGGCGACCCTTCCAAATCCGATCTGATCGGCAAGGCTAAGGGCGCTGATACCAAGGCCAAGCTGGAAGCCGCGCTGGGCGCACCGGACGATTTGACCAAGCTCGGGCCACTGGAGAAGTGGACCTACAAGGCGTCCGATGGCGAGGTGACCTTCCTCATCACCGGCGACTCCGTGACCCTGGAGCTGGCCGGCGGCAGTCAGAACTAGAGCATTTTCAGGCGAAGTGGAAGCCGGTTCGCCGTCCGAAAATGCGACCAATCAAGACGTTATAGAGCATGATCCGATTCAATCGGATCGGATCATGCTCTAGACGACGGCCGGCCGCTAACCGCCGCTTAACCCTGTCATGAAAGCTCCCGTCAACCGCTCGCCGCTATGGTTAGCGCGAAGTCCCTCCCAGGCTGCCAGCGAGCGGAGAATCCCATGCTCAAGCGAGTACTGCCAATCGCCCTTTGCGGTGCCCTGCTATTGAGCGGCTGCTCCGGCATGGGGAGCGTTGCGGAGGACAAGAAGCCCATTGTGACCGGAGTCGCGGCCGGCGCGGCGACCGGCGCGGCCATGGGCCTCGCCTTTGGCGACCCCTTCACCAGCGCGCTGATCGGTGGCCTGCTGGGCGGCGTTGGCGGCCTGATTTATAGAGAGTATGTCGACGACGACTAGGGCGAAGGCGGGCACGGGGCGCCGCGCCGCCTACAGCTCTTAGAGAAGCCCGTAGGGCCGGGTGGCGAGCCGCGACCGCCGGTAGCGGCGGTCCCAGCGGGCGATCGCCTCGCTCCGAATCGCAACCAGGGACGGCACCAGCACGAGGCTGGCCACCAGGGCGAAAACCACCGCGTACAGCAGATCTCCGGACATCGTCAGCTCCAGGTAACGCGTCTTGTTGCCTTGAAGATGGTCCTTCCGCGCCGCCCATGGCGTGACGGGCATCACAGTCGCGTCGCTTTCCCGGCCGAAAATTGCAGCGCCCCGCCCGAACCAGGGATTGGCGGCAGGGGAATCGGCGAACGGGGATGGGCGGGCGGCGGCTGCGTATTAAAAGCCAGGCCCGACCCTGGCGCAGCCCGTGACCACCCCTTGTCATGGGCCGCGCGACCGCCAATCTGGGACGCAGCGCCCTATGCGGCGCGAACCGAGCACGAGACACCATGCGCCGTCCAACTTGCGGAATCCCGACGATCTCAGGCCTTCTAGCCCTGATCGCGTTCCTGGCGGCCTCCGCGACCGCTCCCTTGGCTGCCGACGAGCGGCTGGCAGTACCCGCCCCGCAACTCAGCAATGCGGACGCCGGCGACCTCGCCCGCATCGAGCGCTACCTCGAGGATTTGACCACCCTGCGCTCGCGTTTCGTGCAGGTGTCGTCGCTGGGCGACTATGCCGAGGGCGAGATGGTGCTGGACCGGCCCGGCAAGGCGCGCTTCGAGTACGACCCGCCGATCCCG
The DNA here is from genome assembly GCA_050330055.1 of Kiloniellales bacterium. Classification (GTDB taxonomy): domain Bacteria; phylum Pseudomonadota; class Alphaproteobacteria; order Kiloniellales; family JAKSDN01; genus JBHJOF01. Next base: position 16,883 of record JBHJOF010000112.1, read on the forward strand.
GTGCTGATGATCGCCCGCGGCAGTACGCTGCTCTATTACAACAAGGAACTGGACGAGGCCTCGCTGGTGCCGCTCTCGGCCACGCCGCTGCGCTTCCTCACCGACGGCGACCTCAGCCTCAGTCGCGACGCCCAGGTGCTTGGCATCGAGCGCCGCAACGCCATCCTCTCAGTCACGCTCGCCGACAAGGACGCCGAGCAGGAGGGGCGCCTGACCTTGATGTTCAGCGAAAGCCCGCTGACGCTGCGCCAGTGGGAGGTCGTCGATGCGGAGGGCACGGTCGTCCGCGTGGCCCTGGTCGAGCCGGCATTCGGCGTCGAGGTCGCCCCCTCGCTGTTCGACTTCGGCGACCTCAGTCCTTACGACCGCGGGGGCCGGCAGCGCGGCCGCTGAGCGGCGGACTACTGCCTCTGTCCGCCGCCGAGCCAGCGATAGACGAGGCCGCCAAGGGCGCCGCCGACCAGCGGCGCCACCCAGAACAGCCATAGCTGGCCGAGGGCCCAGCCGCCGACGAAGACCGCCGGGCCGGTGCTGCGCGCCGGGTTCACCGAGGTGTTGGTGACCGGGATGCTGATCAGGTGGATCAGGGTCAGCGCCAGCCCGATCGCCAGCGGCGCGAAGCCGGCCGGCGCCCGGCTGTCGGTCGCGCCCAGGATCACGATCAGGAAGAAGCAGGTCAGCACAACTTCGGCAACCAGGGCCGAGGCAAGGCCATAGCCGCCCGGCGAATGCTCGCCATAGCCGTTGGCAGCAAAGCCGCCGGCCAGCTCAAAGCCGGGCGCCCCGCTGGCGATGACATAGAGTACCGCCCCGGCGGCGACCGCGCCGGCCAGTTGGACGATCCAGTAGGCCAGGATGTCGCCCAGCGGAAAGCGGCCGCCGGCCCAGAGCCCGAGCGTCACGGCCGGATTGAAATGGCCGCCCGAGATGTGGCCGACCGCATAGGCCATGGTCACGACGGTGAGGCCGAAGGCCAGCGAGACGCCAACGAAGCCGATGCCGAGCTCCGGGAACCCGGCGGCGAGCACGGCGCTGCCGCAGCCGCCGAACACCAGCCAAAAGGTCCCCAGGAACTCCGCGCCAAGCCTGTTTATCACAGCCATGCCTGCCTCCCCTGCCAGTTCGGTTGAGCGCTTTACGCATCAAGCCGGGCCACAAGGCAAGGGACAAATGCAAGGCAAAAATTGCTACCGCCGGCTGCGGATAGCCTGCTCGACCTCTTGGGACAGCAAGATTTTGGCAAGCAATCCGCAGTACGGTCCCACAAAACGGCCTAGTCGAATCGAATGGGGGACCTCCTTGGAACAGACCGGCTGCGTGAGCGAACTTCGCAAGCACAGGCGCATCGTGACCCGCAAGGCCGCACGTCTATCGGTCGATGAGGCCTGGCACGACTGCGTGATACTCGATGTCTCCAGCGGCGGCGCCAAGGTCGTCGTCGATCAAACGATTGCTCCCGGAACGGCTGTGGTTCTGGCCGAGGGCGAGTTGGGCTTCCTCGCCGGGGTCGTGCAACGGAACGACGATGACGGCGTTTCCGTCTCCTTCGGCGTCGGCCCGGAGGCGCGTTCCGCCCTGATCGATCGCCTGGCCGGTTTCCTGAGCAGCGACCAGCAGCCCTGAGCCACGCTGCCGCGGCCTCCGGCCGCGTTGCGGCCTCTTGATTTCTCGCCGCGGTGCGGCCTCTTGATTCTCCGCCGCGTTGCGGCCGGCTACCCCCTGCGGCAGACTGGCCGGCAGTGCGATGGCCCAACTCGTTACCCCACGGGACTTCCTGAGCCATTTGCGGGCGCGCGGCGACACGCCTGCGCTGCTGGCCGTTAGTGGCGAGCATCTGCAACGGATCAGTTCGAGCGATCTGGCCGAGCAGGCCGAGCGGCTTGCGGCGGGACTGCTGCGCGAGGGCCTAGGGGCAGGCGAGCCTGTCGGGCTCTATGCCCCGAACTCGATTCCCTGGGTCGTCGCCCGCTTCGGGATCGCAGCGTCCGGCGGATTGGCGGTGGCGCTCGACGACCTCCTGCCGCCGGCCGAGGCCGCGGCCCTTGTCCGTCACAGCGGCTGCCGCCTGCTCTTCACGGTCAAGGCCCATGTCGAGGGCCTGCGCGAAGCGCTGACCGATGACGCCGTCGAGCTCCGGATGCTCGACGACGAGGAGGACAGCGACGCGGGACAGAGCTGGCGCGGCCTGCTGGACGAGCCGCCGGCGCGGCTCCCCGAGGTAGCGGCCGACTCGCCGGCGATGGTGGTCTACACCTCCGGCACCACCGGCCGGCCCAAGAGCTTCATCCTCACCTATGCCAACATCGGCGCCAACGTGAACGCGCTGGCAAGTGCTGGCCTGGTTGGAACGCAAGACCGCATCGTCCTGCCGCTGCCGCTCGACAACGTCTATCCTTACGTGGTCGGGCTGCTGACCAGCTTGACGGCGGGCGCCAGCGTGGTGCTGCCCGAGGAGATCAGCGCCGCCGGCCTGGCGCGCGCTCTCAGCCTCTCCAAGGCGACGGTCATGATCGGCGTGCCCCGCCTCTATGCGGCGCTGGTCGTCGGCATCCGCAGCCAAGCGGCGGCGCGCGGGCGACTCACCCTGTGGATCTTCGATCGCCTGCTGGCGCTCTCCATCGCGATGCTGCGGCGCGGCAGACCGCGCCTCGGCAAGCGGCTGTTCCGCTCGCTGCACGCCCGGCTCGGCCCGGACCTGCGTCTCATGGTCAGCGGCGGCGCCCGGCTCGAGCCCTCTCTGATCTGGAGCCTGGAGGGGCTGGGCTGGGACGTACGCGGCGGCTATGGCCTGGCCGAGGTCGGCTCGGTCTTCACCGGCAACACCCCCGGGCAGAAGAAGATCGGCAGCGAGGGCAAGCCGGTCAACGCCGGCGAGGTGCGCATCGCCGAGGTCGATGATGAGAGCCTGAGCGGCGCCGGCGAGAACGGCATCGGCGAGATTCAGCTACGCGGGCCGAGCGTCTTTGCCGGCTATCGCGACAATCCCGAGGCCAACCGCGCCGCCTTCACCGAGGACGGCTGGTTCCGCACCGGCGACCTGGGGCGGCTCGACGCCGAGGGCTATCTCTACGTCACCGGCCGCGTCAAGGAGATGATCGTGCTGGGCGGCGGCAAGAACGTCTTCCCGGAAGTGCTGGAGAAGACTTACTCGGCCAGCCCCTACATCAAGGAGATCGCGGTGCTTGAACAGCAGGGCGCGTTGGTCGGCCTGGTGCTGCCCGATCTGGCCGGTGTGCAGGCCAGCGGTTATGCGAGGGTCGAGGATGCGCTGCGCGTGTCGCTCTCCGAGCTGGGCCGCGAGCTGCCACGCTTCCAGCGTCTCTCCGGCATCGCCATCGCGCGCGAGCCCCTGCCCCGCACGCGCCTCGGCAAGTACCGACGCTTTCTGCTGCCGGAGATCTACCAGGCGGCGCGACGCGGCGAAGCACCGGCCAAGGCCGCACCCCTGAGCGAAGCCGACCGCGCGTTCCTCGCGGAGCCGCCGGCCGATTCCGTCTGGGCGCTGTTGCGCGCGCGCTACGCGGACCGGCCGCTCAGTCTCGACGCCAACCTGCAGCTCGATCTCGGCATCGACTCGCTGGAGGCCATGAGTCTTGCCGCCGAGATCGAGTCCCGCCTCGGACGCAGCCTGCCGGACGAGAAGCTTGCCGCGGTGCAGACCGTGCGCGAGCTGATCCAGGCCGCTGCCGAAGCGCCACAGGCGAGCGCGCAGCAACCGGCGGCAAAGGTCGAAGAGCAGGCCGCGCGCTGGCTGACCCCGACCGGTCCTTTCCTGAGCGCGCTCGGCATCGCGCTGCACGCGCTCAACTGGTTGCTGATGCGCCTGCTGTTCCGGCTCAACAGCCGCGGCCGCGAGCATCTGCCGCCGGCCGGGCCCTGTCTCCTGGTGGCGAATCACGCAAGCGATCTCGATCCTCCGGCCCTGGCTGCCGCCCTGCCGCCGCCGTTGCGCCGGCAACTCTACTGGGGCGGTGACACCGTGCGGCTGTTCTCAGGCGCCCTGTCGAGCGTCCTGGGCCGCGCGCTGCACGTCTTTCCGGTCGACGAGAAGGCGCCGGCCGCGTCGCTCGCGCTGGCGAGCCAAGTGCTCCAGTCCGGCCAGGTGCTGGCTTGGTTTCCCGAATCCTGGCGCTCGCCCGACGGACGCCTGCAGCGTTTCTTTCCCGGCGTCGGCCAGCTTGCGGGTGACTGCGCCGGGCCGGTCATCCCCGTCTATATCGAGGGCAGCTTCGAGGCCATGCCGCGCTGGCGCCGGCTGCCGCGGCTGCATCCGCTGCGCGTCCATTTCGGAGCGGCGGTGGCACCGGAGCGCCTGGCCCAGGCCGAGGCCGACGGCGGCGCCGCGGCGGTTGCCGCGCTGCTGCGCCAGGCGCTGGCCCGGCTCAGCCCGCTCGAGGAAGACACGCCGGAGACGAAATAGGCCCAACGTCCGAGCCGGAAACGGGATGTTAACCCTTCCCGCATCACCATCAATCGTGGTCGCACGTAAGCGACGCAAGCGTCAATCCAGGTAGGAGACGTACTATGGAGTGGGCACTTTCTATGGACGAACTGCGTGATTACGCAGCCCGTTACAGGGACATGGCCGCACGGGCGGAAGCCGAAGGGAACAGCGCGCTGGCTCGCGAGTTCCGTCAGATCGCAAGTGAGGCCAAGAGTCTTCTCATCATCAAGCGCCGCAGCGCGGCCTGAGCCGCACCGCCGCGCAACGCCGCGAAGGAAGCACGCCGCTCCGCACGCTCCGGCGCCGCTCCCGCTGTTGCTCCTTGTCAGCTCCGGCCGACGATGAAGTCACGCAACACGTGGGTCTCGGTTTCGAGCTCTTCGAGCCGATTCTTCACCACGTCGCCGATGCTGACGATGCCGCGGAGCTGACCGTCCTCCACCACCGGCAGGTGGCGGAAGCGGCTGCGCGTCATCTCGGCCATGACATCGGTTATGGGGGCGTCGAGCCGGCAGGTCTTGACCACGCGGGTCATGAGACTGGACACCGGCATCTCTAGCAGAGCCGCGCCGTGCTCGGCCAGGCCCCGGACCACGTCGCGTTCCGAGATGATACCCTGAACCTTGCTGCCATCCGTGCTGACGACCAGCGCGCCGATTCCTTCAAGCTTGAGCAGGCGTACGACCGTCGCGATGGTGGCGTCCGGTCTTACGGTCGCCACGCGCGTCCCCTTTCCGTCAATCAACGCGCGGACCTTCATGGGCATGTCCTCCAAGACATAAGTACCCACGCGCCGCCTTCACTGGCACGTGGGGACCGCTGGTTGGCCTAGCAATTCTTGTTTGCTCAGGCGTTCAGGATGCGGCCCGCCGCATTCCGCGAACACTCAGCTTGAAGCATCCTCTGACGATTGCGAGAGGATTTCAAGGGACGCACTTGTGGCACCGGGCCTGGTCGCAAGGCCATATTTGGGTCATCGCGGGCGCTAGAGGAACGCTGGGTGTTTCTCTAACGCCCTGATACGACGGGCAAAAAAGCGGCAGCCTGTTGTTCGGCCGCGGCGATCTGCTCGGCCGTGACGCGACCGCGCAGGCCGGCTTCGCGCTCGATCGCCGCAGGATGGCCCTGGCGTGCCGCGAGGATGGTCCAGGCGAGCGCCTGTACCGGGTCGGCGGCCAGGCCCTCGGCGCCTTCGGCGTAGCGCGCGCCCAGTTTGTCCTGCGCCTTGGCGTAGCCCTGCTCGGCCGCCAGGCGGAACCAGCGGACAGCCGCGGCCGGGTCGGCCGCGGTGCCGGTGCCATCGCGCAGCATCTTGCCGACGTTGTACTGAGCATTGGCGAAGCCGGCCTGCCCGGCCTGGTGTATCAGGCGATAGGCGCGGGCCTCGTCCCTGGGCACGCCCAAGCCCTCGGCGTAAAGCTTGCCCAGGCTGTATTGCGAGCGCGCGAAGCCCTTGGCCGCCGCCTTTTCGAGCCAGGCGAGCGCCGCCTGGTAGTCAGGCTTGGCTTCGAAGCTGCCGAGTTCCAGCAGGGCCAGATTGTGCTGTGCGCCGGCGTGACCTTGCGCCGCCGCCTTGCGCCACCAGTCGGCGGCCACGGCGTGGTCGACCGAGACGCCCCTGCCCTCGTCATAGAGGACGCCGAGATTGTACTGCGCCAAGACGTTGCCCTGCTCGGCCAGCGGCTGCCATTCGGCGAGCGCCGCGGCAAAGTCGCCGCGCTGATAGGCGGCCCAGCCGGCGTCGAAATCGGCGCGTGCCGCGCCCGCTGGCAGCGTCAGCCCCGCAGCGCACAAGGCCACGGCCAGCAGGGCCCTGGCCAGGACAAGGCGGAGCGGACGGCGCGTCCCGGCGCACCGCCCGCATCCTTCTGATTGGTCGAATGGACCCGCAGCTTTGCTGTTCAAGAAGGCACATCCCCCGTTTTTTGGCCGACCTAGCTGGCTGAGGCGGAAAGGCGTTCCGTCTGAGCCCGCAGCACCTGGACCAGGCCCTCGATGCCGTTGCGCTGGGCTACCGAGGCGAACTCCTGCCGTTGGGTCACGGCCATGCTGACACCCTCGACCACCACATCGATGATTCTGAGCGTGCCATCAATGGTTCGGACGCGCCAGCCCGCCAGGATCGGCGGCCCGCTCGGCCGGTCGATCTGGGTCTCGACCAGGATGTCGCCCTTCTCGCCGGTCACCGAGGTGCCGGTGATCGAGAAGGTCTGGCCGGTGAAACCGCCCAGCCGGCGCGCGTAGGTCCTGATGACGAAGACCCCGAAGGCATCCAGGTACTCGGCCTGCTGCTCCGGTGTCGCCTGGCGCCAGTACTTGCCGAGCACGAAACGGCCGATCAGGTCGAGATCGAAGCCCTGCTGAAGGATCCGCCCGAAGGCCTCCTCGCGCTGCGCCAGGGTCATGTTCGACTGCTGCAGCGTGGCGAAGGCATGCTTGCCCATGCTGTCGATGAACTTGGCGGCCTCGCCCGGGTCGGTGGCCATGGCGGCTGGCGCCTTGGCAAGCGGCGCCAGGACGAGCAGCGCAGCGAACAGCAGCGTACGAACCATCGCGCTGTTGGACACAGCCGGCTTGACGTCCTTGTCGAGCTGTCGAGGCAACGGTCTCATAATTGCATCCCCTTGGCGGTGATCCAGATATAAGACCCCCTTTGATTTGTGCCGGCAGTGAGCAACGTCACTTCCCGGGGCCCACCGGTCCCCCGAGCCGAGGTGTTCTGAGGCACGAGATTTCAGACCGGCGGCGCCGGCTGGCGGCCGTTGTCCCTCGCCGGCGCCGGTCCGATCGCTAGCTTACGATCTTCCAGCTTCCGTCCGGCTGCCGGCAGGCGGTGCCGTAGGCGCTCTCGGTGTTGCCGCCGACCGTCACGGTCTGCTGGAACTCACGGCAGTACTGGCCGTCGGTACTCTGATAGGTGCGCTGCGGCGTATAGGTGCCGCTGTGGCCGGAATCCGGGTTGGTCCAGTTCACGGTCTGGCCGGACTTGGCAGTCTCGAGGGACCTCTGCTGCGCCTGATAGGCGTGCTCGCGATCGGCCTGATCGAGAGCATTGCCGGCCACGCCGCCGGCCAGGCCACCGAGCAGCACGCCCGCCGCGATGCCGGTGGCGCCGCCGCCCAGGGCCGCACCCAGCAGGCCGCCGGCCGCCGCGCCGGCCGCCGCGCCCATCGTCGTCTTGGGCTGCTCGGCGCAGGCGCCGAGAGACAGGGCCAGTACGCTAGCCCCGACGATCGCCAGCTTGCGCAGGCGCCCGCCGCTGGCTGCCGCGCGCGCCGCCGAGTCGGCGCCAAGGGCCGACGCCGTGAAAACGCCGTTGATTGCCATCTTCAGACCTCCATAGACTGTTCGGCAACTGTCGTCGCGCCCTCGCCGCGAGGGCACCGTGCTCGCCACGTTGTACGGCAGAACAGACTGCGATCGTCCCCTCGTCCCGTGCTTGCCGGCCGCCCGATCGGGCCGGCCGCTGTCCCGCAGCGACAGATTGGATGGATACGCAGTGTATGCATAGAAAAGTTTAGAAAAGTTAGCAGCGCCTCAAAAAACCTTGGTTAACCGCCTGATTCCCGACGTCCGCCGGCTCATCGTCGTCGCAGCGCGCAACGCTCTCACACAGCCTTAACCATAGCAGAAGCCTGCCGCGTGAAAACGTTGAAGGCAAGATAGTCGTAGCGCCAGCCGTTTGCCAGCGCCGCTTCCTGAAAGGCACGGAACTCGTCCTCTCGCCACCTTGGCGTGCAGAGGTACTCGTCGAATACCAGTACGGTCCCTGGTACGACCCGCTCGGCCAGCAGCTCGAACAGGCTGCGGGTCGAGCTGTAGAGGTCGCAGTCGATATGGGCAAAGGCGAGCGGCCCCTGCTCGGCGGCCAGAAACGGCGGCAGGCTGTCCTTGAAGTCGCCAACGTGCAGCGAGACTTGCGGCGGCACCTGCGGCAGCTCGCCCCGGGTCGAATAGGCGCCGGCCGGATTGTTGCCCCAGGCCTCCGGCAGGCCCTGGAAGGTGTCGAAGCCGTGGATCGGGCCGTCATGGCGGCTGGCGAGAAAGCGGATCGAGGTGCCGAACAGCACACCGAACTCGAGCACGAGTCCCCCTGGAGGACCCGCCTCGCCCCTGGCGCCCTGGGCCCGCTCCAGGGCGTGCCCGAGCAGGTCGAAGGTGATCCCGAAGAAGCGCGTCTCCGGGCCGCGCCGCTTGTTGGCGTAGTCCCAGGAGTCGCGCAGGTAGTGCGGTCCACCGGCCCCCTCCGGCAAGCGCGCAAAGCAGCGTTCGGCCGCAGCCCGATCGCCCTGCAGATCGCGCAGCACGCCGAGCAGGAAGTTGGCCCGCAGGTGACCGGGCCCGGCCGCCACGGCTCGCTCCAGAGCCTCGGCCGCCGGCTTCGGATCACGGTCGTCGAACAGCACCGCAGCGAGGTCGGCCAAGAGGTCGGCGCTTGCCGGGCCGGCCGCCAGTGCCGCTTCGTAGGCAGCCCGCGCCCCTGCCCGCTCGCCCAGCGCGCGCAGCGCGCTGCCGAGGCCGTGGTGCACCTCCGCGATGCCGGGCGCCAGCTGCAGTGCCCGGCGATGTGCCGCCAGCGCCTCTTCGGGCCGGCCCATGGTCTGCAGCATCCAGCCGACGTTGTTCTGCGCCTCGACGTAGTCGGGTTGCAGCTTCAGCGCGCGGGAATAGGCGGCAAGCGCCTCCTCGCGCCGGCCCATGCCCCTAAGCGCTTTGCCCAGATTGTTGTGAATTCCGGCGGAGTCCGGCGCGACGGCCAGGGCGCGGCGATAGTGCGCCTCGGCCTCCTGCGGCCGACCCAGGACCAGCAGCAGGTTGCCCAGGTTGGACAGCGCATCGGGATAGTCTGGTTTCAGGGCCAGGGCGTGCTCGAAGGCTGCGAAGGCCTCGTCGCGCCGATCGCTGGCCTGCAGCGATAGGCCCAGGTTGTTGTGCGCCTCGGCGTAGTCCGGCCGCAGGGCGATGGCCTGGCGGCAGGCCGCCATGGCGGCCTCGTGCCGGCCCAGGTCCTGCAGCGCCACCGACAGGTTGTTGTGCGCCTCGGCATAGCCGGGCTCGATCGTCAGGGCGGCGCGGAAGCTCTCGACCGCGGCGGCCCGCTCGCCGCGCCCCTGCAGCGCGACGCCGAGGTTGTTGTGCGCCATGGCCGCCTTCGGGTTGAGCGCTACTGCCTGGCGATAGGCCGCGATGGCCTGGTCGAGCTGGCCCTGCGCCTGCAGCACGTTGCCGAGGTTGCTGTGGTACTCGCCCTTGGCCGGATTCACGGCGACGGCACGGCGAATCAGCTCGGCAGCGGGCGCCAGCCGGCCGACCTGGTAGGCCAGGACGCCCAGCAGGTGCAGCGCATCGGGATGCTCCGGCGCGACCTGCAGCACCCGCCGGTAGAGCTGCTCCGCCTCGCGCAGGCGGCCACCGCGATGGTGCGCCACGGCCTGGCGCAGCGTCGGTGCGATCTCTGGCTGCGGATGGCTCACGGGGCGGTCCTGTTGTTTAAAAGCGGCACCGGCCTTGTCCAGATCGGCGGCGCAGTATAGCCAAAGCCATCCTTCGGCGAAGCGCCAAGCGTCGCCGGCCTGCGGTCTATCGGCATGGCTGGCGCCTCGCAAGCCCAGGCAAAGGCCAAGCCATGCTCGTGTTCGATCGTGCCAACGGCATCCTGCGGGACCCGGAGGGGCGGCGTTTCGATCCCGTGGCGCGCCGCTGGCGGGCGGCGCGCGGCAAGCCGCACGGCGACGCGGTGACGCTGCGCGAGGCGCTGCGCTGGCTGCAGCGCGACAGCGGCCAGCCCTGCCGGGTCCCGATCGGCCTGATCGGCCCGCGCAAGGCGACGGCCCGGCAGCTCCGCTGTGCGGAGACGGCCGGCGCCGCCCTGGCCGAGCTCGGCCTGACCCTGCTGTGCGGCGGCCGCGAGGGCGTCATGGAAGCGGCCTGCCGCGGCGTGGCTGCGGCCGGCGGCCTGTCGATCGGCCTCTTGCCGGACGAGCACTGGAGCAGCGCCAACCCTTACGTCGGCGTGCCCCTGGCCAGCGGCATCGGCGTCGCCCGCAACGCGATCATCGCCCGCGCCTCGCTCTGCCTGGTCGCGGTCGGCGGCGGCAATGGCACGCTCTCGGAGATCGCCTTCGCGCTGCAGTTCGGCCGTCCGGTGCTGACCCTGGAGGGTGCGCCGCAGGTCGCGGGCGTCTTCGCCTATCGCGACTGGCGCAGCCTGGAGCCGGCGCTCTGCCGCATCGTGCTCGGCCTCGAGCCGCAGGAGAGTCCCATTCCCGGCAAGACCGCTACGCCTGGAGTCCCATCCGACCGTCGGCGCAGACTGCCCGGCTATGCGCCGCGCGCCGCGCGCAGGACCTCGAGATAGGCCTTGACCGCCCCGTCCAGACCCATCCACAGGGCGTCCGAGATCAGCGCGTGGCCGATCGAGACCTCGGCCAGCAGGGGCAGCGCCCGGCAGAGCGCCGGCAGATTGTCCAGCGTCAAGTCGTGCCCGGCGTTGAGACCGAGCCCGGCCTGGTCAGCCGCCTCGCCGCAGTCCCGATAGCGCGCCAACACGGCCTCGGCCTCCGGCGTGCCGCGGCTGGCCGCATAGGGGCCGGTGTAGAGCTCGACCCGGTCGGCACCGATCTCGCGCGCGAGCGGCAGCTTGGCCGGCTCTGGGTCCATGAAGAGGCTGATGCGGATTCCCCCGGCCTTGAGCCGATCGATCGCCGGCGCCAGGATGCCGGCCTCGCGCGGCAATTCCCAGCCATGGTCCGAGGTGCGGGCATCCGGCATGTCCGGCACCAGGGTCGCCTGGTCAGGCCGCACCTCGGCCACCAGGTCGAGGAACGCCTGGTCCGGATAGCCCTCGACGTTGAATTCCGGCCGGCCGCCATAGTCCCCGGCCACCAGGGCCGCCAGCTCGTAGACGTCGCTCCGCCGGGTGTGGCGCTCGTCCGGGCGCGGATGGACGGTAACGCCCTGCGCACCGGCATCGAGCGCGCTGCGCGCCGCGGCCGAAACCGAGGGATAGCACACGTCGCGCTGATTGCGCAGTAGGGCGACCTTGTTGAGGTTGACGCTGAGATTGATCGGCTGGGTCATGGGCAACCTGAACCGGGCGGCTCGCCCTCTCCTAGGACCCTCTCCTAGGAGAGTGCCGCAGGGCTGTCCAGGTGCATATTGTCAGGCGACAATAGCCGGTGCCTAGCGCCGGCCGCCGCTCGAGGGCCAGGCGAGCCTTGATTGCATCTGCCCGATGAACTTGTATTTGTGGTCGTACAACGCGTGGAAAGCCGCCGGGCCGCGGCGCCGAACGGCTTGTCGGGGGACATGTACCAGTCGCTGATCGTGGTCGACGACTTCTATGCCCGGCCGATGGAGGTGCGCCGGTTTGCGCTCGGCTGCGACTATCCGGCGGGCCTGGGGCAGCTCACCTTTCCCGGCCGCAACTCGACCCAGAGCTTCCTGCCCCCCGGCCTCGACCAGGTGATCTCAAGCCTGGCCGGCGAACCCCTCGTCGGCTGTGGCCGGCCCAACGTGGCGCATGGCCGCTTTCGCATTACATTGAACGGCGAGCCGAGCCGCTATCTGGTGCACGCCGACCCCTCCTATCTGACCTGGGTTGCCGTCGTCTATCTCAACCCTGTCGACCACATTGGCGGCGGCACCACCTTCTATCGCCATCGCGACCTGCAGAGCGATCGCGTGCCCTCCGAAGCGGTCTTGCACACCTGCGGCGTGGCCAGCGTGGCCGAGCTTCTGCAGCGCGACGGCAAGGACCCGGGAAAGTGGGAGCACCTCATGACGGTTCCGCAGCGCTTCAACCGGCTGGTGCTGTATCGCCCTTGGCTGTGGCACTCGGCCGGTGAGTCATTCGGCACCTCGCTGGACGACGGTCGCCTGGTGCATCTTCTGTTCTTCGAGCCCGGCGGCCGCCCTGGGGCTCCCGCCCGCGAGCCTGGACCATGATGACCGGCCCTGCCCGCCGAGATCTGCCCTGGGCCGCGCTGATGGCCGCGGCCCTGGCGCTCCTGTTCCTTGTCGCCCGGGCCCTTGAGTGGTGGCCTGTCCCTCCTTGGCAGAACCACGGCCTGCCGCTCGACGCGCTGCTCGGGGCTGCCGTGGCGCTGCTGCTCCCCGCCTTGTGGTACGCTTGGCGGCGCATCGGCGAGCTGCGGGCCAAGCTACGCTCGCGTGCCGAGGCCGAAGCCACGCTGCGCGAGAGCATCAAGCAGATCACGACCGTCCTCGACTACGCGCCGGTCGAGATCTACGTGAAGGATCTGGCCGGTCACAACATCCTAGCCAACCGCCGCGCCATCGAGCTGTTCGCTCCGGATGAAGGCACCCTGCGCGGCCGCACCGCCGAGGAAATCTTTCCCGAGCACGAAGCCGAGCTCTACAGGGCGCAGGACCGAGCCATCATGGAAACCGGCAAGGCCGCGCACTGGGAGTACGATCTGCCCTTTCAGGGCAGCATCCACAACTACTTCGCCATCAAGTTTCCAATTCTCAATGCCGCCGGCGAGATCGTGCAGATTGGCACTATCGTCTCTGACATAAGTGAGCTGAAGCAGCGCGAGGCGGCGCTGCGTGACAGCGAGGCGCGGTTCCGGGCAATTATCGACAATACGCCCTGCGGCATCTCGCTGAAGGATACCGAAGGCCGCTACATCCTGGTCAATCGCTGGTATGAAACGCACCTTGCCAGGACCAGCAAGTCGATCGAGGGCAAGCGGCCGCACGACGTCTTCTCCAAGGACTGCGCCGACCCCTGCGTGGCACAGGACGATGCGGTGCTGAGATCCGGCGCGGTCATCGAGCAGGAAGAGGAATGGCGGGTCCCGGGCGACTCGCGCGCGCTCTTCACCGTCAAGTTCCCAGTGCGCGACAGCAGCAACCAGGTGGTCGCCATCGGCTCTATCATCACCGACATCAGCGAACGCAAGCGAGCCGAGGCCCAGGACCGGGTGAACCAAGCGCGCCTGCAGGCGATTCTCGACTACTCCCCGCTGGCGCTCTACCTGACCGACAGCGACGGGCGGCTGCTGCTGGTCAACCGGCGCTTCGAGGAGTGGTTTGGCATCAGCAACGACGCGGCGATCGGCAAGCGGCTGGCCGAGCTGTTCGGCGAGGAGGACAGCCACTGCCTCGAGCAGCTCGATCAGGAGGTCCTGCGCTACGGCTCCGTCCGGCAAAGCGAGGCCACGAAAGTGCTGGGCGACGGCACTTTGCGGAACACCATGATCGCCAAGTTCCCGGTTTTCGATGGTCACGGCGGCGTGCTCGGCACCGGCAGCGCGGAAATCGACATTACCGACCTGAAGTCCGCTCAGCGGGCGCTGCAGAGCGCCAAGGAGGAGGCCGACCGGGCAAGCACGGCCAAGTCGCGCTTCCTCGCCGCCGCCAGCCACGACCTGCGGCAGCCGTTGCACGCCCTCAACCTGCTGATCGAGGCAATGCTGGACGAAGCCGACGAGAGCGGCCGCGAGGCCATCACCTCGGCGATGCGACAGGCCACCAGCTCGATGGGCGAGATGCTGAACGCGCTGCTCGACATCAGCCAGCTCGACGCAGGGACGATCCGGCCAGAGCCGCAGAACTTCCGCATCGGACCCTTTCTGGAAGAAATGGCGCGCACCGTGGCGACGCGGGCGGCGGCCAAGGGCCTCGAGCTTCGCGTGGTGCCGTCGCGGGCCATCGTGCGGTCCGACCGCACCCTGTTGGGGCGGATCGTCGAGAACCTGCTGTCCAATGCCGTGCGCTATACGGCTGAGGGCAAGATCCTGCTGGGCTGCCGGCGCCGCGGCGAGCGCCTGTGCATCGAGGTGCACGACAGCGGCATCGGCATCCCGCAGGAGCATGTGGGCAAGATATTCGAGGAGTACTTCCAGCTCGGGAACCAGGCGCGCGACCGCTCCAAGGGCCTGGGCCTGGGCCTGGCCATCGTCGAGCGCCTGTCGCGCATCCTGGATCATCCGGTGACGGTGCGCTCGTATCCGGGCAAGGGCTCCTGCTTTGCCGTCGAGGTGCCGCTTGGCCAGCTCGGCGAAAGCGAGGCGCGACCGCCCGACGGCGCGCTGAACCGCACTCGCCTGCGCGGCCACGCCGTACTTCTGATCGAGGACGACAGCCTGGTCATGGAGTGGACCCAGCGCCTGCTGCGAAGCTGGGAGATGACGGTCTGGACGGCCAACACGTCGGCGGAGATCCGGCGCCGCATCGAGGAGGCCGGCGACGACATCAACCTGATCATCGCCGATCTGCGGCTGCCCTGCGGCGAAAGCGGGCTCGACCTGATCCACCACGCCCGCGAAGCCCTCGGTGCGCCGGTGCCCGCCATCGTAACCACCGGCGACACCTCGCCCGAGCTGCCCCGGCTCTGCGCCGACGCCGGCTGTTCGCTGCTGCACAAGCCGATCGCGCCGGCTAAGCTGCGCTCCCTGGTCCGCTGGCTGCTGTCGGAGCAAAGGGTCGGCTGACGGCGGCCTGAAGCGGGGTTAAGACTTTCTTATCGGCCTGCGTGCTAGGCCAAGCATGGACCTGTCCGACGAGTTCCACGTCGCCGTAGAGATAGTCGTCATGGCCGATCCCCGACGTTACGCCGAACTGCCTCGAGGCAAAGCGTCCCTGGACAAACCGACCGAAGGATCTCGATGGGCGGAACGGCAGCGCTTTACCCGTCGCTCGATCCTGCTTGCCGCGACCCTGCGCGACGATGAAGGGGCGGTCGAGTGCGACCTGATCGATCTTTCGGCCGGTGGCGCCAAGGTCCAGGTGGCCGTTCCCTTTGTTGTCGGCGCGCAGCTCCTGCTGACCATCGGCGACGAGCATAGCTTCTACAGCAAGGTCGCCTGGCGCGACGGCGAGTTCCTCGGTCTGCGCTTCATAGAGCCACCGGACTCCGTGGCAGCGGCCATTCCAAACATCCTGAAGGGCGCTACTGACGGCCGCGAACGACGGCGGCACGTACGCAGCAGTGTGCTCTGGTCCGCCGAGCTCTGCAGCGGCATTCGCCGCGTCAAGTGCGAGATCCTGAACATCTCGGCGAGCGGCGCCAAGCTGCACGCCTCCAGCCAATTTCCTTCCGGCACGGAGATCGTCATCCGCTCTGACCGCTTCGGCGAGTTCAGGGCCGAGGTGGTCTGGCAGGACAGCGAGACCGGAAACATGGGCGTCCAGTTCCTGGAGGACGAGGAGCGCATAGCCGAGGTCATCCAGCGCGGACTGCCCTCGATCCGCAAGCCAGAAGGATAGGACCAAGCGGCCAGCGCCGCCTGAGCGAGGCGGACGCTATTCGACCAAGTGGTGCTTGCCGATCGGCTGCACGGTCGAGGCCTGCGGCCCCTGCTCGCTTTCGCCTTGGGCAATGGTCACGCGCACTTCCTCGCCCAACTGCAGCCGGGCGAAGCCGCCGTCGACGACGGCGTTCTGGTGGAAATAGATCTCACGGCCATCGGACATCAGCACGAAGCCGTAGCCTTCCTCGGGGAAGAGCCGCTCGATCGTGCCGTGCGGGGGGACCTCGTGCGTCTTGACCTTGCCGCTGAGCTTGCCGGCGTAGTCCTCGAGCTGGCGCCGCGCGGCGTCAAAGGCATCGCGCACCGCCACATAGACGTCCTCGTGAGAATGCTTGTCGCCGGGATGGCGGTTCACGATCAGCGGCGGCCGCGCCGGCACGCCCAGCTCGATCTTGACACGGTAGAGGTTGCCCTTGGCATGACGCCGTTCCGGTGCCTCGACTACGACGCGGCAGCTCGTAATGCGACCGAAATAGCGCTCCAGCTTCTGGGCCTTCTCGCGCACCTTGGCTTCGACTGCCTCCGAGCGGTCCATGTTGTGAAAGCTGACTTCCAGAGGAACGTCCATTGCCTGTCCTCGCCTGCTGTGTCCCGCGCATCCCCCGCGCTGCGGCAGCTTGTCACCTTGGAGATATTGTGTGGCAGGCCGTACGGCAAGGGAAGACGGGCTGGGGCACCTGATCCTCTGCCGGCAGGCCGCGCGAGGCTTTGATTTGGCTCAAGGACGGGCCGCCGTGGCGCCCCGATAGTCCGATCAGCCGTAGTCCAAGCCGGTTTCCAGTACGCCTGGCCAGGCTAGGCTGACAGTCAAAACACCGGAGCGAAAGCAAGAGGCAGCCGTCATGCTCGAGATCAGTCCCGAAAAGGTCTGTTTCATCATCGTCAAGGCGCGCGCGTTCGACGCCAAGGTCGAGATCGAGGAGCCCGACCCGGGCTCCAACCCCTCGGACGAGGAGATGCGCGAGGTGCTGCAGGACTATGCCGACGATGCCACCTACCTGGAGCTGAAGGAGGCGATCGACGACCTGAACGAGGAGGAGCAGATCAACCTGGTCGCCCTGCTCTGGCTGGGACGGGGCGACTACGTCAAGGACGACTGGCGCGAGGCCCTGAAAGCGGCGCGTGATGCCCACAACCGGCATACCGCGGACTATCTGACCGGCACGCCGATGCTGGGCGACCTGCTGGAAGAAGGCCTGGCCGAGCTGGGTATCTCCTGCGAGGAGTACGAGATCGGCCACCTGTGAGCCGCCGCCAGCGTCGGGCTTGGCCGGGGCTTCTGTTGTGACTCTGAAATGTGGTTCCTACTCAATGTCATGCCCGGACTTGATCCGGGCATCCATCGCGCAGCGGCACCATGGATTGCCGGGCCTTCGCCGCGCCGAAGGGACTTCGGCCCCGCAGGCGGGTCAAGCCCGGCAATGACAGGCTTGGAGCCAGCTATTCGAGCACACCACTAGACCCTGCCGCGGAGGCATCCGAGCGCGTGGAGATCGCCGCCCCCGTGGCGCTGGCCATCGGCAGCGGCCTGGCCGGCTACCTGCTCGGACCCCTCTGAGGCGGATCAGTACCACAGGCCGCTGCGGCGCCAGCGCGGGCGGCGTGGGCTGTCCGGCAGGATCGAGCGGTGTCGCTCGGATCTGTGGGGCCGCTCGGCATAGGGAAAGGGCCCCTCGCTCTGCAGCTCGAGCAGTCGCTTGACGCGCTCCTCTGTCACCGGATGACTGCGCAGCACCGAGGGA
>JBHJOF010000113.1:0-29724 GCA_050330055.1 Kiloniellales bacterium
GGACAGAGGAAAAGCAAGTCTCCGTCCTGCCGCTATGGCCGCTATGCCAGATGCAACAAGACCCTACAGCAGGTTGTCGCAGCTTAAACCGGACAGCAGTGGCGAAGGCCGACCATGACGATCAGTGTGGACGAGCCTTAATCGGACAGCCCTTCGTCAAGTCCGCCTCACCTCCCATGCGGCCTACTTGGCCTGCACGCTGGAAGCGATCGACGCGATCACGGTCGAGGCCATCTTGAAGGCCTCGTCGCGGCTGTCGATCTGGTGCCGGCGCTTGATGTAGTCGAAGTCGGTGTAGGCGAGCCAGACTTGGCCGCTCTCATCCTCGACCACCAGCAGCCGCACCGGCCAGTCGAGCCCGGCATAGGGATTCGCTGTCATGAACAGCGAGCCCAGCGGCGGATTGCCGAAGATCAGCAGGGTGGACGGCCGCAGCATGATGTCGGCGTCGGCGGCCAGCTTGGCCTGATCGATCTGCTGAAAGAACATGATGCCCTTGTCGGCGACATCCTGCTTCACGCGCATGATGGTCTCGTCGAGGCCATAGGCGCTCTTGACCTTGACCACGCCGTCCTCGGCGCTCGCCGCGGTCGCACGGTCGAGGCCACCGACAGAGAGAACCGACAGGGCGACGATGCAGGCCAAGATCGTCATCGGCGGCCAGAACCTGACACCTCGGGTGAACATGGGCTGTCTCCTCTTGCTGGTCGCTCGCCTGGGATCGCGAGCCGTCTGTCCGGCAAAGATGGAGAAGCCCGAGGCGGAGCTGAAATGCCGCCTGGCTTTCGTGTCGATAGCGCGCGGGTATCGCTGCCGTCCTACGGGCTCGGCCAGCAGTCGGTCAGACCGCAAGCCGCGGCGACCAGCGACTTGGTCATCTCCGCCGCCAGCCGCGACAGCTCCCACGTCACAGCCTGTCCGTCGCGGGCCGGCCGCCGCAGCGCCGCCCGCCCGGACGGCGTGATAGTGATGGTCCCGGCTGCCTGCAGTTCCCGCAGCAGCACCCGCGAGAGCGCGAGCTCGCGCCCCAGCAGCCGCTCGAGCCGAACCTCGCAGGGCGCTGCCAGGGCGAGCGCGATGACCAGCCGCCGGGCGCCCTCGGGCGATCCCTCGCGCAGGCGCTTCTCCACGCGCTGCGCGGCCGACGGCTCCACCCGGTCGGCGTAGCGCCGCAAGCGATCACCGTCGTGGGCATAGTGCCGCACCAGAGCGGGGCTGTTTTCGGCGATCGCCTGGAACTCTGCCGGGCCGATGTCCACAAAGCGGCAGCGCTCGTGGATCGGACAGTTCCAGGTCTGTCCGCAACCGGCGCAGCGGTAGATCAGCCAGACATCGAAGCGTTTCTTCTGGGCGTTGCTGCGGAACTTGCCGCTGCAGTCGAAGGGCCTCCGCTCCTTGCAGTGATCGCAATGACGCCAGACCCGCGGAGATGCCAGCGGGCTCACCCGCCAGCCAACGTGAAGCACGCCTTGCATGCCGATACCAGCCTTCCTCTCGGGAAGCGCTGCACGGCGGCAGGGCGAAAACGGACTGGGGCTGTGCTATGCGGTCAGCCAGACAGGAAAAGCCGGCTGGCGAGGCAGCGAGGGCGGCGGCTTCGTAAGGCGGATCAAAGAGTTATGGTGATCGGTCGGAAGCGCGGGGAACCCTTGCCAGTCCGATCTCAGCCGACCGCCGCGCAGACGCGGAAGCGCCGGCCTGGCCAGAGCAGGACTGCTCCGGACGGACCGGCGAGCGGATAGAAACTGAGATCGGCTAGAGGCTTGGCAAGGCGGTCTCGGAACGTCGTGCAAGGTGGAACGGCGGGCATCATAGGGCCGTTCCGTGGCCGGTCAAGCGCGATCGGCTTGCTTAGCGCTGAACAATCCCAGATGCGTTTGCGGAAGGTTGGGTGTGTATCTTGGCGTCTCGGACGCTCAGCCGTGCGGCCTTCGAGACGGCCGCTTCGCGGCCTCCTCAGGCTGAGGATAGACCTCGGATGCCATACGCGATATCACCTCACCCTGAGGAGCGGGCAAAGCCCGCGTCTCGAAGGGCGCAGGACGGCACTGCTGGGACTTCTTGCCTCCACCAACGGCCTGCATAGACGTCATCTACTCCGCCGCCTTGGCCTTCCCTTGCGCCTTGCCGGGGGTCTGCCAGGACTGGGCGTAGTCCTCCTGCTCGACGCCGGCCGGCAGCGCCGCCACCTCGAGGGCGTCGCGGGCGTCGATCATGACCGCGTACTCGTCGGTCGCCGCCTTGCGCGGCTCGAGCATGCCCTTGAGCGCCTTGGGATGCGGCCCGTGGGTGAAGCCGCAGGGGTGGAAGGTGATCATGCCGCGCTCGATGTTGTCGCGGCTGAAGAAGTCGCCGCGGTGATAGAAGATCACCTCGTCGAAGTCGTCGTTGTTGTGGAAGAAGGGCACCTTGAGCGCGCCCGGGTCGCTCTCGAAGGGGCGCGGCACGAAGCTGCAGACCACGAAGCGCCCGGCCACGAAGGTCGTGTGGGCGGACGGCGGCAGATGGTAGCGGTGGCTCATCAGCGGGCGGATGTCGCGCATGTTGATGCGCACCGGCGCCAGGTCGCCGTGCCAGCCGACTGCGTCCAGCGGGTTGAAGGGATAGGTGACCGTCGAGAGCGTGTTGCGGCGCTTGACCTCGACGCGCCAGATCTCCTCGCGGCCGGGCGGCGTCTGCTGTGCCGTGAAGGCCTCGTCGATTGCCGGCGTATCCAGCATGGCCGGGTCGAAGATCGCGTGCGCGCCCACCAGGCCCTTGTCGGGCAGGCGGTAGCTGTCGTTGGTCGCCTCGACCAGCAGCAGCTCGGCTGCGCCCTCGAAGGCGGTGCGCCACATGGTGCCGCGCGGCAGCACGATATAATCGCCCGCCTCGATCGCCAGGTGGCCATAGTCGCAGAACAGCTCGCCCCGGCCCTCGTGGACGAAGAGCAACTCGTCGCCGTCGCTGTTGCGCGCCAGGTGGTCCATGGCGCCCGCTGCGCGCCAGAAGCGCAGGCGGACGTGGCTGTTGACCAGGACCTCGGCGGCGCGGAAGGGGCCGTCGGCCACGGCACCGACCTTGTTGAGATCGAAGGCGCGCGGCCGCAGGGGCCCCTGCCAGTCCAGCCAGCCGGTCGGCGGATGCTGATGCACCATCTGCGTCGCCGGGCCGAAGAAGCCTTCGCGGCCAAGCTCGCGCTCGTAGGTGCCCTCCGGCAGGTCGGCATGGGCCTGGCGCGAGGTGCGCCCCTCGATGCGCGGCAGAGAGATCCAGCGTTTCATGGTCTCGCTCCTAGGGCGCCGATCGGGCGGCGCCTGACTTTCCTCTCTTGTCATGGCCGGGCTTGACCCGGCCATCCAGTTGATGGATCACCGGGTCAAGCCCGGTGATGACAAATTAGAAAGGATATTTGACACGGATGAACACAGATGAACACGGATAACAAGCGTATCAACGCAATACCCAGCGGCGTGGCAGCCCGCGCCAATCCACGTTCATCTGTGTTCATCTGTGTCAATCATACCGCTTCGGACAAGCGGACTGTACCTTCCAAGTAAGGGGATTTCTCCCTTCTCTCACTCGATTTCGACCAGGCGGTCGCCGGGCACGAGCTCGCCGGGGGCGATGTCGGGCTGGCGCGCCAACGCCTCGTAGTAAGGCGTGAAGTCCGGCCGCGTCGCCTCGAAGAGCTGCTCGAAGCCGTCGATCACGAAGTAGATGTCCTGCAGGTCGTCGATCCGGTAGTTGGTGCGCATGATGCGCATCAGATCGAAGGCGACCCGCTTGGGCTTCGGGCTCTCCAGGCAGTAGACCGACTCGGTGCGCGACGAAACGATGCCGGAGCCGTAGATGCGCAGGCCCGCCTCGGTCCGGATCAGGCCGAACTCGACGGTGTACCAGTAGAGCCGCGCCAGCTTGGGCAGCGCGCCGAGGCGCAGCGCGTTCAGGCCGCCGCGGCCGTAGGCCTGCAGATAGTCGGCGAAGACCGGGTTGGTCAGCATCGGTACGTGGCCCATGACGTCGTGAAAGACGTCGGGCTCCTGCAGGTAGTCCATCTGCTCGGGCCGGCGGATCCAGTTGGTCGCCGGAAAACGCCGCGCAGCCAGGTGGCGGAAGAAGACGTCGTCGGGCACCAGCCCGGGCACGGCGACGATGCGCCAGCCGGTGGCACGGTCCAGCTCGTCCGACAGCCGCTCGAAGTTGGGGATGCCGCCGGCGGCGATGTCGAGGCGCTCGAAGCCTTCCAGGTACTCGCGGCAGGCGCGGCCCGGCAGCAGCCTCGACTGGCGCGCCATGAGGGTACGCCAGATGGCGTGGTCCTGCTCGCTATAGGCGTCCCAGCCCTGGTCGATGACGTAATCGTCGCTGGCCGGCTGGCGCGGGCGCTCGGTGACGGTGGCAGTGGTCATGGTGGGAACCTCGATGTTGCCTAGAGGACCCCCCGCTTGATCTGGTCCTGCTCGATCGATTCGAAGAGGGCCCGGAAGTTGCCCTCGCCGAAGCCCTCGTCGCCCTTGCGCTGGATGATCTCGAAGAAGATCGGGCCGATCACCGTGGCGGTGAAGATCTGCAGCAGCAGGCCGCCACCCTGGTGTGGCGCGCCGTCGATCAGGATACCGTGCCGGCGCAGCCGTTCCACGTCCTCGCCGTGCCCCGGCAGGCGCTCTTCCAGAGCCTCGTAGTAGGTGTCGGGCGGCGGGTCCATGAAAGTGACGCCGCGCGCCTGCAGCGCGGCCACGGTCGCATAGATGTCGTCGGTCGAGAGCGCGATGTGCTGGATGCCCTCGCCGCGGTAGGCCTGCAGGTACTCCTCGATCTGCGACTTGTCGTCGGCCGACTCGTTGATCGGGATGCGGATCGCGCCGCAGGGGCTGGTCATGGCCCGGCTGCGCAGGCCGGTCAGCTTGCCCTCGATGTCGAAGTAGCGGATCTCGCGGAAATTGAACAGCCGCTCGTAGAAGCCGGCCCAGAGGTCCATGCGGCCGCGGTAGACGTTGTGGGTCAGGTGGTCGACGGTGGTCAGGCCAACGCCCTGCGGCTCGGGATCGGCGCCCTCGATCGGCACGAAGTCGACGTCGTAGATGCTGGGGTCGTCGCGGTCGACCAAGTAGATCAGGCTGTCGCCGATGCCCTTGATCGCCGGGATGTTGAGCTCCATGGGCCCGATGCGACCCTGCTGCGGTTCGGCGCCGAGCACGATCAGGCGCTCGTAGGCCCGGCCGGCGTCGGCGACGCGGAAGGCCATGGCGCAGACCGAGGGGCCGTGCACCCGGGCGAAGGACTGGGCAAAGCTCTCCGGCTCGGCGTTGACGATGAAGTTGATACCGCCCTGGCGGTAGTGGGTCACCCGCTTGGAGCGATGGCGGCCGACGGCGGTGAAGCCCATCTGCTCGAACAGGCGGCCGAGCGCAGCGGTGTCCTCGGCCGTGTACTCGACGAACTCGAAGCCGCGCGTGCCCATGGGGTTGTCCCAGAGGGCTTTGTCCGACCGGGACTTGTCCCGCGGGGCGTGCTGCTGATCGCGGGCGCTCTCGACATGGCTGCTCTTGACGGCGACTGGCATGGTTCGCTCCCAGGCTGGCGGCGGCCGGCGGCCGCCCGAAGTCCCGCGCCACAGGGGTCGCGGCAGGTTAAGTCTTTACCATGAAAGGCCTTGCACGATCTGCACGAACTTGCGATAAAATAGGCTAACGTTCGCACATATCACGCAGAGAAGCACATTAATATGCACGATATGATTAATCTTGATCAATTCGATCTGGCCCTGCTGGCGGCCCTGCAGCAGGACGGCCGGCTGACCAACCAGGAGCTGGCCGGGCGGGTCAACCTCTCGGCCTCGCAGTGCTCGCGCCGCCGCCTGCGCCTGGAGGCGGCCGGGATCATCGCCGGCTATCGCGCGACCATCGATGCGTCGGCGGTCGGCCTCGGCATCGCCGCTTTCGTCCAGGTCACGCTGGTCGCGCACAGCAACGCCAATGCCGAGCGCTTCAAGGCCCTGGTGCGCGAGCGGCCGGAGATATTGGAGGCCTATACCCTGACCGGCGACGCCGACTATCTGCTGCGCGTGGTCACCGCCGACCTGGCGGCGCTGGCGCGCTTCATCAGCGACGTGCTGCTGCCGCACGGCACCGTGGCGCGCGTCGAATCGCGCATCGTGCTCGACCGGCTCAAGGAGAACGGCGCGCTGCCGTTCGGTCAGGTCGCCTAGCGGATCGAACCTGGCCTCCACCGGGTGTCGCAGGCGTCCGTCAGGAGGCCTTCTGCGCTCCCTTGGTGACAGCTTCGTACCGCTGCCTGGTGCTGTGCAGATGGCCGCAGTGGTACTGCGCGGGAAGGCGCGCAAAGTAGCGGTACAGCAGCGCAGAATTACCGGCGATCAGCTGGGCCACCTGGTCCTCCCGGCCGAGGCCCGGCGGCGCTTCAAGAGGCGGCTCTATTGTGACCAGGAAGCTGCCGTCCGCACGACGCTCGGTAAACACAGGCAGCAGCGCGGCGCCGCTTTTGAGGGCAAGGCTCGGCGCGCCGCCAGCCAGCGGCAGGTGTTCGGGGCCGAAGGGAGCCAACGTGACCCTGCGCGCCTCGGCGCCGAGCGTGATGGAGACCACTTGATTGTCAGCGAGGAGCTCTTGCAGGCGCGCCATGGCGGCCCTCGGATCGGCCGGATCGATCACGACGCGGTCGGCCAGGTAGCGGCACTCGAGCGAAATGCGAATCGGATTGAGGAAGCGTATGCCGAAGCGGGTTGAGGAGAAATGGCCGTGCGTGTGGCGGCTCAGATGCCAGACATCGTAGCCTTGCTCACGCAGACCAATCTTCGAGATCATGTCGCTGAAGGTGGTGTAGGTGACCCAGAGGATCGCCCCTTTTCCCTCCGCCAAAGCGCGGGCGAGATTGTCTTTGCCCGCGACCTCGATCTGCGGCCGCCAGCTTCCCGGCCGGTGGTAACGTAAAAGCTGAATTCGTTCGAGATGATGCAGGGCCGCCGCATCGATCGCCAGGGCGGCGAGTTTGTTCGACTGCGCATCATCGGGCAGATAATCGGCAAAAATCCGCTTGAAATCGCCGTAACGCCCCGGCCGCATCCTGTCGAGCAACCGGGTGGCTGCTCTGCAAAGTGTCAAGCACAGTCGGTCCGGGCAGCTCCAGGCAACCAAGGCCAAGGCGGGAAGCGCTGCCAACATCAGGGCGTCGCGCGCCTTAACCACCCGCGTCTCCACCGGGAAGAAGTCTTCCGGCAGATCGATCACGGTCAACCGGCCCGGGACCTGGCTGCCCCCCTGCTCGGCTGGGCCGACGCGCGGCGTACTGCCGTCACCCCTCAGCTCGTCCGGCGCCTCTTGTGCCATAGCCGCTATCCCGGTCGATGCAACTCGGCTTTGCGGGGCCAGACATGCCACTGCCGCTGGGAACGCGCTCATTACCCCTGCGCCCGCCTGGCGGCGGACGCCGGGCCATCACTCCCTCGCAGCTTGAAGTCCCGATCGCCAAGCCGGTTGGAGGGTGCCGTTGCGCCGTTGCCAAGGCAACGCGAAAAAGCGCCCGTTCCTTCAAATTCTTGTCATTCTCTCGTGCCGCATGGCCCAACCGGGCCAGGGAACGTTAACAATTCGCCGCGCTGGCGCTGTGGCCAAGCGGCGGCGAAGGGCGCAGCCGGCTTGGCCGACCCCGCCACAGGGTGCTATAGAGCCCGAAAGGTGGAGATTGGAGGCACCAGCGAAGCGGAGGGAACGTCCCGGCCATGAGCGTGACGATTTACCACAATCCCCGCTGCAGCAAATCGCGGCAGACCCTAGAGCTGCTCCGCGCCCGCGGCATCGAGCCCGAGGTCGTCGAGTACCTGCAGACGCCGCCCAATGTGAAGACCCTGACCGAGATCCTGGAGCAGCTCGGCCTGGAGCCGCGCGACGTCATGCGTCGCAAGGAAGCAGCCTACAAGGAGCTCGATCTCGACAATCCGGCGCTGAGCCGCGCGGCGCTGATCAAGGCAATGGTCGAGCATCCGGTCCTGATCGAGCGGCCGATCGTCTGCGCCAGGGGCAGGGCCGCGCTCGGTCGCCCGCCAGAAGAGGTGCTGAAGATCCTATGATCATTGCCCTTGGCGGCGACTCTCCGCAGTGCAGCCAGGAACAAACATCACCCTCACCCTCATAGGCGCTAGGTTAAGTCGCCGACCAGATAAAATCGCTTCAATGTCATTCCCGCGAATGCGGGAATCCATGGTTGTGAGCCCCGTCGCTTGACCTGGACCCCCGCTTTCGCAGGGGTGACAATCGAGAAAGTGCGACGAAGACGCTCCTAACCTAGCGCCTATGAGGGTGAGGGTGACAAAGCGATACTCTGTCAGCGACGCCTTTCGGCACGACCCTACTGCGCCGCCGGCTGGCTTTCCTTGCGGTGCGTGCTGATCACCGGTTCCACCTTGATCAGCTCCTCGAGCGGGATGTGGCAGAGGATGTCGTGGCCCGGCGAGGCCTGCACGTTGGGCGGCGCCTCGGTCTCGCAGATCGAGCCGATCTTGCGATGGCAGCGCGTGTTGAAGGGGCAGCCCTTGGGCGGATTGAGCACGCTCGGCAGGTTGCCCTCCAGGATGATCCGCTTCTTCTCGATTGCCGTGTCGGCGATCGGCACCGCCGAGAGCAGCGCCTCGGTGTAGGGATGATAGGGCGGCGAGAAGACCTCGTCCGTTGTGCCCTGCTCGACGATGTGGCCCAGATACATGACCACCACGCGGTCGGCCAGGTAGCGCACCAGGCTGAGGTCGTGGCTGATGAACAGCAGCGTCGTGCGATAGCTGCGCTGGATGTCCATCAGAAGCCCGGTGACCGCGGCTTGCACCGAAACATCCAGTGCCGAGACCGGCTCGTCGGCCACCACCATGGTGGGATTGCCGGCGAAAGCGCGGGCGATGCCGACGCGCTGCTTCTGGCCGCCTGAGAGCTGGCGCGGCCGGCGCCGCGCGAAGTCGCGCGGCAGCTTGACCAGGTCGAGCAGCTCCATGACGCGCTGCTCGATCTTGTTCTTGTCGGTCTCGACGCCGAACTTCTTGATCACGCGGGCGAGCTGCGAGCCGACCGAATGACTCGGGTTCAGCGTGTCGAAGGGGTTCTGGAAGATCATCTGCACCGAGCCGATCTGCTCGGGGCTGCGCTTCTGCACCGGGAAGTCGGAGACGTCCTCGCCGCGGAACACGACCTCGCCCTCGGTCGCGGTCTCCAGGCCCATCAGCACCTTGGCGAAGGTCGACTTGCCGCAGCCTGATTCTCCCACAATGGCCACGGTCTGCGACTCGCACGCGTCGAAGGAGATCGATTCGTTTGCCTTGACGTACTTGACGCGGTTGCCGCGGATCATGGCGGCGATCGAGTTGTCGGTCAGCTCGTAGTACTTGCGCATCTTCTTGAGCGACAGCACCACGTTGCCGGGCTCGATCGCCTCGCCGCCAACCCCCACCGGCCGGTACGCGCTCCAATCGATCTCGTTGTAGCGCACGCAGCGCACGTCATGCCCGTGCCGGCCCTCGACCGGCAGCATGTGGATCGTGCCGCCATCCGCCGTCGGCTGGTCGCAGCGCCCGGCCTGGAAGAAATCGCAGCGCGGACCGAAGAAGCAGCCGGACGGGCGCTCGTGCGGCAGCGGCAGCTGGCCGCGGATCGCCACTAGCGGATGCGCGGTCTTATCGGTGCCCGGCAGTGGGATCGCGCTGAACAGCCCCTTGGTGTAGGGGTGCCGCATGTGGTCGAAGACCTCGTCGACCGTGCCCTCTTCCACCACCACACCGGAATACATCACATTGACGCGGTCGCAGGTCGCCAGGATCAGACCCAGATTGTGCGAGATGTAGATCATCGAGGTGTTGAACTTTTCGGCGATCTCGCCGATCAGCTCGATGATGCCCGCTTCGACCGTCACGTCGAGCGCCGTGGTCGGCTCGTCCAGCAGCAAGAGCGAGGGGTTGGACAGCAGGGCCATGGCGATCACCACACGCTGCTGCTGGCCGCCCGAAATCTGGTGCGGGTAGGAGGACATGACCCGTTCCGGATCGGGCAGCTTGACGCCTGCCAAGATATCGATGGCGCGGTCGTAGGCTTCCTTCTCGCTGATGTCCTCGTGGCAGAGCGGCACCTCCAGGAGCTGCTTGCCGAGCGTCATGCTGGGATTGAGCGAAGCCATCGGCTCCTGGTAGACCATGGCGATCTCGTTGCCGCGCAGTTGGCGCAGCTCCTCCTCGCTGTAGGTCGCGAGGTCGCGTCCCTTGTAGATCACCTGGCCGCCGACGATGCCGCCGTTCTTGCCCATGTACTGCATGATGGCCATAGCCACGGTCGACTTGCCGCATCCCGACTCGCCGACCAAGCCGACGCTGTCGCCCTGGGTGAGCGAAAGGTTGAAGTCGACCACGGCGGGGATCTCGCCGGCCCGTGTAAAGTAGGAGATGCAGAGGTTCTTGCACTCCAAGATCGGGCCGTCGTAGCTGGCTTTGCCGCTCTGGCCGTGTTTCGCCATCAGAGCCTCCTCAGTCGCGCAGCGAGATTTCCCGCAGGCCGTCCGCCAGCAGATTGAAGCCAAGCACCAGCGAGGAAATCGCAATGCAAGGGAAGACCGCCATGTGCGGGAAGGTCATGGCCATCTGGCGCGTCTCGTTGATCATGCCGCCCCAGTCGGGATCGGGCGGCGGCAGGCCGAGTCCCAGGAAGCCGAGCACGCCGATTGTGATGATGACGTAACCCAGGCGCAGGCAAGAATCGACGATCAGCGGCCCTCGCGCGTTGGGTAGTATCTCCACCAGCATGATACGCCAGGGCGATTCGCCGCGTGTCTCGGCCGCGAAGACGTACTCCCGGTTCCTGAGATCGAGCACCAGGCCGCGCACGATTCGCATGATGCCCGGAGCGCTGGCAAAGGTGATCGCGATGACGATGTTCGCCCCCGATGCGCCGATCGTCGCGATGATGATGACGTAAAGCACCAGCACCGGGAATGACAGGATCACGTTGGCGATGAAGGACATGACGTCATCGACCATGCCACGCTTGTAGCCGGCCGCCAGCCCCATGGGGATGCCGACGAGGTAGGCACAAAGCGTCGCCAACGGCGCGTAGAACAGGACCTTGCGCGAACCCCAGATGATTCGGCTGAGGATATCGCGGCCGATGTGATCGGTGCCGAGCACAAAGCTGCCGCAGTCGAAGCGGCCCTGGTTCTCGCCGCTTTCGATCGGGCTGCAGACCTCCTCGACGGGCTGGCCTTTGAGCCTGGCGCCCGGAAAGGCGACGTAGGTGTCGCCGACGCCGGCCAGGGGCTGCAGCGTGGCGTTCGGGTCAAAGGGGGCGATCAAGGGCGCGAGCATCGCCACCAGCACCCAGAACAGGATGATCCCGGCGCCGACCATGCCGACTATGCTCTCGCGCAGCAGGCCGAGCGACTTAAAGCCGCGGACGATCGCCAGCTCGCGGCGCGGCGTCGGGGCGACTGTATCGGTCACGGCGGCGCCTCCCTAGCTGAAGCGGATCCGCGGATTCAGGTAGGTGTACCCGATATCCGAGATCGTCTGGGTCGCCACCGCCACGAACACGGCCACCATGGCGCAGGCCTCGATCAGGAAGATGTCCTGGTTCAGCGAGGCTTCCAGCAGCAGAGCGCCGAAGCCCTTGTAGGCATAGAAGAACTCGACCACGATCACGCCCGACAGCAGCCAGTTGATCTGCAGCATGATCACCGTGAAGGGCGCGATCAGCGCGTTGCGCAGGGCGTGCTTCATGATCACGGTGCGGTACGGCAGGCCCTTGAGCACGGCCGTGCGTATGTAGTGGGTCATCATGACCTCGGCCATGGAGGCGCGCGTCATGCGTGCCACGTAGCCGAAGTCGTAGAGCACCAGCACCATGACGGGCAAAATGAGCTGCACGATGTCGAAGCCGTCGCTCATGCCGCTGGTGCCGGGCAGAAGATCGAGCCAGAACACGAAAACCGCCGACAGCAGCACCGCGCTGGCGAACTCGGGGATCGAGGTGGTTATGATCGAGGAGACCGAGATCGTGCGGTCGAGGCCGGAGCCTTCGCGCATGCCGGCCAGCACGCCCAGCGCCAGCGCAACGGGAATCACCACGCCCAGCGTGGCTGCCGCCAGGATGCCGGTGTTGGCGAGACGCGGCCAGAGCACGTCGGCCACCGGCGACTTGAAGCGGACGGACTGCCCGAAATCGCCGACCACGAAATCGCCAAGCCACCGGAAGTAGCGAACCACCAGTGGGTCGAAGTAGCCGTTCTGCTCGAGCCAGAGCGTACGCTGTTCCGGCAGGGAATAGGGCCCCAGGACCTTGATGGCGACGCTGTGGACGTTCAGCTCGAGCAGCAGGAACAGGAGGATCGAGACAACGACCATGGTGAGCACCATGGTCCCTGCCCGCCGTACGATGAAGATCAGCATGCCTGCGGCCCTCCTTTGCCCCCTGCCCCGGCGTTTGCGATCCGATTGAACGGCCGCATGGACGGCGGGAGCCGCAAGGGACTGGGTTTCCCTCGCGGCTCCCTGCCGGCCTAGGCCAGCCAGACTTTCTCGAACTGATGGTACTGTGTCGGGTGCGTCTCGTAGCCCTGGACGTTGTTTGCCGCCGCAGAGAACACCGCACGCCACAGCGGCTGGGCGATCACCGCGTCGTCCTGGAGGATCTTCTGGACCTTCTCCATGGCGTTGCGCCGCTCGTTCACGTCGAGGATCGAGCTGGCCTCGTCGAGTGCCTTGTCGAACTCCGGACTGTTGTAGGCGCTTTCGTTCCACGGCACGCCGCTGCGATAGCCGAGGTTGAGCACCATCACGCCGAGCGGCCTGTGCGTCCAGGAGGTGAAGCCGAAGGGCGTCTTGTCCCAGACGTCCCAGTAGCTGGCGCCCGGCATGGGGTTGAGCTCCAGATTGATGCCGGCCGGGGCGAGCTGTTCCTTGAAGCCCTGCATCGCCGCCAAGTGCCAGGCCTCGGCCTGCCCGAGGTCGATCTTGATCGTCAGGCTGCTGTGCCCGGCCTCGGCGAGCAGCGCCTTGGCCTTCTCGATGTCGGGCTTGAGCGTCGGCAGCTGGAAGTACTCGGGATGGATCGGCGAGACGTGATGGTTCTCGCCGGGCGCACCCTGGCCGCGATAGGCCAGCTGCAGCAGCCTGGCATGGTCCATGCAAGCCGCGACCGCCTGGCGCACCCGCTTGTCGTTGAAGGGCTTCTCGGTGACCCGCATGCGGGCGACGCCGGTCTGCGCCGTAACCACCGGATAGAGAGTGGCGTTGGGCAGCCTTTCGACGACGTCGATGCTGGTGACCTCCACGTCATAGACGTGATCGACCTGGCCCGAGGCGATCGCCGAGACGCCGGCCATGGGGTCGTCGCCATGGTCGATGTAGAGGATCTCATCGAGATAGGGCTGATCGCCCCAATAGGCCTCGGCCCGGCGCTTCAGCAGGCAGCGCTCGCCGATCTGGAACTCGGCCAGCTCATAGGGCCCCGTGCCGACCGGGTTCTTCGACAGGTTGCCGCCTTCCTCGTCGAAGCGGCGGTGCACGATGGCCGTCGGATAGTTGTAGAGGTTCTCCGGAACGGCCAGCTCCGGCCGGCTGAGGTGCAGCCGTACGCTGTGGTTACCGACCTTCTCGACCGAGCCCTCGCGCATGCGCCGGCCCATCTTGGCCGAGCCGTCCTCGTTCTTCTGACCGGTGTCGTAGTCTTCGGCCAGCCCGGCGAAGAGGCCGATATTCGACGAGCCAACCGCCGGATCGAGCCAGCGGGTGAAGTTGTGCACCACGTCGTCGGCGTTGAAGTCGTCGCCGTTCGACCACTTCACGCCCTGGCGCAGGTTGAGCGTCCAGGTCTTGAGGTCGTCCGACGCCTCCCAGCTCTCCGCCAGGTAGGGCCGGGTGACGTTGTCGGTGCCGGTGCGCGTCAGGTACTCCAGGATGTGACGCGTCTGGTTGGACATCTGGGTCCAGTCATAGGTCGCCGGTTCGTCCATCCGCTGCACCCGCATCGAGGAGCGCAGGCGTCCGCCCATCTTCGGCTCCTGGGCCTGGGCGCCGCGGGTCACCGTCGTGCTTTGACCGGTCAGCTGATCGGCCATGGCATAGGCGGCGGTCGCCGACACGCCGAGCAGCGTCGCGGTGCGCAGAAACTCGCGACGGTCGATTTCTTCCTTGCGCAGCTGTTCACAGAGCTCCGGGACATAGGGATGGATTCGCTTTCCCTGCTTGTCCCTGATTTCCTTGGCCATGAATTATCTCCCTTTAGACCAGTTTGCCACGCCGGGTCCCTGGGACTCCCTCAGGGGTATCCCGACGATTCAACGCTTGTGATTCGCATGCAGGAACGATCGTTTAGGTACTCTCCCCTGCACCGCGCGGCCCGGGCAATAGCCGACACTCCGGCCTAGTTCCGCGGGCCGCGGATTCAAATCCTGTCTGGCGGTACTATTGGACAAGCGGTCCATCCGGGAGATCCCTGTCGGACACGCGCACCGCCTTCCCTGTCCCGTGGCGCTCGCCCCTGCGGAGCCCGCGCCCTTCTTTCGTTAGACTTCATCATTCGAAAAAGCCTAGCAGAATTTATGCCCTAGCGTCACCCGCTAGTTGTTTTATGCCGACAACCGCTGCGTCAGAAGCGACGGGGGCAGGTCGACGGAGGCCCGCAAAACGCCCGCCAGACCGCAATCCCACAGGGCCCCCTGGACTGCCTAGCCGGGCTCCGCGGCGGTGGTCTGGATCACGACTTCGCTCGTCAGAGTGCGGTGCACCGGGCACTTGTCCGCAATTTCGAGCAACCGCGCCCGCTGGTCCGCGTCGAGGGGGCCGGCAAACGACAGTTTGCGCTCAATACGGTCAAGAAGGCCCTTTCTCGTCTCGCAGTCCGCGCAGTCCTCGGCGTGAATCTTGTCGTGCCGCAGGCTCACCGTGACCCGCTCCAGCGGCCAGCTCTTGCGCTCGGCGTAGAGCCTGAGCGTCATCGAGGTGCAGGCGCCGAGCCCGGCCAGCAGCAGGTCATAGGGCCCCGGTCCGCTGTCGTCGCCGCCGACCTCGGCCGGTTCGTCCGCGCGCAGGATATGGCGGCCGGCGGTGATCCGCTGGGTGAAGCGGCCCTCCCGGGTCTCCTGCACGACGATGCTGCCGGGCGCAACCTGCGGCCCCACCGGCGACTGGGACGGACCGGCCGCCTGGCCCAGGTAGCGGCTGGCCCAGGCCGCCAGCACGCGCGCCACATAGACCGCGTCCTCGCGCCGGCTCAGCAGGTGATCGGCATCGTCGAGGGAGATGAAGCTCTTGGGATGCTTGGCGGCGACGAAAAGTCGCCCGGCGTTGTCGATGCCGACCGTCTCATCGCGCGGCGCATGGAAGATCAAGAGCGCCTTGCGCAGCTTGCCGACAGCGTCCTCCAGACGGTGTCCGGCGATGTCGTCGAGAAATTGCTTCTTGATGCGGAAGGGGCGCCCGGCCAGCAGCACCTCGGCCTCGCCGCGCGCCTCGATCTCGGCTCGCGCACTGGTCAGATGATGCTCGACATGGGCCGGGTCGGCCGGCGCGCCGATCGTCGCCACGGCGACCGCTTCCGGCACCTCGGACGCAGCCATTAAGACCGCCGCGCCGCCAAGGCTGTGGCCGATCAGGATGCTGGGCGCCGCCCGCGTCTCACGCAGATAGCCGGCTGCCGCCACAAGGTCGGCGACGTTGGAGGAGAAGTTCGTGTTGGCGAACTCGCCCTCGCTGTGCCCCAGACCGGTGAAGTCGAAGCGCAGCACCGCGATGCCTAGCCGTGTCAACTCGTCGGCGATGCGCGCGGCGGCGAAGATGTCCTTGGTGCAGGTGAAGCAGTGCGCGAAGAGCGCATAGGCCAGGACCGGACCGTCCGGCAGGTCGAGGCGGCCGGCAAGGCTGTCGCCGCCGGCGCCGGTGAAAGTAAGCTTCTCATTGCGGGGTGCCATCTGGCGTCCTCCACGAGCGTGCAGGCCATCAGCCGATGCCAGCATGGCGCCTGTGGCTTGGCAAGCCGGCGCTACTCGACACAACCGCCGAGGATAGCCCTACACGATTCACATATCTTGAGCGGCGGTCGCGCAACGCCAGTACACACACCAGTGTCGTCCCGGGGCTTGTCCCCGGGACCCATTGGCGTCAGCGCGTGAACGGACCCATTGGACCAAGGGGGCGATGGGCCCCGGCAATCCCGGCAACGCGTGCCGGGACAGGCAAGTGCCGGGACGACAGCGTTTGGTTTGGCAAGGACGAGCTTCTGCTCCCTGAGCTGTGTGAATGCCGTAGGGACAGCCCCTGGGGGCTGTTCCCGCAGCGGCCGCTCCGCTAGGCTCCGCGCGCCACCAGGGGCAGGAAGGAACGGCTTGATGACGGA
This sequence comes from Kiloniellales bacterium, assembly GCA_050330055.1. GTDB lineage: Bacteria > Pseudomonadota > Alphaproteobacteria > Kiloniellales > JAKSDN01 > JBHJOF01. The sequence continues at coordinate 16,356 of JBHJOF010000113.1, forward strand.
GCCAGCGCACAGCGACCAGCGGGTCGAGATCATCGAGAAGGAACGGGTCTTCGACGGCTATTTCCAGGTCGACCGCTACCGCCTGCGCCATCGCAAGTTCGAGGGCGGCTGGACCGCGCCCTTGACCCGCGAGGTCTTCGAGCGCGGCCATGCCGCGGCCGTGCTGCCCTATGACCCGATCGAAGACAAGGTCGTGCTGATCGAGCAGTTCCGCTCCGGCGCGCTCGCCGCCGGGCGCGATCCCTGGCTGATCGAGATCGTCGCCGGCATCCTCGATCCCGACGAGGCACCGCAGGAGCTGGCCCGCCGCGAGGCGATCGAGGAAGCCGGCTGCAGCGTCGGCGCACTAGAGCCGATCGCCGACATCCTGCTCTCGCCCGGCGCCTGCTCCGAGACCGTGGTGATCTACTGCGGCCGGGTCGACAGCAGCGGGCTCGGCGGGGTGCACGGCCTCGACAGCGAGGGTGAGGACATCCGGGTGATGGTGTGCAGCGCCGCGGAGGCCTTCGAGCTGGTGGCGCAGGGCCGGGTAACCAATGCCTGCGCCCTGGTCGCGCTGCAATGGCTGGCCCTCAACCGGCAGGCGCTGCGGCGGCGCTGGACCACCTGAGGGGCCCCTGACCTAGCGTGCCTTGATCAGGCGGGGGCGGCCCGGCTAGTCTCCCTGCCCCTCCTTCTGCTGCAGCGGGATCTTCGGCATGGACGTTCGCGACGGCTTCGTCGGCACCATCGGCAACACGCCGCTCATCCGCCTGCGCGGCCCTTCCGAGGCGACCGGCTGCGAGATCCTGGGCAAGGCCGAGTTCCTCAATCCCGGCAGCTCGGTCAAGGATCGCGCCGCCTGGTGGATCGTCAAGGATGCCGAGCAAAAGGGCACGCTCAAGCCCGGCGGCGTCATCGTCGAGGGCACCGCCGGCAACACCGGCATCGGGCTCGCACTGGTGGCCCGGGCGCGCGGCTATCGCACGGTCATCGTCATTCCCGAGACCCAGTCGCAGGAGAAGAAGGACATGCTGCGCCTGGCCGGCGCAAAGCTGATCGAGGTGCCGGCCGCGCCCTTCAAGGACCCCAAGAACTACGTGCACCAGGCGGCCCGCCTGGCCGAGGAGATGGCGGCCGAGGAGCCGAACGGCGTGCTCTATGCCAACCAATGGGACAACACCGCCAATCGCACCGCGCACCTCGAATCGACCGGCCCGGAGATCTGGCGCCAGACCGACGGCAAGGTGAATGGCTTCGTTTGCGCGGTCGGCACCGGCGGCACACTGGCCGGCGTCGGCACCTTCCTGAAGGAGCGCAGCAACCACATCCGTATCGGCCTCTCCGATCCCAAGGGCTCGGCGCTTTACAACTACTTCGCCAACGGCGAGCTCAAGGCCGAGGGCAGCTCGATCACCGAGGGCATCGGCACCAGCCGCATCACCAAGAACTTCGAGGGCGCGCCGATCGACCACCCCTACCAGATCTCCGACGAGGAGGCCCTGCCGATCATCTTCGACCTGCTGGAGAAGGAGGGCCTCTGCCTCGGCGGCTCGAGCGGCATCAACGTGGCGGGCGCCATCCGCCTGGCCAAGGACATGGGTCCGGGTCACATAATCGTCACGGTGCTCGCCGACTATGGCACGCGCTATCAGAGCAAGCTCTTCAATGCCGCGTTCCTGCGCGAGAAGAGCCTGCCGGTACCGAACTGGCTGCAGTAAGACGAAGCCGGAGGCGGCAATGGAGCTGATCTTTCGCGACGATCCCTACTGCAAGTCCTGCGAGGCGACGGTGGTCGCTGCGGATGAGCAGGGTATCCGGCTCGACCGCACGGTGTTCTATCCCATGGGCGGCGGCCAGCCGGGCGACGCCGGCACGCTGACCCTGGCCGACGGCCGCGTGATCCCGATCGTCGACGCGCGCAAGGGCGCCGACCACGAGGACGTGCTGCACGTCCCGGCGGACGGCACCGCCCTGCCCGCCCCCGGCAGCAAGGTGACGGTCGCGATCGACTGGGAGCGTCGGCACCGCCTGATGCGCATGCATACCTGCCTGCACCTGCTCTGCGCCGTGGTCACCGGCGACGTGACCGGCGGCCAGATCGGCGACGGCAAGGGCCGGCTCGACTTCAACCTGCCCGACACCCAGCTCGACAAGGAGCACATCACCGCCGAGCTGAACCGCCTGATCGCCGAGGACCATCCGGTCAGCCCGCGCTGGATCAGCGACGAGGAGCTGGCGGCCAATCCGGAGCTGGTGCGCACCATGTCGGTCAAGCCGCCGAGCGGCAGCGGCCGGGTGCGCCTGCTCGACATCCCGGACGTCGACCTGCAGCCCTGCGGCGGCACGCACGTCGCGCGCACCGGCGAGATCGGCCCGGTCGCGGTCGGCAAGATCGAGAACAAGGGCCGGCAGAACCGGCGCATCAACATCCACTTCGCCGACTGAGCGCGGACGAGGCTGGCGGGAGGACCAATGGTCGACTTCAGGACAGAAGCCCTGGTGAGCACAGACTGGCTGGCCGAGCACCTGCAGGATCCCGACCTGCGCGTGGTCGACGGCAGCTATTACCTGCCGCACGAGGGGCTCGACCCGCGCGCCGAGTTCGAGGCGCATCACATACCGGGCGCCGTGTTCTTCGATATCGACGAGATCGCCGACAGCAACAGCCCGCTGCCGCACATGCTGCCCGAGCCGCAGAAGTTCTCCTCGCGGGTCCGCAAGCTCGGCCTGGGCGACGGCCTGCGCATCGTCGCCTACGACCAGCGCGGCCTGTTCAGCGCGGCGCGCATCTGGTGGACCTTCCGCTATTTCGGCCATCACGACGTGGCGGTGCTGGACGGCGGTCTGCCCAAGTGGCTGAACGAAGGCCGCCCGGTCGAGGAAGGCCCGGCCCATCCGAGCGAGCGTCACTTCACCGCGCGCATCGACAGCCTGACCCTGCGCGACAAGGACCAGCTCCTGGCCAACCTGCGGAGCCGGCGCGAGCAGGTGCTGGACGCGCGCTCGCCCGGGCGCTTCGCCGGCACCGACCCGGAGCCGCGGCCCGGCCTGCGCGGCGGCCACATCCCGGGCAGCCTCAACCTGCCCTACGGCGAGCTGCTCGAGCGCACGACCCAGACCCTGCTGCCGCCCGACGCGCTCAGGGCCCGCTTCGACGCCGCCGGGCTCGACATGGCGCGGCCGGTGGTCACCACCTGCGGCTCCGGCATCACCGCCGCCGTGCTGGCGCTCGGCCTGTTCCGCGCCGGCCACAAGGACGTGGCGCTCTACGACGGCTCCTGGTCGGAATGGGGCCTGCCGGGCGACACGCCGGTGGAGAGCGGGGGCGGGAGTGGCGTGGCGCGCGGCGCGACATCGTGAGGCCATGACGCAGCATCCTGGTGGCAACAACGCTCTGACCATCCGGCCTTATCGCGAGGCGGACCGCGACGCGGTGGTGGCCTTGTGGCGGCGCTGCGAGCTGATCAAGCCGTGGAACGATCCGGACCAGGACATCGCGCTGGCTGCCGCGACCAGCAATGCCGAGCTCTTCGTCGGCGAGCACGACGGCGTGCTCTGCGCCGCCTGCCTGGTCGGCCACGACGGCCATCGCGGCTGGCTCTACTATCTGGCAACCGAGCCGGAGCAGCGCCGCAAGGGCTTCGGCCTCGCCATGGTGCGGCACTGCGAGGCCTGGCTCAGCCAGCGCAAGGTGCCCAAGGTGCAGCTCCTGGTGCGCGAGACCAACCTGGCGACCAAGGCCTTCTACGCCAGGATCGGCTACACGCCGAACCCCTGTCACATCATGCAGCGCTGGCTGGTCGAGCGCGGCGCGCCAAATCCGGTGCCCGGCGGCCGGCCCGACGGCAAGCTGGAGCTGACCGTCACCTACCTGGAGATGACCGAGCCGCCGCGCGAGCCGCCGCTGCACCCGCCGCACGGCGTCAAGCTGGCGCTGCTGCGCGCCGTCGATCCGACCGTGCCGTACTACCGCTTCCTCTACAACGAGGTCGGCGGCCCCTGGCTATGGTGGGAACGCCGGGTGCTGAGCGACGAGGCGCTGGCCGCCATCATCCATGACGAGCGGGTCGAGATCTACGTGCTCTATCACGAGGGTGTACCGGCCGGATTCGCCGAACTCGACCGGCGCGGCGGCGACGAAGAGATCAGCCTGGCCTACTTCGGGCTCATGCTGCCCTTCATCGGGCGCAGGCTCGGCGGCTTCTTCATGACCTCGGTGATCGACATCGCCTGGAGCCACGATCCCAAGCGCCTGACGGTCAACACCAACACGCTGGATCACGCCAAGGCGCTGAGCCTGTATCAGCGCTGCGGCTTTCGCCCGACCCACCGGGTCGACCAGGTGATCGACGATCCGCGCGTGACGGGAATCATTCCGATTTCATAGCCGGCCGCGCACAGCGTCGGCTTCGCGGCCTAATGATCCAGGATCTGGCTGAGGAACAGCTTGGTGCGTTCGGACTGCGGGTTGTGGAAGAAGGCCTCGGGCTCGTTCTGCTCAATGATTTCGCCGACGTCCATGAAGATGACGCGGTTGGCGACGCGACGCGCAAAGCCCATCTCGTGCGTCACCACGAGCATGGTCATACCGGATTCGGCCAGGTTCACCATGACGTCCAACACCTCGGCGATCATCTCGGGATCGAGCGCCGAGGTCGGCTCGTCGAACAGCATGATCTTGGGATTCATGCAGAGCGAGCGGGCGATCGCCACGCGCTGCTGCTGGCCGCCCGAGAGCTGGCCGGGGTACTTGGCCGCCTGCTCCGGGATCTTAACCCGTTCGAGGTATGTCATGGCGACCTCTTCCGCCTCGGCCTTGGGCATCTTGCGCACCCAGATCGGCGCCAGGGTGCAGTTCTCCAGCACGGTCAGGTGGGGAAAGAGGTTGAAGTGCTGGAACACCATGCCGACCTCGCGGCGGATCTCATCGATCTTCTTGATGTCGTTGCTGAGCTCGATGTTGTCGACGATGATCTGGCCCTGCTGGTGCTCCTCCAGGCGGTTAATGCAACGGATCATGGTCGACTTGCCGGAGCCGGAGGGTCCGCAGATCACGATGCGCTCGCCACGGTTAACGGTCAGGTTGATGTCCTTGAGAACGTGGAACTGGCCGTACCACTTGTGCATGTCGACGATCTGGATCACCACCTCGTCGGAAATCCGCATGTTGGCGCTGGTCTGTTGCGCTGCTTCAGCCATTGCTCGCTCTCCTGACGCTCGTGGTCGCTACCGCTTGTGGCCGGTATGGAGCTGCTTCTCGAGCCAGATCGAATAGCGCGACATGGAGAAGCAGAAGATGAAGAAGACGGCGCCGGCAAAGGCATAGGCCTCGTTCGACAGGCCGATCCAATTGGCATCGGTGATCGCCGACTTGGCGCTCTGCAGCAGGTCGAACAGTCCGACGATCAGCACCAGTGTGGTGTCCTTGAACAGGCCGATGAAGGTATTGACGATGCCGGGGATGACGATGCGCAGCGCCTGCGGCAGCACGATCAGGCCCATCATCTTCCAATAGCTGAGGCCGAGCGCCTGGGCCGCCTCGTACTGGCCCTTGGGGATCGCCTGCAGGCCGCCGCGGACCACCTCCGCCATATAGGCCGAGGAGAACAGCGCGACGCCGATCAGCACGCGCAGCAGCTTGTTGAAGTTGACGCCCTCGGGCAAAAATAGCGGCAGCACGACCGAAGCCATGAACAGCACGGTGATCAGCGGCACGCCGCGAATCAGCTCGATGAAGGCGACGCAGAGCATGCGCACGACCGGCATCTGCGAGCGCCGGCCCAGTGCCAGCAGGATACCGATCGGCAGCGACGCCACGATGCCCGTCATGCCGACCACGATGGTCAGCATGAGTCCGCCCCAGCGGTCCGTCGCCACCTCCGGCAATCCGAGTCCGCCATAAAGCAGCACGAAGGCGATGATTGGATAAAACGCCGAAAACAGCATGCCGATCTTGCGGTAAGGCACCTTTTCGAAAAGTACGGGGACCAAGGCCAGGAGCAACAGGATGCCGGCAAGATTGACCCGCCAGTACTGGCCCTGCGGATAGAATCCGTACATGAACTGGTTGAATCGCACGCGCACGAGCGCCCAGCAGGCCCCGGCACTGGTGCAGTCGGTGCGCGAGCTTCCGGACACGTCGGCCTCGAAGATCGCCCAATTCAGGATCGGCGGAAGCGCAAGGTAGACGAGGTACAGCGCGAGAAGCGTGGCAATCGAGTTGGGAATCGACGAGAAGAGGTTCGTCCGCAGCCAGCCCAGCACGCCTACGGTCCCGATCGGCGCCGGCAGATCCGGGTGCTGGCCCGGCGGGTACTTGCGTTCTTGCATGGTCGTGTCAGCCATGGCCTAGCGCTCCACCAATGCAATCTTCCGGTTGTACCAATTCATGAAGGCCGAGATCGCCAGGCTAAGCGAAAGATAGACCGCCATGGTCATGGCGATGATCTCTATCGCCTGGCCAGTCTGATTGAGGGAGGTATTGGCGAAGACCGACACCAGATCGGGATAGCCCACGGCAATGGCAAGCGACGAGTTCTTCGTGAGATTGAGGTATTGGCTGGTCAGCGGCGGCACGATGACGCGAAGCGCCTGCGGCACGATGATCAGCCGCATGGTCCAGTTGGGCTTCAGCCCCAAGGCATAGGCCGCTTCGGTCTGGCCGTGGCTCACCGCTTGGATGCCGGAGCGCACGTTCTCCGCGATGAAGGCACCGGTGTAGACCGACAAGGCGACCCACAGGGCCGTGAACTCGGGCGTTATGCTGAAACCACCGACGTAGTTGAAGCCGCGCTGCTCCGGCACCTCGAAGGAGAGCGGCATGCCCATGATCACTGCGACCAAGAGCGGCAGGCCGACTACAAGGGCGAATCCGGTCCAGAAGACCGGGAACTGCTGCCCGGTCGCCTCCTGCCGCTTGCGCGCCCAGCGGCGCACACCCAGGGCGGCGACGATGGCCACCACGAAGGCGATCACGATCGCGCTGAAGCCCGGCTCAAAGATCGGCGAGGGAACCTGCAGGCCGCGATTGGAAAGAAAGATCGTATCGCGGATCGAGACCGCATTGCGCACCGGCGGCAGGCCGAGAAAGACACCCCACCAGAAGAGGATCTGCAGCAAGAGCGGTATGTTGCGCACAACCTCGATGTAGACGTAGGAAATGCGGTTTATCAGCCAGTTGGGCGACAGCCGCAGCACGCCCACGACAAAGCCGATGATCGTCGCGCAGATAACGCCGAGCGACGCCACCAGCACCGTGTTCAGAAGGCCGACGAAGAAAACCCGGCCATGGGTCATGGTGGGGCTGTAGGGGATCAGCGAGGTGGCAATGTCGAAACCGGCCGGAACGTTGAGGAAGCCGAAGCCGGTGGCGATGCCGCGCTTCTCCAGGTTGACGGCCGTGTTGCGGACGATGAATGCCGTGAAGATGACCAGCAGCACGATCACGATGATCTGTACTGCGATGGCGCGGAACCTTTGGTCCGACCACAGCGAACCGATGCCGCGATCCACGCTGCCGGCGGTCTCTACAGCCATGGCGACCCCCACTGTAGGACGAACTGGGGCAAAGCGATCCAGGGCACAGCAGTCAGGAAACGCCGCGGGGCACGCCGGGCTAGTCGCCCGGCATGCCCGCGTCGTCCATCAACTGCGGTCCCGACTCAACGCATCGGCGGCGCGTAGAGGATGCCTCCGTCGGTCCAGAGCGCGTTCAAGCCGCGCTCCAGGGCCAGCGGCGTATTGACGCCGAGGTTGCGCTCGAAGCTCTCGCCGTAGTTGCCGACCGACTTGATGGCATTGTAGGCCCAGTCGTTCGACAGGCCGAGCTGCTGGCCCATATCGCCCTCGGCGCCCAGCAACCGAAGGACCTCGGGATTGGTCGAGTTCGCCTTCATGTCGTCGACGTTCTCCGAGGTTACGCCCAGCTCTTCGGCGATAATCAAGGCGTTGAGGGTCCAGCGCACGATGTCGCCCCAATTGTTGTCACCGTGACGCACCAGCGGGCCCAGCGGTTCCTTCGAGATGATCTCGGGCAGAATCACGTGCTCGGAGGGATCGGCCATGGTCGAACGCTGCGCCGCGAGACCGGAGGCGTCCGTCGTGTAGACGTCGCAGCGGCCCGCTTCATAGGCCTGACGCGCCTCGTCACCGGTCTGCACCACCACGGAGGTGAAGTTCATCCCATTGGCGCGGAAGAAGTCGGCCAGGTTGAGCTCGGTCGTCGTGCCGGTCTGGATGCAGACCGAGGCGCCGTCCAGCTCCTTGGCGCTGCTGATGCCCATATCCTTCTTAATCATGAAGCCCTGGCCGTCGTAGTAGTTCACGCCGGTGAACTCGAAGCCCAGGTTCACGTCTCGCGAGAAGGTCCAGGTGGTATTGCGGGCCAGCAGATCGACCTCGCCCGACTGCAGAGCGGGGAAGCGATCAACGCCGGTTGTGGGCGTGAACTTCACCTGAGTCGGAGCGCCGAAGATCGCCGCTGCCAGGGCGCGGCAGACGTCGACGTCGAAGCCTTCCCACTCTCCCTGATCGTTCGGCGCGGCAAAGCCGGCGAGACCGGTGGTCACACCGCACTGCACGAAGCCCTTGGCCTTGACGTCATCGAGCGTGGCCGCCGACGCCGCCGTCGAGACGGCCGTCGCGACGGCAGCCGCGATCACAAGCTTGGTCATCTTCATCGTGTAAACCTTCCCTGCAGGTTTATCGGGACTACGTTTCTTCTTTCCCGAAGCGAGGCGCTAGCCCCTGCCCCAGTTGTGACAACCATGGAACACGTTCCCGGGAAAGGCAATACTCGCTTTCCCACCTACAATCTGTCCAAAAAAACTCATGATTTCTGCGGCGATCAGCCCGGCCGGCCCGTAGCGATGCCCCTTCCGCCCCGGACTTGCTGCTGGCATATAGGGGCTTCGGCCCCAGCAAACGGGCCAGGGGCTTAGCAAGAAGTACGGCGCCATGGAGGCGCGCACAGGCATGGCAAAGCGAGCGCTGCGCCCGGAAACGCTGCTGGCGCATCTGGGGCGCGACCCCGAGGCCTTTCACGGCGCGGTCAACGTGCCGGTCTATCACGCCTCGACCATCCTCTATTCCGACCTCGAGGCCTTCGAGACGCGCCACAGGCCCGGCCGCAGCGTGGTCTACGGCCGGATCGGTACGCCCACCAGCTTCGCCCTGGAGGACAGCATCGCGCGCCTGCAGGGCGGTGCCGCCACGCTCTGCGTCTCCTCCGGACTGGCCGCCATCAGCGGCGCCTTCCTGGCCCTGTTGCGGGCCGGCGATCACGTGCTGGTGACTGACGCGGCCTATCTGCCGACGCGCAAGTTCTGCGACGGCCTGCTGGCGCGCTTCGGCGTCGAGACCAGCTACTACGATCCGACCATCGGCGCCGGCATCGCCGGGCTCATCCGCCCCAACACGCGCCTGGTTTTCGTCGAATCGCCCGGCTCGCTGACCTTCGAGATGCAGGACGTGCCGGCCATCGCCGCCGCCGCCAAGGCGGCCGGCGCTGCCACGGTGATGGATACCACCTGGGCCAGCCCGCTGCACTTCCGGCCCTTCGAAGCCGGCGTCGACGTGGCGGTCGAGGCGGGCACCAAGTACGTGGTCGGCCACTCGGACGCCATGCTGGGCTTCATCACCGCCTCGGGCGCCGCCGAAGAGCGCGTGCGCGAGACGGTGCGCCAGCTCGGCCTCTGTGCCGGGCCGGACGACATCTATCTGGGCCTGCGCGGCCTGCGCAGCCTGGCGGTCCGCCTGGAGCGGCACCAGGCGACGGCGCTGCGCCTGGCCACATGGCTGCAAGGCCGGCCCGAGGTGGCGCGGGTGCTCTATCCGCCGCTGCCGGACGACCCGGGCCATGCGCTCTGGCAGCGCGACTACAGCGGCGCCTGCGGCCTGTTCGGCGTGGTGCTGGGCCGGCCCTATCCGCAAGCGGCCGTGGCCGCGATGCTCGAGGGGCTCGCACTGTTCGGCATCGGCGCCAGCTGGGGCGGCTACGAGAGCCTGGTCATCCCGACGCATCCGGAGCAGTGCCGCAGCGCCACCAGCTGGCAGGCGCCCGGCCCTTCCCTGCGGATCCATGCCGGCCTGGAGGATCCTGACGACCTGATCGCCGACCTGGAGGCCGGCTTCGCGCGCCTGAACCGTGCCGCGGACGGTTAGCGGGGCCTTGCGCGGCGCATTTCCAGTGGGATGCCGCCTTAGCGGAGATCGGGCCGCCGGCCGCCGCGCAGGCGGGTGCGCCGGCTGGGGCAAAGCGTAAGGCAGTAGCGCGCCAGCAGCGATTCGACCCGCGCCACCGCGGCGCGGTCGAAGCCCGGCAACCGCATCAGGTCGGCGCGGCTCCACTGGGCGAGCTGCCCGAGCTCGCCGATGCCGGCGCGGTCGAGCGCCTGGAAGTCCCAGGCGGCAAGCAGGCCGGCCCGCCACAGGCCACGCAGCGGCAGGACCGCCGACACCGAGGTATCAGTCTTAGGAGAGCTGTTTTCCATAGAACCCTTCCGACACGCGGGTATCCCAACCGCCCCCCGGGAACGCGCCCGGGGAGTCCCTGCGTGTCATCCCAGCAAGATGATTTGTGCAGTGCAGCATTGCAAGCCCATTCCCGACGGCGCCTGGTCAAGCGGCGCCGCCCCCACCCCTATGCCGGGGGATGGTTAAGCCTTGGTTAACCTTGTTCTGTGGATTCTATTTCTACGATATTTCAGTATGATAGACAATGTATTTAAACCTATTCATTATGAAAGGCGCTGCTGCCCGATCGCTCCATGAGCGAATCGCAGGCCACCATTGCTTGGACCGTATGGCGAGTTTCGGGCCGCCCGTCTCCCGTAATACCAAATCCCGAAATTATTGACCTGCTCCCATGCTTCGAGACGCCGCTTGCGGGCGGAGGCCCGCTCCTGCGGACTCGCGGCTCCTCGGCATGAGGTGGGAGCATGCTGATATAAAACAACATTCCTCATCCTGAGGAGCGTTCGAAGAACGCGTCTCGAAGGATGGGCCATGAGTCTCGATCTTCGAGATGGCGTATAACCTACGGGACGACCTACAGAATGGCATTGGCGCCGATCGAAAGCATGGCCACAACAACAAGCGTAACGATGATCGAGATGACGCCGATGGCCATGCCGGCCAGCGTCACGGTGCCATCCCTTTCCACCAGGCCCAGCGAGGTGACGAGCAGCGCGATCGCTGGAATGTATCCGCTGAAGGGGACGGGCAGGAACAGCACCACCGAGACGGCAAAGAGAAAGGCTCCGATTCTGCGCTCGGTCCGCGGCTGAAACAGCCAGAGCCGGCGCGGTCGGAGAAGCTTTTCCACGGGCCGCAACAGGGGCCGCAGCCGGATGACCGTGCGGCGGAAGCCGTTGCGCGACACCCGGCGCCGATTGATGAAATCCGGCAGGCCGACATGCCGCAGTCCCAGCGCCATCTGCCCCGTGAGCAGCAGCAGGGGCAGCGAGGTCACCATGTTCGAGCCGATCGGCAGCGGGATGAGATTGATCAGCGAGAACAGCAGGATCGACCACCCGAACGAGCGGTCGCCCAGATCCGACAGTATGGTTCCTACCGAAACCGCGTCGATCTGCCGATAGCGGCTGAACGCTCGCTGCAGCGAGCGCGATATGGAACCGCGCGTGCCCACTGACCGGTCAGGCAAGGCGCGATGTCGCTTTCACTGGCTGCCTTCCAAACTCGATCGGATGGAACAAGCGCACAGGCTTGGGCAGGATTTCGGGCGTGCCAAAAATCGCGCAACCTCGATGCCGCCGCGTTCGGCCACTGTGGGCCTTTCGCCATCCACCGGACACGTCACGATTTCTGCCTTCTCCATCCTCGTCGCTGCATCTGGCCTCGGTCAGGCAAAACATGGGCCCGCCAAGGCGGGCTACAAGGGTGGCGAAAGCCTTGCGCGGGCGTCGACCTCGCCGGCTGCTAAGACTTTGGCTTGCGGCGAATCGTCGAACGGCTTCAGCCTTGCTCTGCCTGTTGAGTTCGTGGCGCGCCCGGCAGGACTTGAACCTGCGACCCCATGCTTAGAAGTTATGTGCCAGCCAGCCGCACGGCAACGCACAGGGCGGCACCAGACAGCCAAAAACCTTGCAATTCCGCTTCTTTTGGCGCACATAGAGACGCACGGGAAAGCACGGCTACGCAAGCCCGGCTGTTACCAACTGTTACCAAAGGGGGCCGCCCATGAAAGCCAAGCTGACCGACCGCAGCATCAACCGCGCCGCGCCCAAGAGCGGCACGCTGGAAATCTGGGACACCGCCTGCCCTGGCCTGGCGCTGCGCATCCATGCCGGCGGCAAGCGGTCCTACTGCGTCACCACGCGCCTCGCCGGTCACTTCAACAAGAAGGGCAATCCCCTACAGATCAGACGCACCATCGGCACGACGGCCAGCCACGGCCTTAGGGAAGCCAGGGACGCGGCGCTGGCCATCATCCGCGACGCGGCCAAGGGCCTGGACAGCGGCTCCCGAGAGGCCAAGCAGGAGGCCGCGCGGCTGGCCAAGGTCGAGCGCGAGCGCGCGACCGCCAACAGCTTCCGCGCCGTGGTCGAGGGCTACCTTGCCGACAATGGCAAGCACGGCGGCGGCAAGATGAAGTCCAAGGATCTGGTCGAGCAGCGGCTAGAGAACCATGCCATGGACGTCTTTGGCGAGCGGCCGATAGACGGCATTCTCCGCAGCGAGGTTCGCGACCTCTTGCGCGGCATGGTGACGGCCGGCAAGCCGGTGGCAGCGAATCGGCTGCTGGGCAACTTGAAGCGGGTGTTCAAGTGGGCCGTGCTGGAGGGCAAGCTGGAGGGCTCGCCGATCGCCGACATGGACAAGCTGGCGGATGAGCAGAGCCGGGACCGGGTGCTGACCGACGTCGAGCTGGCCGTGATCTGGGCCGGCTGTGAGAAGTTGTCCAAGGCCCATGGTGGCGCCATCAAGTTGATGCTGCTGACCGGCGCGCGGCGCAATGAGGCGTCTGGCCTGCTGCGCTCCGAAATCCAGGGCGACGAATGGCACTTGCCGGCCGCCCGTTCCAAGAACAGCCGGCCGCATATCTGGCACCTGACAGACCTCGCCCAGAAGGTCATTGCCGGCGTTCCCCAGATAGACGACGGCGACCCGGTGTTCAGCCTGGACGGCGAGAAGCCGGTCAACGGCTGGTCGAAGATCAAGGCGCGCCTGGATGGGGAAATTTCCACAGCAGGCGACAAGGTGGCGCACTGGACGCTGCACGATCTGCGCCGGACCCTGGTTACTCGGATGAATGAGGCGCTGGCTGTGCCGCCGCATGTGGTCGAGGCGTGCGTCAATCACGTTTCCGGCAGCAAGGCGGGCGTGGCGGGAACCTACAACCGCGCCACTTACATGCCACAGCGGCGCG
>JBHJOF010000114.1:0-25639 GCA_050330055.1 Kiloniellales bacterium
TCGGGTTCGTCCGACTTGATCGGAAGAGTCCCTAACGCGGCTGCGGCGCCGGGGGCGGCTGATCGATGAAGCGGCGCGCCGCCTGCGCCTGGCGCGGGTCGACCGTGAGCAGCCGCTGATAGGCGGCCTCGGCGAGCTCTGGGTCGCCGCCCCAGATGCCGGCCTGGATTGCGAAGCGATGCGCCTGTGGGTCGTCCGGCAGGGCCTCGAGAAGCCAGCGCGCATGGGGCAGCATGTCCTGATAGCGGGCGGCGAGCTGCAGGGATACCAGAAGCGAGATCCGTGCGTTCACGGAGTTCGGCACTTGCTCGACCGCCGCCTGGTGCAGAGCGATCGCGCCTTCGAAGGCACCGGCAACGGCCAACAAGCGCCCGGCCTCGAGATACTGCCCGACGTTCTCAGAGGCGCGGCAGTCGTCGGCCAGTACAGCGGTGACGTCGTCGCCATAGGCCTGGCCCCGGGTCGTGCGCCTTGCCGTATCCACTGCCGTTGCGCAGCGGACCAGCGCTTCGCCGAGCTCGAACTGTACCGAAGCCGCGTCAGCCGCCTCGCGGCCCGCCAGCAGGGCAGCGATCGCAGCGGCCGGCAGGGCTTCGTAGCGGCCTTCTCCGCCGCCCACCGCGATCCCGACCAGGCGGCCGCTCTCGTCGACCAGCGCGCCGCCGCTGACACCGGGCTGCATGCGCGCAGTGACATGAATGCGGCCCAGCGAAGCCCCCTCCGCCGGACCCAGGATGAGGCTGCCAGGCTCGAACACGCGGATCTCCCGGCGTGCCACATCGGCACCGACGACAAAGTAGGGGCCCTGGTCGAGGGCGGTATCAGCGCCGGACTCGGGCGCCAGGATGAGGCCGTCTTCCGGCAGCCCTGCTATCTGCAACAATGCGAGATCGCCGCGGTAGGCCGAAGCGATCACCTCGGCTTTGCGCGGGCCCGCCGGCGTGTACACGATTGCATCGTGCCGATTGCCGATCACATGGCGGTTGGTCACCAGAAGATCGGGGGCGACGCGCACGGCGCTCGCTGCGGGATCGAAGCTCTCGACCGGAAAGACCGCCTGACGAACCTCGCATACCGGTTTCGGATGCGGACAGTCCGGCCCTCCGGTCGGCGTCGCACGCTCGGCAGTATCGGCTTCTTCCGCCTCGCCGAAGGAAAGGGTGACTTCGCGCCTTTGGCCATTGCGCTGCAGGATGACCTCGACCGAGGCGCCCGGCGGCACAAGTGCCAGCGCGCCGATCGCATCCCGCGGATCGAGGATGCGCCGCTCGCCGATCTGGAGGATCAGATCGCCCGTCCGGATCCCGGCCGCCTCGGCAGCGCCGCCGGCCCCAAGCTCGACGACGCGGGCGCCGGCGGTCTCGGCCAGCTGTTCGCGGGATGGCCGCGCCAGCCGCCAGTCGGGGGCGACATAGTCGACCCTGCCGTCATCGCGCAGGTCATCGACGACCCGCATCAGCAAGCGAGTGGAGACGGCAAAATTGACGCCGATGTTGCTGTCCCCGCTCGAGGCGAAGATCGCCGAGACCATGCCGACCAGCCGGCCTTCGGCGTCGACAAGCGCGCCGCCGGAGCTGCCCGGATTGGCGGCGGCGTCGGTCTGCACGAAGTCCTCGATTGTATTGAAGCCCGCGCTGCTGACATCCTGGGCCGAGACGACGCCGCAGCTGACCGACAGACCGAGGCCATAGACATTGCCGATCGCGCACACCGGATCGGCCAGGTTGGGCCGCGGGGCGAGCCGGAGCGTCGGCAGAGCCGCATCGACCCGCAGCAGGGCGATGTCGCTGGCCTGGTCGTGGCCGACGTGGCTCGCCGGCAGGATGCGGCCGTCCGCCAGGCGAACATCGATGCGCTCCGCCGGCTCGATCACATGCCACGCGGTTGCGATCAGCCCGCCCTCGGCGACGACCACGCCGCTGCCCTCGGGAGCACTGCCCGGAGGCGCGCCGCTGCCGCCTTGGGCCTTGCCGGGCCAGACCGGCAGGACGGACACAACGGAATTCAGGACTTCGGGCGAGAGCGCGCCGGCTGGCGTGCTCGCGAAGGCGGCGGCGATTGCCGCGGCGAGGGCGATGCAACGGAGCCTGCGAAGCGACTCAGGGCCTGCCACTATCCGTCCGATCTCGATCAAGGTTTTCCACCCTGGCATTCGAACAGCCTCGGGTCGTTTCCGGCACGCCACAGATGCCAACTCAGACGGCCACAGTCGACGCCTCATCGCGATCGCGACCTTGCGCGCCAGGCGACTGTCATCTTAGCCCTTCGCGGTCGGGAGACCAGAGGGCTGGCGGCGGCAAAGTAGGATCAAGGAGCGACAACAGATGCGCTGTCACCGGTAGGTGGGGCCACATGGGGGACAGCGGATTGCCTTGGTCACCGTGCAGGTGATGATGACCTTGCGGGGATTTCTCTTCGCCGTCGCCCCGTCGAGTCTCCCTCGCCTGTCACTCAGTCGCCGATGTCTTGGCTGGCCTGCCGCTTGTGGCGCAGCAGCGCCATGAGCCGCCGGTCGCGCCAGCGCTGCCGCTCGGTCAGGCGGTCGCGGCCGAGCTGCCGGCTGCGCTCCTCTTCGATGCAATCGACCAAGGCGCCGCCCCAGTCGACCCGGCGCAGCTGGCTGGGCCAGAGATTCGCGTAGAGCCCCTCATAGCGCGTCACGTAGTCGCGCACCCCCTGCGGCGCGTTCAGGTCGATGGTCTCGAACGGCCCCATGAACGACCAGCGCAGTCCAAGCCCGTCACGGAGGCCGATGTCGACGTCCTCGGGGCTGGCGTAGCCGTCGGCCACCAGGCGGAAGGCCTCCTGCAGCAGCGCGCCCTGCATGCGGTTCATGACGAAGCCGTCTATCTCCTTCTTCATGACGATCGGCGACTGGCCGCTGGCCCGCATGAAGTCCGCCGTGGCTGCCACCACCGCCGGGTCGGTCCAGGGCGCCGGCACCACCTCTACTGCCGGTACCAGGTAGGGCGGATTGATCGGATGCACCACCAGGCAGCGCGCCCGGCCGCTCAGCCCCTCGGTGAAGCGCGATGGCAGGATTGCCGAGGTCGAGCTGGCCACCACGGTTCCGGACGCCGCCAGCGAATCGAGCTGGGCGAAAATCGCCTGCTTGAGCGCGAGCTGCTCGGGCGTGCATTCCTGGACATGAGCGGCGCCGTCGAGCGCCTCGCCGAGGTTGGCGACGCTGGCGATGCGGCCCCTCACGGTAGCCGCCGCAGCGCCCTGCAACAGGTCGCTCCGCTCCAGGTCCTCCAGGAGTACCGCGATCGACTCCAAAGCATGGTCGCTGGCACCCGAATCCGCGTCGCATAGACGCACCGCATGGCCCGCGCGCGCGAAGGTGATGGCCCAGGCGCGGCCGATCAGGCCGGCACCGACGACGGCAACGCAGGTTTCGCTCATCGGATGGTCCTCACAGGGTGTCCACGTTGCCGCAGACGCTGAGCGCCTGGCCGGAGAGGTTGCGCCCTTCCTCGGAGCAGAGGAACAGCGCCATGTTGGCGACGTCGCCCGCCGTCACCATGCGGCGCAGCGAAACCTTGTCCAGGTACTGCTGCTCCATGGCCTCGTAGGACAGGCCGAGGGCTTCGGCGCGCGCTGCGATCACGCGTTCGATGCGCGGTCCCTCGACGACGCCGGGCAGGATCGCGTTGACCCGGATGCCGGCGGGCCCGAGCTCCTTGGCCAGCGACTGGGTCAGGCCGACGATCGCCCACTTGGTCGCCGCATAGGGCGTGCGGAAGGCGTAGCCGAGGCGGCCGGCGACCGAAGAAATGTTGATGATGGCACCGTCACCCGCCTCTTTGAGCAGCGGCACGGCCAGCCGGGCGCAGT
Organism: Kiloniellales bacterium; assembly: GCA_050330055.1. Lineage (GTDB taxonomy): Bacteria > Pseudomonadota > Alphaproteobacteria > Kiloniellales > JAKSDN01 > JBHJOF01. The sequence continues at coordinate 3,838 of JBHJOF010000114.1, forward strand.
AGAACTGGCCGTTCAGGTTGACCTCGATCGTGCGGCGCCACTCGGCGGGCGCGATCTCGTCGACGCCGCCGGTCGGCCCGGCGATGCCGGCGTTGTTGACCAGTACGTCGAGGCCGCCGAGGCTCGCGCGGGCCTCCGCGAAGAGGCGCTCGACCTGGGAGTCGTCGGCCACGTCGCAGAGCGTGGCGCCCCAGGCGGGCTGATCGCGCTGGCAGGCCGCCAGCACCGCTTCGGCGATGTCGCAAACGTGAATCCGCGCGCCCGCACCGGCCAGGCGTTCGGCGATCGCCCGGCCGATGCCGCCGGCGCCGGCCGTCACCAGCACGCGCAAGCCCGGCTTGACCGTGAAGCCGGCCCGCTGGGTCATGAGTCCCGCCTCTTCGTTCATTCGCTTCTCCCTTCGCGCAGGGGAACGACCGTACCGAGCACGATCAGACCGTGATGATGTCGCGCACGGCGAAGGGCAGTATAGTGCTGGCCAGGAGCCTGCCGAGCGCGGTCAAGAGCAAGCAGCCGCCGAGGATGCCCAGATGGTGGCCGCGGCCGCCGGTGATCAGCGAGCCGCCGACCACGACCACGGCGATCCGCTGTCAACCGTCTGACCTCCGGCCGGGCTTGCTGGCACGCTCGGCGTCGCGTCGCCGCTACTGCGTCTTGGCCGGAGGAAGCGCCAGGCATGCCCCGGCGATGAACCACAGAATCCGCTGATACATGAAATCGTGCACCATGGCCATGCCGGTGAAGCAAAGGGCCAAGAGAAACAGCGTGGTGGCGGCCTCGTCCGCAGGGTCCTTCAGCCGGCGCCAAAACGCGGCAATGACGGAGAGCCCTCCGGCGACGAACAGCCCGAGCCCCGCAAGCCCTGTCTCGGCAGCGATCCACAGGAAGGAGTTGTGGATCGTCAGGGCCTTGCCGCTGCCGCCGCTTTCCTCGAAATAGGCCCCCAGGCCGGCGCCGAACAATGGATTGGCGGTCCACAGCGCCCAACCGCCGCGCAAGGTGATCATGCGCGCGTCGTCGGAGTACTCGGTCGAGACCGGGGACCGGAAAAGGCTCAAGCCGCGGAAGTCGCGACTGCTGATTCCCTCCCCGCTCGTCAAGCCCAGCCAAACCTGCGGGACGTACTCGATAAGGGCGAGCAGGCCCAGAAACAGTCCGACGAAGGCTGCTCCGGCCAGCACCATGTCGATGAGCGGGCCGAGCAGGCGCCGATCGATGGCAGCTGCCGCGACGATCAAGATCACCGCGCCGCCCCAGCCCGCGCGCGACAGAGTGAAGAGCAGGGCGGCCAACAACACGCCGCCGCACAGCGCCCATATACGCGGCGCCCCCTTGCGCAGCAGCGCAATCACGACGGCCACACCCGCCAGCAGCAGGAAGGCATAGGCGTTGGCGTTCTGGGAAAAGGCTTCGAAGCGATTCCATCGGCTCCATCGCGCGATCCCGAGACCGCTGTGTGCGGCCAGTTCAACCAGAAACTCGAGGCCGGCCACGGTGCAAAGCGCAACGACGAAGCCCTTGAGCAGGATCTCGCGGCCGGCGGTGCCGAGGCGTACAACGAAGAGCGCGCCCGTGGCCATGAAGGCCAGCAGGACGAACCAGCCGATGAAGCGGTTCCTGATGCCCCAGCTGGAGTAGCCGAACGATAGCAGGCCGTGCAGCGCGGCGAAGGCCATGACGCCGGTCAGCACCAGGAGTATCAGGTTGAAGCGGCGGACCTGCCAAAGCGGCAGCCGGCGCTGCTCGAACCAATAGGCGACGAACAGCATGCCGCCGAGGATCGCCAGGGGATCGGCTAGGTTGAGATTGATCACGCTGTCCTGCAGGCTCAGGTGCAGCCCGAAGATGACCGCGAAGGAGGCCAGCACCGGGGTGAGCAAGCCCAGCCACAGGGCATAGTCTGGCCGTGCCGCGCGCTCCTCAGGCTCTGGCCTGGCCTCCACGCCCGGCCGCTTGGCCATCGACAGGGCGGCGACGCCAAGCTGCACGGCGAGCGAGCCGACGCCGATCGCCGCGCCGATGGCAACTCCCTCGACCACGCTCAACCCGACCAGCGACAGGGCGAAGCCGGCCGAGATCTCGCGCACTCCCCAGCCGCCGAAGCTGATCGGCAGACTGGCGGCGAACATCACGACGAGGCAGGCGGCGATCAGCTCGGCGTTCAGCGCCGCGCCCAGGCCGACCGCCAGGGCGGCATAGGCTGCCAGCATGGCCAGGTGCACCAGCACCGACAGCCCGCCGACGATCAGCAGGTCCTCCCCGACCTGGCGGGAGAACAGGCCTTTGGCGGCCCGCGGCACGAAGCTCTGGTAGACGGTGCCGAGCGGCACCGCGGCGGCGATCAGCAGGCAGGCCAGCACGCGAAAGAAGTAGCTCGGATCGATCTCGTTGCCCGCTGTCAGCCGGCCGAAGAGAAAGAGTGCGGCGAAAATAGCGGCCGTGCCCAGCACCAGGGCGGCGATGATCCGCTCGATCAGCGACAGGCTGATCGTGGCGCTGGCCGAGAGGCCGCTCTTGTGCAGCACCGCGGCTCGACCGGCCGCCTGCCCCATGAAGGCGAACACGAACTGCGAAGCCAGCGCCGCTGCCGCGTTGGCCTGCAGGGCCTTCAGCAGGCCGATTCGCGTGCCGTGACGACTCGCTAGGGATTCGAACCTGACCCCCGCCATGAGTACATTGACCAGGAGCGCGAGGGCGAAGGCGGCAACGCTGATCAGCGAGAAGGCCGGGAAGTGGACCCGGTCGGAGGAAGTCAGCACGAAGACTGCCGCGGCGAGGATGAAGAGAAGGGATGCGACAATCCTGGCCGGGCGGCGCAGGTCGCGGATCAGTCCCATGGACTTCGTTGCATCTGCTAGTTGATAAAACACAAAACCACTAGCCAATTTATAGGCCGATTGTGCCGCCGCCGGCAAGCTGTCAGTAGTGGGATTTGTCTACTCAGTCAAACTGGAATCATTTGCCAAACGGCCGACAATGCAGAGGCCGCAGAAGTACGTGGAATAATGGGCTGGTCGATTGTCACGCAGTCTAACAATGACAGGTGCGTAACACTGACGTTGACTGCAGCCGTATGGCCGCCATCGCGGCGCTCGCCATTCCCAACAAAACGGTGTAGCGTCCAGCAGCAGGGGGCGAGCCGCGCAGCGCGGTGCGGTGCGGTGCATGACAGGGGGCGAGAGAGGAAGTTCCCGACAAGCCAATGGTAATCGGGTTCAGCTCTATGATTCGCCCGCTGATTGTCGCGACTTTCTGTGCCGCCGTTCTGGCCGCATGCCAGGTCCGCGAACCCGCGAAATCCGTCTTGCCGCAGCAAGACCTGTCGGGGATGTACGAGGACGAGCTGGTCGATCAGCCGGCTGCGCTGCCCGCGGCGAGCCAGGCGGCGTCCCGCGAGGTGCCGCTGCCCAGGCCGAGGCCGGAGCAGCTCGCCCTTGCCGCGCAAAGCCAGGATGGTGACGTCCCGCCGAACGGCAGCGCCACGTTGCCCATCAATCGGCTGGTCGGGCTCGACTTCGAGGGCACCAGGGCCTTGCTCGGTCAGCCCGAGCTCGACGAGGTGCAGCCGCCGGCGCTGGTCTGGATCTACAGCGGGACCGGGTGTGTGCTGCGGGTCTTTTTCTATCGCGAGGTGGAGGCCACCACCTATCGGGCCCTGACCTACGAGGTGAGGGGCGGTGAGGACACGGCGGCGTTCCGTGACCGCTGCTTCACCGGGCTGGTGCGGAACAAGGCGAAGCCCACGGGGTGAGGCCGGCGGCCCGGCGACTCCCCCGAGGCTGACCCCCCATAGCCTGGGCAGCGCCCAGGAGGTCCTGGGCAATCAGAGAAATGTCGTAATATCAAATATATAGATGACAGCCCTATTATTCAACAGGTGAAATTCAACAGTTGAATAGCTGGAGCTGGCCTGCTAATTTCTGCACAGCATTTAGCGGGCCATCGGCATCCCGCCCGGTACGCTTGGCCGACAACCGCCGCAAGGCGGCGGCCGCGACGGGAGCAGGGCGTCGCCCCCGAGGGGAACCCATGCCAGTCAATCCACCGCCGAAGACGCAGCTCGACTTGCTGGCCTCGCTGGAGAGCGGCCAGGTGGTCACCCAGGGGACCATCTCCAAGCGACTCGGCGTGTCGATCGGCATGATCAACGCGCTGCTGAGACGGGCGGTCCACAAGGGATACGTCAAGGTCAAGGCGGCCCCCTACAAGCGCTACGCCTACTACCTGACGCCCACCGGCTTTGCCGAGAAGAGCCGCCTGGTCGCTGAGTACCTCGAGATCTCGCTCAGGTTCTTCCGCCAGGCGCGCCAGGAGTACAGCGAGCTGCTGGAGCGCGCCGAGCGCGCCGGCCTGAAGCGTCTGGCCCTGATCGGCGGCGGCGAGCTGGCCGAGATCGCCTGCCTGGCAGCCCACGAGGCCGAGATCCAGTTCGTCGCCGTGGTGAACCGTGAAGCGAACCGGGACCGGATGCTGGGGCTGCCGGTCGTGCGCGACCTGGCCGAGCTGGAGGACATCGACGGCGTGCTAATTGCCGACTCGCAGTCGCCGCAGGCCACTTACGACGGCCTGCTCGAGCTGTTCGACGAGCGGCGCATTCTGGCTCCGGCGCTGCTGCGCATCAGTCGCGCGAAGTCCAGCGGGCCGACGGCGATGGCTGGCGAGCCGGCCCTCCGAGAGGCAAACGCCCCATGAACGGTTGGTACGTGGTCAACACCAGGGCCCATCAGGAGGGCCGGGCCGAGGTCAACCTGGCGCGCCAGGGCTTTCGCGCCTGGCTGCCCACCATCCTGCGGTCGCGCCGGCACGCCCGCCGCATCGATACGCTGCGTACGCCCTTGTTCCCCGGTTATCTTTTCGTCGAGATGGACCCGGAGCAGACCGCCTGGTCCTCGATCGTCGGCACCTTCGGCGTGCGCCGCTTGCTTTGCGAGAACGGCCGTCCGGCCAAGCTGCCCATGGGTTTCGTCGAGACCCTGCGCCGGGCCTTGGAGGAAAAGGGCATTGCATCGCTCGAGCAGTCGTGGTTGAAGCCGGGCCGCCGCGTTCGGCTGCTGTCCGGCCCCTTCGCCGACTACGTCGGCACGCTTCTGAACCGCCCCGCCGAGGACCGGGTCATTCTGCTGATGAACGTGCTCGGCCGCGAGGTCGAGACGCTGGTCTCGACCCGGCAAATCGCCCCCGCCTAGCCGGCGGGCGCGACGGTGGTTTGGTCCAACGGGTGAATCGCCTTCACCCGAACGGCGGTAGCCTGCCCAGCGCCAGGCTTTCGCGGTAGTTCGGCGGCATATTTTGGGAGAACAGCGAGCGGTGCATCAGCTCGATACGGTGCTCAGGCGTTTCGCGACGCCGGAAACCTGGTCCTACTTCAACGACAAGAAGATTCTCATCACCGGCGGCACCGGCTCCTTCGGCACGGCCATGGTGCGCAACCTGCTGCGCCAGGCCTCGCCTGACCGGCTGGTGGTCTTCTCGCGTGACGAGCTCAAGCAGTACGACATGACGCAGGCGCTGGCCGGCATGGACCCGCGCGGCGTGCTGCGCTTCTTCATCGGCGACGTGCGTGACGCGGCGCGCCTGGAGATGGCCTTCCGCGGCATCGACTTGGTGATCCACACCGCCGCGCTCAAGCAGGTGCCTACCGCCGAGTACAATCCCTTCGAATGTATCCATACCAACGTGCTGGGCGCCGAGAACGTCGTCCAGGCGGCGATCAAGTCGGGCGTGAAGCGGGTCGTCGCGCTCTCCACCGACAAGGCGGCCAGCCCGATCAACCTCTACGGTGCCTCCAAGCTGGCCTCGGACAAGATCTTCGTGGCCGCCAATCATCTGAGCGGCAGCGGCGGGCCGCGCTTCTCGGTGGTCCGCTACGGCAACGTGATCGGCTCGCGCGGCAGCGTCGTGCCGCTGTACCGGCGCCTGCTGGCCGAGGGCGCCGACCATCTGCCCATCACCGACGCGCGCATGACGCGCTTCTGGATCACGCTGGAGCAGGGCATTGCCTTCGTGGCCTCCTGCATGGGGATGATGAAGGGCGGCGAGCTCTTCGTTCCCAAGATCCCGAGCATGAAGGTGATCGACCTGGCCGAGGCGATGGCGCCGGATATCGAGAAGCGGGTCGTCGGCATCCGCCCGGGCGAGAAGCTGCACGAGGTGATGGTCACCGAGGACGATTGGCGCAACACCCTGCAGCTCGAGGACCGCTACGTGATCGAGCCGGCCTTCAGCTTCTGGAAGCGGAACGCCGCTCCCTACAATCACGACGCCACGCCGGTCGAGGAGGGTTTCGTCTACGCCAGCCACACCAACAGCGAGTGGCTGAGCGCTGCCGAGGCCCGGCGCATGATCGCGGACTGCGTGGCGCACGAGGTGGTGAAGTAGCTAGCAGAGCGATGGACGCGGTCTCGACGCGTTTCCTGCCCTATGGTCGTCACTCGGTAGACGACGACGACGTGGCGGCGGTGGCCGAGGTGCTGCGCTCCGACTGGCTGACCGGCGGGCCGGTCGTGGAACGCTTCGAGGCGGCCTTCGCCGAGCGGGTCGGGGCCCGCTTCGCCGTCGCTTGCTCCAGCGCCACGGCAGGGCTGCACATGGCGACCCTGGCTCTCGGCATCGGGCCGGGGAGGGCGGTCTTGGTGCCGGCACTGACCTTTCTCGCCACCGCCAACGCCGCGCGATTCGTCAACGCCGAGGTGGCTTTCGCCGACGTCGATCCAGAAAGCGGCCTGATGGGGCCGGAGCACCTGGCGCCGGCGCTGGCCGAGGCGAAGCGCCAGGGCTTGACGGTCTGTGCGGTGGCGCCGGTGCACTATGCGGGCCAGGCGGTCGACGTGGCGGCGCTGCGCCGGGCGCTCGACGAGGCTGGCCTGGCCGATGTCGCCATTGTCGAGGACGCCAGCCATGCGATTGGCACCGACCTGCGGGGCGGTGGCCGGGTCGGCGACTGCGCCGACTCGGCGATGGCGGTGTTCTCGTTGCATCCGGTGAAGACCATCGCCATGGGCGAGGGCGGCCTGGTCACGACCAACGATGCTGCCCTCGCGGTTCGCCTGCGGCGCGCGCGCAACCACGGCATGGTCCGCGAGCCGGAGAACTATACCGACAAGGCGCTCGGCTTCGACGCCGATGGGACGCCGAACCCCTGGTACTACGAGATGCAGGAGATCGGCTGCAACTACCGCGCCAGCGCGATCCATTGCGCCCTGGGGCTGAGCCAGCTCGGCAAGCTCGACCAATTTGTGGCGCGGCGGCGCGCGCTGGCGGCGCGCTATGACCGGCTGCTGGCGCCGCTGGCGCCCCTGGTCGAGCCGCTCGGCCGGCAGGAGGCCTGCGATCCGGCCTGGCACCTCTACGTCGCGCGCATCGACTTCGCCACCATCGGCAAGAGCCGCGCCGCCGCAATGCGCGCGCTGGCGGCGCGCGGCGTCGGCAGCCAGGTGCACTATCTGCCGCTGCACCTGCAGCCCTACTATCGCCGGCGCTATGGCGAGCAGTCCCTGCCCGGCGCCGAGGCGCTGTATGGGCAGATGCTGTCCTTGCCGCTGTTCCCGGCCATGGCGGAGAGCGACGTGGATCGGGTGGTCGACGCCTTGCGCGAGGTCGTGGGTGGATGAGACATGCCTACGAGGGTGTCGAGGCCGAGGCGAACTTCCCCGACCAGGCAGCGCTCGATCACTACCGCGGCATGGCGTTGCAGAAGTCCGAGGCTCAGGCCGCCTTCATCAGGCGCCACTTTCCGGAGGCCCGCTCGCTGGTCGAGCCCTGCTGCGGCAATGGCAGGCTTCTCATGGCGCTCGCCGCTGACATGACGCGCCTCGAGGGCTTCGACATCGCGGAGAGCCGGGTGGATTTCGCGCGGCGCTGGATTGCCGATCGCCATCACGATCATATCTCGGTGTGGCAGGACGATCTTCTGCAGCCGCAACACAGGGTCGCCGACCCGGCCGACCTGGCCGTCTGCATCACGGGCGCCTTCTGCTACTTCGAGGCCATCGCCGCCGACGGCGGCAGGGCGGCGGCACAGGCGATCGCCTCGATGGTGAGACCGGGTGGCGGCCTGCTGCTCGAGCTCTATCGCCATCCACGGACCGTGGCCCATTGCTCGATGGAGCCGGACGGCACCTGGCAGCGCTGGAGCGAGCTTCCGGCGGACGATCCCTTCCGCTTCTCGCTGTCGGCGTTCCGCTTCGATGCCGCAAATCGCGTTCTGCACCACGACAAGACCTTTGTGCACCGCGATGGCCCAATCGACGAGGGGCGTAGCGAAGCTATCCGTATCTACGATGCGGAGGACGTTGGCGCGCTGCTGCGGCCGTGGTTCTCCGATATCCGCTTCCATGACGGATGGAACGACGCGCCGCTGACCGAAGAGACCTCGCAGATGGTCGTCACGGCCAGGCGAAGGGGATGAGCCCGGCGTGAAGGTCGCAGTTCTCGGCCTGGGCTCGATCGGCCGCCGCCACGCCGGCAATCTGCTCGCCGAAGGCTGCCGGGTGGTTGGCTACGATCCCTCGGCCGAGGCGCGGGCGGAGCTGACCGGACTGGGTGGCGTCGCGGCGGAAAGCAGAGCGGCCGCCCTGGACGGCGCCGAGGCAGTGGTGATCGCCAGCCCGAACGCCTTTCATCTGGACGACATGCGGGCCGGGCTGGACGCCGGCTGCCATCTCTTCGTCGAGAAGCCGCTGGCGCACAGCGAGCGCGGCGTGGAGGCATTGCTCGAGCGGGCCGCCGCGGCCGGGCGCATCGTATTCGCCGCACTCAACCTGCGCTACCACCCCGCCGTCCAGGCTGCGCGCGCGCTGCGGCCGGACATGGGCGCGCCGCTGTGGGGCCGCCTGCTCGCCGCTTCCTACTTGCCGGACTGGCGGCCGGGTAGGGATCATCGCTTGAACTATGCGGCCGATCGGCGGACCGGGGGCGTGCTGTTCGACGTCCTCCATGAGTTCGACCTGGCCAACCACCTGCTGGGACCGGCGCAGACGCTCGCCGCCGCCGCGCGCTCGACGGGCAGTATCGGCATTACCAGCGACGACTGCGCCGACGTGATCCTGCTGCACGAAAGCGGCGTGCAGTCGGCCCTGCACCTGGACTACGTGACGCGGCCTCCCGTCCGGGTCGTCGACCTGGCGCTGGACGGCGGCCGGCTGTGCATCGACATCCGGAAGCGCCGCCTCACCGCCTGGGGCGTCGACGGCACAACGCTCGCCGATAGGCAGTTCGAAGGCAGCCCGGCCGATGACTACGTTACAGAGATCCGCGCGTTCCTGGCCTGTCTGCGCGGCGAGTCCGAGCCGGCCTGCGACGGCCGCGAGGCGCTCTCCGTGCTGCGCCAGGTGATCGCCGCCCGGCGCCTCTGCGGCCTGGAGGAAGCGGCGTGATCCGCATCATCGCCGAGGTGGCGCAGGGCTACGAGGGCCGTGCGGACTACTGCCGCCTCTACGTCAAGGCGGCGGCCAAGGCCGGCGCCGACGCGGTGAAGTTCCAGATCGTCTATGCCGACGACGTGGCCGAGCCCGGCTACCGCTACTACGATTGGTACCGCCAGCTCGAGATGGACGTCGCCGTGTGGCGTGAGGTGCGCAGCCTGAGCCGCGAGCTTGGCCTGGCGCTGTTCACCGACGTTTCCGGCGACCGCGCCCTGTCGGTAGCGGAGCAGATCGTCCCGGACGGGATCAAGATTCACTCCTCCAACTTCTTCAACCGCACGCTGATCCGCCGCGCCTTCGATGCGGCGGATCGGGTCTTCGTCTCGATCGGCGGCATCGAGCTTGCCGAGGCCGAGGCCTTCGTCGCGGAGGCGCGGCAGTGGGGCGTGCTCGACCGTCTGGCGTTCCTCTATGGCTTCCAGTCGGAGCCGACTCCGGTCGAGACGAGCATGCTGTCCCGTCTGCCGCTGCTGAAGGATCATCTCGGCGTCGAGGTGGGCTATCTCGACCACGTGGACGGGTTATCGCCCGATCGCGTCATGATCTCGGCCATGGCGATGGCGCTCGGCGCCGACTGGATCGAAAAGCACCTGACGCTGAGCCGCTATCTGGAGATCGAGGACTTCGTCTCCGCCCTGGAGCCGGAGGAGTTCGCCGACTACGTGGCGACGCTGCGCCGCCTCTTCGCCGCCCTGGGGCCGGCCGAGCTGACGCTGACGGCGGCGGAGCGCGGCTACCGCGAGAAAGCGGTCAAAAAGATCCTGGCGGCGCGCGACCTGCCGGCCGGCTGCGAGCTGGCGGGAGACGACATGACGTTGCGCCGGACCGACCGGGTGAAACCAGGGCAGGGGCTCTACGATCCCGCGTCGCTGCGGGGCCGCCGCCTGAAGCGCGCGGTCGCTGGCGGCGATCCCATCCTGACCTCGGATGTGGAATGAGAAAGCTGATCGCGGCCCTGGCGTGCCGCAACACCGGGACCCGGCTCTATGGCAAGCCGCTGCAGAACCTCGCGCCAGGCTGCACGATTCTCGACCAGATCCTGGCGACCGTGGCGCGGCTGCCGGGCATCGATACGCCCGTCCTCGGCATCGCCGAGGGCGTGGAGAACCAGGTCTTCGCCGAGATCGCCGAGCGCCGCGGAATCTCCTATATCGTCGGCGACGAGGTCGACGTTCTGGCCCGCCTCATCGCCTGCGCCGAGGCCGTCGGCGGGACCGACGTCTTCCGCGTCACCACGGAATGCCCCTTCCTCTACTACGAGCCTTTCGCCGAGGCCTGGGCGGCGCACCTGGAGCGGGGCAACGACGTGACTGCGACCGACAACCTGCCCGAGGGCACCCATTTCGAGATCTACAAGCTCGAGGCGCTGCGGCGCTCGCACGCCCAGGGCACGGCGGAGCATCGCAGCGAGAACTGCTCACGCTACGTCCGCCAGCATTTCAACGACTTTCGTGTCCAGGCCATTCTTCCCTCGGAAGACTGCGCGCGTATGGACCTGCGTTTGACCGTGGACTATCCGGAGGACCTGGTGGTCTGCCGCCAGGTCTATGGGGCGCTGGCCGACAAGGCGCCGCTCATCCCGCTGTCCGACATCATTGCCTTCTTGGACAGCCGTTCCGATCTGAAGGCGCTGGTCGGGCCCTATACCAAGCCGCGGCGGCTCTGGGACGGCATCTATCCGTGAGGGACCGCCGAGCATGACGGACGCGCGATTGTCCAACTGCCGCCTGTCGTTCCCCCGCTCGAAAGCCTTCACCGAGCGGATCGAGCGGCTGATTCCCGGCGGCAGCCACACCTATTCGCGCGGCAGTGACCGCTTCCCGCAGGAGGCGCCCAACGGCATCGTCCGCGGCAAGGGCGCGCGGCTCTGGGACGCTGACGGCAACTGCCTGGTCGACTGGGCTATGGGGCTGACCGCGGTCTCGCTCGGCCATGCCGACGAGGAGGTCAACCGGGCGGTTTGCGAGGCGATCGGCAACGGCGTGATCTTCCAGCGCTCCTCGCAGCTCGAGCTCGAGGCGGCCGAAAGCTTCCTTTCCGTGACCGGCACCGAGATGGTCAAGTTCGCCCGCCACGGCTCGGCGGTCACGACGGCGGCGGTGAAGCTGGCGCGGAGCTACACCGGCCGCGACAAGGTCGCGGTCCCGGCCGAGCATCCCTTCTTCTCCTACGATGACTGGTTCATCGGAACCACGGCGAGCAATGCCGGCATTCCACAAGACGCCACGCGCCATACGCTGCGCTTCTCTTACGGCGACCCGGAGTCCCTGCACGCCCTGTTCCGACGCCATCCCGGCGAGATCGCCTGCGTCATGATGGAGCCGATCAAGTTCGATGCGCCGCCCGAGGGCTACCTGCAGGAGGTCGCGGCGTTGTGCCGGCGCGAGGGCACGGTCTTCGCCCTCGACGAGATGATCTCCGGCCTCAAGTTCGCCGTGCCGGGAGCCAGCGCCTGGCTCGGTGTCGAGGCCGACCTCTACACCTACGGCAAGGGCATCGCCAACGGATTTGCCAATGCCGCGCTGACCGGCCGGGCGGAGATCATGCGGATCGGCGGCTTGGAGCCCAAGGGCGCCCGCAAGGTCTTCCTGCTGTCGACCACGCACGGCGGCGAGGCGGTCGGCCTGGCGGCAACCATCGCCACCCTGCGCCGGTTCGCCGACGGTAGGCTGGTGCGGGAGAACTGGGAGCGTGGCGAGCGGCTGCGCACGCGGCTGCAGGCGGTGATCGACCGCCACGGTCTCTCGAATCATCTGCGCCTGAAAGGCTTTCCCTGTCTGATGGCCTTCGAAGTGCTGGGACCCGAGGGCAAGCCCGACCCGGCCTTCCAGACCCTGTTCCTGCAGGAGGTGATCGCGCATGGCGTGCTGTTGCAGGGCCTTTTCGTCATGACGCCCAGCCACGGCGATGCCGAAATCGCCGACACCGAGCGGGCCTTCGACGCGGCCTGCGCCGTCTTCCGCCAGGCCTGCGAGCGCCGCAGCGTCGAGGGGCTGCTGGCCGGCGAGCCCGTGAAGCCGGTGTTCCGGAGGTTCAATTGAGCCGTCTCGCCGTCTTTCGTTGCGACGCCTCGCCGGAGATCGGCGGCGGCCACGTCATGCGCTCTCTTGTCCTGGCCGACGCGCTGGCCGAGGAGGGCTGGCGGTGCCTCTTTGCCGTCGGACGGGAGGCCGCGTCGACGGTGCCTGCTCTCTCGGCCACGGCGCATGCGGTGCACGTGATCGAGGACGGGCCGCCGGCCAGCGAGGCCGCAGCCGTCGGCGAGCTGGCGGAGGGTGACGCCGATCTGCTGGTGGTCGACCACTACGAGCGCGATGCCGCGTTCGAGGCGGCGGCGCGCGCCTGGGCGCGGCGCGTGATGGCGATCGACGACCTCGCGAACCGCCGCCATGACTGCGACCTGCTGCTCGACCAGTCGCCGGGGCGGCGCGCGACCGACTATGACGGGCTGGTCCCTCACGCCACCGCCCGGCTGATCGGGCCGGACTATGCCTTGCTGCGCCCGGCCTTCTACCAGGCCAGGCAGGGCAGCCTAGCTGCAAGGGGAGCGAATCGCCCGCTGCGGCGCGTGCTGGTCAGCTTCGGCATGGTGGACGGTAAGGGCATGACGTTGCCGGCGCTGGATGCCCTGGCGCAGCTCGGCCTGCCGCTGGCGGCGGACGTGACGCTTGGCGGATCGACGCCGCTGCGGAAGCAGATCGAGAGCCGCGCGCAGCGGCTGCCGTTCCCGGTAGTGCTGCACCAGGCGGTGGAGCAGATGGCGGCGTTGATGTTGGAGGCGGACCTGGCGATTGGTGCGGCCGGAACCTCGGCGCTGGAGCGCTGCTGTCTCGGCCTGCCGTCGCTCGCCGTGGTAACGGCGGACAACCAGGCGGCGCAGGCAAGGGCGCTGGCCGACGCCGGTGCCGTGGCGCTGGCTGGCCGGTGGGATGCCGTAGACTCCGAGACTCTGGCGGCCAGCCTTCGCCCGCTCGTGCTCGATGGGGCGTTGCGGGCGGAGATGGCCCTGCGCGCCTTCGCGGTCTGCGATGGCAACGGCGCGCGGCGCGTGGTGCTCGCCGTCGCTCCCGAGCAGGACAAGGACGGCTTGCCCGTCTCGCTCAGGCTTGCGCGAGGCGACGACTGCGAGACGTTGTTCCACTGGCAGTCCGCGCCGGGCTTGCGGCGCTGGTTTCGCAATGCACAAGCGCCGACCTGGGACGAGCACCAGGCTTGGTTCCAGCAGCGCCTGCGACAACTTGATGGAAGCCTCTATGTGGTCGAGCGGGACGGCCGCCCCGTTGGCGTAGTGAGGCTCGATGGGCGGGACGACGATCGCTTCGAGTTGTCGGTTCTCGTTGCGCCGGAGCTGACCGGCATGGGAATCGGAACGGCGGCGCTGCGAAGCGCCCGGCGGTTGTTTCGCGGCACCGAGATGGTGGCCGAGGTGCACCAGGACAACCAACCATCCCACAAGGCCTTTCAGCGTGCCGGGTTTCGCCTGAACGGGAGCGGCCGCTATGTAAGCGCAGCGGCGAGGGGAGATCATCGTCCATGAACCGTCTGGTTCTCGATCTTCCGCCGCGCTCGGGCAAGCCGCGCGAGGTCGGTCTCTCCAATCTGGTCGACAACGGCTACGGCCTGGCCGAGCTGGAGGACAAGCTGGCCTTCTGCCATCCCTTCGTCGACATCGTGAAGCTGGGCTGGGCCTCCGCATATATCACCTCGACCCTGCGCGACAAGGTGGCCCTCTTTGCGCGATACGGTATTCGAACCTGCCCGGGCGGCATGCTGTTCGAGCTCTGCTGGTGGCAGAACAAGGTGAACGATCTCGCCGCCTGGCTGAACGACCTGGGCGTCGACATGGTGGAAGTGTCCAACGGCTCGCTCGCCATCCCCGAAGCCGACAAGCGGCGCATGATCGAGCTCTTTGCCGGCAAGGGCTTCACGGTGCTCTCCGAGGTCGGCAGCAAGGACATCACCGTGGTCAGCCCGCCGGAGGAGTGGGTCGAGTTCGTCCGCGCCGACCTCGCGGCGGGTGCCTGGAAGGTGATTCTCGAAGGGCGGGCCGACGCCTCCGCAGGGATCTACAATGCGGACGGTTCCCTGCAGGATGCGATCGTCGAGGCGGTGCTTGGCGCCGTGCCGAACGACAATCTGATTTTCGAGGCGCCGCACAAGCGGCAGATGACCTGGTTCATCAAGCGCCTGGGCAGCGAGGCCAACATCGGCAACGTGCCCTTGGGCGAGGTTCTGAACCTGGAGACCCTGCGCCTCGGCCTGCGGGGCGACACGGTTCGCCATTTCCACGAGCGGCAGCGACAGGTCTGAGACCGGCGCGCAATTTTGATCCGGCGGGCGGTTAGATGATCGTACTCGGCATCCACGATGGCCACTGCGCCTCCGCCTGCCTGATGGTCGACGGGCGGCTGGTGGCGCTCGCTGCGGAGGAGCGCTTCAGCCGCTTCAAGAACGATCATGGCTATCCGCGCCAGGCGATCGACTACTGCCTGCGCGCCGGCGGCGTGACGGCGCAGGATCTCGACGAGGTTGCCTTTGCCTCGACCAACATGGGTACCTTCGCAGTCGGCCTCAAGGCGCTTGCCTCCTTCAGCGGCGACGACTGGCGGCGGATGCATCGCGACTACTGGAAGCCGCGGCTGTACGACGGCATCAAGCGGCCCGAGGTGCTGGAAGCCCTCTGGCGCGAGCGCTTTCAGAGCGCAGACCATTTCTATGACTTTTCCAACATCGACGGCACCTACGAGTCTTTGACCAGTCGGGACAAGTCGCAGGCGGTCCGCACAGACGGCGTGCATCGCCATCTCGGCCTGCCGCCCGACCGGGTGCGGTTCTATGACCATCACGCATGCCACGCTTACTACGCGCTGTTCGGCAGCCACATCCGCGCCGACGACACCATGGTCTACACGCTGGACGGCGGTGGCGACGCCACCACAAGCACATTGTTCCGCTTCAAGGGCGGGCGGCTCGAGGAGCTGGCCCGCTCGAATGAGGTGGACGTGGCGCGAATCTACCGCGAGATCACCTTGATCCTGGGCATGAAGCTTGGGGAGCACGAGTTCAAGGTCATGGGCCTGGCCCCCTATGCGACGGACCGAGAATTCTACAAGAGCCGCAAAGTATTCGAGGGCATGCTGGATGTGGAAGGTGACCTGATCTCCTACGTCGGCGGCCGGCGTTTCCCGGACCTCTATTTCGCTGTCAAGGAGGCCTTCGACGGCCATCGCTTCGACGGCATCGCAGCCGCCGTGCAGGACATGTGCGAGACCTCCGTGCAGCGCTGGTTCGAGGTGGTGCAGCGCAAGTACGGCTCCCGGCATGCGGTCTTCGCGGGAGGGGTCGCCATGAACGTGAAGCTCAACATGCTGCTGGCGGAATCGTCCTTGCTCGATGACTTCTACGTCTGTCCCAGCCCGACCGACGATACGCTGTGCGTAGGCGCCTGCTATATGGCCGCGACGGCCGGTGACCCCGAGGCCTGGCAGGGCCTTCATCCGATCGAGAATCCCTACATGGGGCCCGCCTATGGGCGGACGGAGATCGACCGCGCCATCTCCGAGTCCTGCGTGTCGAAGACGGCAGACGTGCGCGAGGCCGTTGATGCTGACGCCGTGGCGGCTTTGCTGGCCGACGGCAAGGTGGTGGCCCGCTGCTCGGGGCGCATGGAGTACGGCCATCGGGCGCTGGGCAATCGCTCGATTCTCGCCGATCCGCGGCGCGAGGACACGGTTGAGAAGATCAACGCGCAGATCAAGTACCGGGATTTCTGGATGCCCTTCGCGCCGGTCATCCTGGCCGAGCGCCAGGACGACTATATCGCGCGGAGCAATCCCCGGATTCAGCGGCCCTACATGATGATCGCCGCCCAAACGACCGAGGCGGGCCAGAATGAGTTGCCGGCCGCGATTCACCGGGCCGATCGAACCGCACGGCCGCAGGTGATTAGTCGCGATCAGAACCCCGACTACTACGACATTATCAAGGCCTTCGAGCGGCGGACCGGCACGGGAGCGCTGCTCAACACGTCGTTCAACCTGCACGGCGAGCCGATCGTCTGCACGCCAAGCGATGCAATCTCCACCTTCAGGCGGAGCGCCCTGGACGTTCTCTTGATGGAGGATGTTGCCCTTATCCGGCGCGACTTGGAGTAGGACGGCCGGTGGATATCGTAAACGTGC
This sequence comes from Kiloniellales bacterium, assembly GCA_050330055.1. Taxonomy (GTDB): domain Bacteria; phylum Pseudomonadota; class Alphaproteobacteria; order Kiloniellales; family JAKSDN01; genus JBHJOF01. The sequence continues at coordinate 20,441 of JBHJOF010000114.1, forward strand.
TCCTGATGCCGGGAGGCGGGCCGGGTATCCTGGCGCAGCTTGCCGCCTTGAAGTCATCCACGAAGTATCGCAGTCGGGCCATCCTGGCGGACGCCAACCCTGCCTCGGGCAACCTCTTTCTGCCCGAGGTGGATGCCGCCTATCGCATGCCATTGTGCAGTGACGACGGCTACCTGATTGCCCTGATTCGCTTGATCGAGCGCGAGCAGATCGGCGTGCTCTACTCCGGTCTTGATGAAGAGCTGCCGGTTCTGGCCCGTTGTCGCCGGTCGATTGAGCAGCACGGCTGTCGCCTGCTGCTGCCGCCGGCCGAAGCCCTGGACTGCGCCCTCGACAAAGGCGCTATGTTTGCGCGGCTGGATGGCCTGGTCCGGATGCCGAGGACCTGGATGCTCAATGACGCGTTCGATGCCGATCGGGTCTGGGCGGAGCTTGCTGGCCGCGTTGTGGTGAAGGTGCTGTCGTCTCGGGGCGGGCGGAAGATCTACATGCCGGAGGATGGCGACGAGTACGATTTCGTCCTGAGCAGAGTGCGCAAGCAGTCGGCAGCGACTGGAGAGCGGTTTCTGGTACAGGAACTGATCGAGGGCGAGGAGTTCAACGTCAGCAGCCTGCATGCGCCCGACGGCGCGCTCGTCTATGCGGTCAGCCGCCGGAAGTTCGAGACGCGGCGCATGAAGAGCACGACGACGGCGGCCGTGATCGAGCGCAACGACATGATGACCGAGCAGGCGGTAGCCGCGGTCGAGGCTTTGGGCCTGGTGCCCGGCTTCAATAACGTGGAAGCCATTGTCTCGCGGGACGATGGTCTGCCCTATCTGATCGAGGTGAACGGCGGACGGACGGCCGCGCAGGACATGAACCTGGTAGCGGCGGGGATCAACCTGACCGACCTGCTGATCGACCTTTCCCATGGCCGGGCGGTCGAAGCCGTGGCGCATCCGCGCGACGGCATTGCCATCCTCAAGATCCGCAAGGATGTCGTGGTGGAGTACGCCGACATCGCCGCGCGGGTCTCTGTTCCATGAGTGTATGCCGGACCCTGGCGGATGTTGCCAAGCTGCCGGAGACCGTGGTGGTGATCGATGTCTTCCGTTCCAGCAACACCGTGCTTGCTGTGCTGGCGATGGGCGCCGAGCGTGTCGTGACGGTGGAAGGGATCGACCAGGCGCGCGCCCTCAAGCAGGCCAATCCGAGCTGGCTGCTACTCGGTGAGCGGGGCGGGCGCCGTTTGCCCGACACCGATGGCGACAACTCGCCGGCGCAGGTCTTGCCCGACTTCGCGGGGGCTACGGTGATCCTTACGACCTCGGGCGGCACGCGCTGCATCGAGGCCTGCGGTCCAGAGCAAAGCGTCTATCTTGGCAGCTTCGCCAACTCCGCCAGCCTCGTGGAAGTGCTGAAACGCAATGCCGCGGGAAGCGATGTCGGCTTCTGGGCCGTGGGCGTGCGAGGCGAAGAGCCGGCCGAGGAGGACGACCTCTGCGCCGACTATCTGGATGCGCTTTGGCGTGGCGATCCAGCGGACTTCGAGGCAATACGGCTCGTACTGCTTTCCTGCCCGGGAGCAGACCGCCTGCGCCGGTTTGGGCAAGAGGCGGATCTGGCCTTCTGCGCCGCGCTCGACAGCCACGACGTGGTTCCGCGACGAGTTCCTTTTGACAATGGCCTGTGGTGCCTGGTGAATGCAGCAGCGTGAAGACCGCGTCCTAATCATCGCCGAGATCGGCTCCAACCACGACGGCGAACTTGAGCGCGCGCTCGGGCTCGTCGACATCGCAGCCGACTGCGGCGCCGATGTGGCCAAGTTCCAGAGCTTCCTGGCCGACGAGATGGTGGGGCCGGACCATCCCGACCACGCGATGCTGAAGCGTCTGGAGATGCCGCGCGACTGGTATCCCGTGCTGATGGAGCGCTGCAGCGCGCGGGGCCTGCGATTCCTTTCGACGGCGACCAACTTCACCACCCTGGGCTGGATGGAGGAGCTGGGCGCCTGGGGCTACAAGGTGGCTTCCTGCAATATCACCTATGCGCCTCTGCTCGACCGGCTGATCGAGATCGGCAAGCCGGTGATCGTCTCGACCGGCCTGTCGACGCTGGACGAGGTCACGACTCTGGCCGGACGGCTTGCGTCGGCAACGCTGCCCTGGTTCGCCGTTCTCCACTGCGTCAGCAAGTATCCGGCGCCGGCCCACAGCATGCGGCTGCGCAATATCCCGCTGCTGCGCGACCTGCTGCCCTGCCCGGTGGGGCTGTCGGACCACTCGCAGGGCAGCCATCTCGCCGTGGCGGCCGTGGCATTGGGCGCGCGCATCGTCGAGAAGCATTTGACCGACGGCCTGCCGGGATACAGCCCCGACCACGCCGTCTCGGCCGGTCCCGAATCGTTCCGCCGGATGGTCCGCGACATCCGCGAGACCGAGGCGGCGCTGGTCACCGACTTCTCGCCGGATCGCGCGGGCATGCGGGCGATGCGCCGCTCGTTGCACTTCGCACGCGCGATGGCGGCCGGGGAGGTGCTTCAGGCCGGCGACCTCAAGGTCGTGCGGCCGGAGACCGGGCTGCCGCCGGCCGAGCTTTCAGCCGTCACCGGGCGACGGCTGCGGCAGGCGGTGAAGGCCGACAGCCCCCTGTCGTGGTCCCTGCTCGAGAGCTAGCCGATGGCGGACCGTGTCCTGGTGGTGGCGGCCCATCCCGATGACGAGGTGCTCGGGTGCGGCGGCACGAGCGCCCGCCACGCGGCGGCGGGCGACGACGTGCACGTGCTCGTCCTCGCCGAAGGGGCGACCTCCCGCGACCTTGCGCGACAAGCAACGGAGCGATCGGCCGAGATCAGCGCCCTGCGCGACGCCGCTGCGGCGGCGGCGGAGACTTTGGGAACCCGCGCGCCGCGGTTCGCCGGGCTGCCCGACAATCGCCTCGACGGGCACGATCTGCTCGACGTCGTGAAGATCGTCGAGGCGGTCGTGGCCGATCTGCGGCCATCGATCGTCTACTGCCATCACGGCGGCGATCTGAACGTCGATCATCGGATCGTCCACCAGGCCGTGGTCACGGCCTGCCGGCCGCTGCCCGGCGCCCCGGTTCGACGCCTCCTCGCCTTCGAGACGCCGTCCAGCACGGAATGGTCCACGACCGCCACCGGCCCGGCCTTCCGCCCGGCGTGCTTTGTCGACATATCCCGCCACCTGGATCGGAAGCTGGCGGCACTGCGCTGTTACGCCGCCGAGATGCGCGCCTTTCCGCACGCCCGGTCGCTCGAGGCGGTCGAGGCGCTGGCGCGCGTCCGTGGCGCCGCGGCGGGCGTCGCCGCCGCCGAGGCCTTCGAGCCTGTCCGCGAGCTGATCGCCGATGCGTGAGACAGGCAGCGGCAGCTTTTCCGTGGTGGCTGGCTTTTGGCGCCGCTACCCGGCGGCGATGGCGGGCTGCCTCTTGCTGCTTCTGCTCGCCAGCCTGGCAGAGGGCATGGGCGTGATGGCGATTCTCCCCGTGCTGCAGCTCGCCAGCGCGGACGCGGCTGCGAGCACGGACGGCCTGAGCGCCGCGATCCAGGACGTGCTCGAGCGGGTGGGGATCGCGCCGCAGGTCGGGCCGCTCTTGGCCCTTGTCGTGCTCGGCCTGTTTCTCAAGGCGGGACTTCTCCTCGCCGCCATGGCCGTGGTCGGAACGGTGACCGCCCAGATCGCGACCGATCTGCGCGTCAGCCTGGTGCGGGCGCTGATGAAGGCCCGCTGGAGCTACTTCACCAGCCAGCCGACCGGCGCGCTTGCCAACACCATGAGCGGCGAGGTAATGCGCGCCGCGGCGGCCTTTGGCGCTTCGGGCAAGCTGCTCAGCGAGGCAATCAAGGTCGCGATCTATGGCGGCCTGTCCCTCTTGATGTCCTGGCACATCACGCTGGCGGCGGCGGTTTGCGGCCTTTTGCTGTTTGTCGTCCTCAACATACTGATCCGCATTGTCCGGGATGCCAGTGCGCAACAGACCCGAGCGATGCGAAGCCTCACCACGAGGCTCACCGAAGGGCTGGTCTCCTTCAAGACCATCAAAGCGATGGGGCGCGAGGACTGGCTCGGTCCGCTACTCGAGGCGGAAACGCAGGACATCAACAGGGCGCAGCGGCGCGAGATGGTCAGCATTGCGGCCTCGGCCTCGGCGCACGAGCCCTTGCTGGCTTTGATTCTTGCGGGCGGGCTCTACGGCGCGATCACCTACATGCAGATTCCTTTTGCCGAGCTGCTGTTCATGGCGGTGCTGTTCCAGCGCATGCTTTCCGGGATCAATGCCGTGCGAAACGCCTACCAGGGCCTGGTGCGCTTCGAGCCCGTCTGGCACGCCGTCGGCAGCTCGATCACGCACGCCGAGGCCGAGCGCGAGGAGCACGGCGGCACACGCCAGCCGGCCCTGAGCGGGTCGATCGAGCTGGACCAGGTGCGCTTTGCCCACGGCGCGACGCCGATCCTGCAGGACGTCAGCCTTGCCGTGCCGGCGGGACGTTTGACCACGATCATCGGACCCTCCGGCTCGGGAAAGACGACCATCGCCGATCTGATCGTCGGCTTCTATGCGCCGAACCGCGGCAGGGTCCTGCTCGACGGGGTGCCGCTCTCGGAGATCGACATCACGGCCTGGCGGCGCCGGATCGGCTACGTACCGCAGGAGGTGTTTCTGTTCAACGACACGGTGCTTGCAAACGTCACGCTCGATGATCCGGACATCACGCCGGACCGCGCCGAGGCGGCCTTGCGCGCCGCCGGGGCTTGGGAGTTCGTCCAGTCCATGCCGCGCGGTCTGCAGAGCGTCGTCGGCGAGCGTGGCGGCAAGCTTTCCGGTGGGCAGAGGCAGCGAATCGCCATCGCCCGGGCCATGGCACGGGAGCCGCTTCTGCTGATTCTCGACGAGGCGACGACGGCGCTCGACCCAGCGACCGAGAAGGCGATCTGCGACACCCTGCGGACTCTGATCGGCCGCGTCACCGTCCTGGCGATCTCGCATCAGCCGGCGCTGGCCGACGCGGCGGACGCGATCTACCGTCTCGATGCCGGACGTATCGTCGATGAGCGTCAAGCCGCGCAAATGGCGGGCGGCGCGTGACTGGGACGGTGGTGCTCGATACCGGCAGCATGGTCGTTGGGCCCGATGGGCTCGCCGGCTTTGACTGGCCGATCTCGCGCGCCGAGCTTCTGGCCATGCGCGACGCCA